>JAQGON010000096.1 GCA_028293565.1 Verrucomicrobiota bacterium | reverse complement strand
TGGAACTGGCCGGCAGCATCGACCGGTCGGGCGCCGCCCTGCTCGAGGCGAACGCCCGCGACCTCGCCTCGCCGGAAGCGGCGGCACTGACCCCTGCGGCGCGCGATCGCCTCACCCTCACTCCCGCGCGCCTGAAACATCTCGCCGAGTCGGTGCGCGAAGTCGCCGCGCTGCCCGACCCGGTCGGCGATGTGCTCGAGGAATCCGTCCGGCCCAACGGGCTCCGCATCCGGAAGCTGCGCGTGCCGATCGGCGTCATCGGGATCATCTACGAGGCGCGTCCCAACGTGACGATCGACTGCGCGGTGCTCTGCCTCAAGAGCGGCAACGCGTGCATCCTGCGCGGCGGCAAGGAATGTTTTCACACCAACACCGCGCTGGCGGCGTTGATCACGCGCGCGCTCGCCGCCGCGGGGCTGCCGGCAGACGCGGTGCAACTGGTGCCGACCACCGACCGCGCTGCGCTCGTCACGCTGCTGAAGCTCGACTCCCTCATCCACTGCATCATCCCGCGGGGCGGCGAGAGCCTCATCCGGTACGTCGCGGAAAATTCCACCATTCCGGTGATCAAGCATTACAAGGGAGTCTGCTTCGTCTACGTCGACGCCGCCGCGGACGGGCCGATGGCGGAGGCGATCACCGTCAACGCGAAGGCCTCGCGGCCGAGCGCGTGCAACGCCGCCGAGCAGCTTTTGGTGCACCGCGCGGTCGCGGAGAATTTCCTGCCGTCGGCGGCGCGTGCGCTGTCCGCCCGCCAGGTCGAGCTGCGCTGCGACGCGGCGAGCGCGGCCATCCTGGCGCGCGAGCAGATTCCGCACGTTTCCGCCCGGCCCGCCGATTTTTCCACGGAGTTTCTCGACTACGTCATCGCGATCCGCGTCGTGGACTCGCTCGACGAGGCGATCGCGACGATCAACCGCGACAGCTCCAACCACAGCGATGCGATCGTCACGCGCGACGACGACGCCGCCCGCCGCTTCCTGTCGGAGGTGGACAGCGCGGCGGTCTATTGGAACGCGAGCACGCGCTTCACCGACGGTTTCGAATTCGGCTATGGCGCCGAGATCGGCATCAGCACCGACCGGCTGCACGCGCGCGGACCCATGGGCCTGCGCGAATTGTGCACGCACAAGTTCGTGATCGAGGGAACCGGCCAGGTCCGCCCCTAGCGCGGCGGGACGGATGTTACCGGCCACGGCGCGCCTCCCGCTCATGCTCCGGCCGCCGCCCCCGTCGATCCGCCTGCGGCCCGCGACCCTGGCCGCGCTGCTGGGCGCGGTGATCTTCGCGCTCCGGAGCGCGACCGTTTTTTATGCCGGCTCGCCGGTGCCCTTTCACGACCAGTGGATCGCGGAGGCGACGCACCTCTTTGTGCAGGACGCGCGGCATGCGCTCACGTGGCACAATTTTTTCATTCCGAACGGCGACCACCTCCATGTCACGACCCGGCTGATCGCGTATGGTCTGTATCGGCTCACGGGGCGCTGGGATGTGCTGGCGGAGATGCTGGTGAACAATGCGCTCGTTGCCGCGGCCTTTGCGTGCGTGCTGGAAGCGGTGCTGCGAAAATTTTCTGGGCGCGCCGTCGCCGGAGCCGCGCTCGTGGCGGCGATCTGGTTGGGGTCGCCTCTCTTCTACGGCAACACGCTCTGGGGATTCCAGTCGTGCATCGAGCTGCTGGTGCTGACGGCCGCGCTGCAGATCGTGGCGACGTGCGCGATGCGGGGGTTCGACCGGGATTGGTGGCTCGCGGGGGTTTCGGCGGCGATCGGCATTCTCTCGTTTGGCAGCGGCTGGCTCGCCTCGCTGGTCGGCGTGGGGATTTGTATCGGGCGATTCCGTGCGAAGCTCCTGTCCCGGGCGGCGTTTATCGCCGCGATCGCGGTCAACCTTGCGGTGATTGCGGCGGGAGCCTCCCTGATTCTTCGCAGCCCCAGTCTCGAAAATTCGAAACCGCACGTCGGGAATATCGCGCACACCGTGCTGCACGGGCTCTCCTGGCCGGCGATGCAGCCTTCGTGGTTCGCGCTCTTGCTCTGGTTGCCCGCGATCGCGGGAGCCGTCGCCCTGTTTCAGGCGGGTTCCCGCGCGGGCGTCGTCTTCCTCTCGCTGGCGGTCTGGACGGCTCTCCAGATCGGCGGCATCGCTTTCATCCGCAGCGATCCCGTCGCCGCGATGGCGCCGCGGTACTATGACATCTTCGCCGTCGGCGTCCTCGCCAATGCGGCCCTCGCATTTTCTTTCGCGATCGTCTGGACCGGATGCGTCGGCCTGAAGGCGTGGCAGTTTACGCGAAGCCACATGGTCCACGACATCCCGGTCATGCGATCCATCGCGCAGGGGCAGATCGGCGTGGTGACCCGCTACTATTCCGGGGAAAAGAAATCCGCGCTGCAGGGCGTGTCCTCTCCCATGCTTCCGTATCCGGACCCGGGTTATCTGGAAAATCTGCTGGCCGATCCGACGATCGAAAAGGCGCTTCCGCGCTTCCTCACCGCGCCGTCACGCGTCGGGGCGTCCGGCGATTTGCTGGAATACCCCTGGCCGGAAACGGGACTCCGCCGCGGGGCATGGATGGATTTGTGCATGCTCCTGGCTGGGGCGTCGGCGGCGGCTTTCCTCGCCCTCGCAATTTCCACCGCCGGCAGAATCGCGCCGGAGTAGCGACGCGGTCGATCCGCGGGCGCAGCTGCGCTCGAACCAAGGTTGCAGCCGACGTCGCGAGGCTGGAGGCGCGTCACCCCACCCACGAGAGCGACTGAATCTTTTTCGCGAGCGCGAGGTCCTTTTCCGTCACTTTTCCCCCGGCATCGTGGGTGTTGAGGCGGATCACGACGCGGTTGTAGGTATTGGTCCACTCCGGATGGTGATTCATCGCTTCCGCCTCGAATCCGACGCGGACCATGAAGCTCAGCGCCTCGCGAAAATCGGCGAAGATGAACGTCTTCACCAGAGCGTCGCGTTTGAACGTCCAGGCCGGCAGCGCCTCGAGCGCCGCGGTGATCTTTGCCTTCGCAAGGGTTTTGGTCGACATGTCCCGAAGCTAAGCGGGTGCTCCGTCAGCGCAAGCGGTGGCACCGGTCTCCACGCCGCGCACCGCGAACTTCCGACAAGGCGGCTTGTCAAAGCTCGCCCCTCCAACCTAACTCCGGGTTTTCGCATGCCCCACTCCGTCCGAAACGAGCCTGCTGAAAAAGCCAACGTGCCGGCGCACGTGGCGATCATCATGGACGGCAACGGGCGCTGGGCCGCACAGCGCGGGCTCCCGCGGCTCGAGGGCCACCGTCGCGGGGTCGAAGCCGTCCGCACCGTCACGAACGCCGCGCGCGACCTCGGAATCCGCATCCTCACGCTCTACGCGTTCTCGGTCGAAAACTGGAATCGCCCGAAGGCGGAGGTCGGCGGCCTCATGAGCCTTCTCGAATTTTACCTGAAGCAGGAATTGAAGACCTTCGTGAAGGACCGCGTCCGCCTCCGGACCATCGGGCGGATCGACGAACTGCCGGCCGGCGTGCAGAAGCACCTGCGGCACACGATCGCGGAAACCGCGCATTTCACCGACTACACACTCGTGCTGGCGCTGAACTACGGCTCGCGCACCGAGGTCGTCGACGCCGCCCGCGCCTACGCGGCAGCCGTCGCCGCCGGACGCGAAAAACTGAACGACGGTTCCTGGGCCACCTTCAACCGTTACCTCGCGACGGCCGACCTGCCCGATCCCGACCTCATCATCCGCACCTCGGGCGAGACGCGGCTGAGCAATTTTCTCCTGCTCCAGGGGGCCTACGCCGAGCTGGTGTTCACGCCCGTGCTCTGGCCCGACTTTGGCAAGGCCGAGCTGGTGTCGGCCTGTGCGGAATACGCGCGCCGCGAGCGGCGGTACGGCCTCACCACCGACCAGGTCAAGCCCGCCCCGACGACCACCGCCTGACGGCCATGGGCAAGCGTATCCTCAGCACAACGATTCTCTGGTGCCTCGTCTTCGCGACGCTGTGGTTTTTCCGTTCCACCGGCGGCGTGGTGCTCGTCGGGGTGATTTCGGTCCTCACGCTCCGCGAATTCTACCAGCTGCTCGCCGGCGCGGGGCTTGCGCCGTTCAGCCGGTTCGGGATGACCTTCGGCGGCCTCATCACGCTCGCGCCGTGGCTGCAGCTTCACACCGGCCTGCCGGTCTTCTCGCATGCGCTCCCGCTCGCCCTGATTGTTTTTTCGATCCGGATTTTGGCCGAGCGCGAACCGCAGACGCGCGTCGAAGCCCTCGCCAGCACGGTCTTCGGCCTGGTTTACGTGGCGCTGACGCTCCAGTATCTGGTGCGGGTCATCACCCCGCTCCCGAACGACGTGGTCTCGGAAAACGGCCGGCTGCTGCTGTGCCTTTGGATCATTGCGGTGGCCAAGTTCTGCGACGTGGGGGCGCTTTTGACCGGCATGGCCATCGGCCGCCACAAGATGGCCCCGCAGATTTCGCCGAAGAAAACCTGGGAAGGCGCCATTGGCGGCGTCGCGATCTCGATGGGGATCGGCGCGCTTGTCGCCTGGCTCGGACGCGCTCACCTGCCGCTACAGATGACGCCGCTCCACGCCGCTTTGCTGGCCGCGCCGATCGCGGTGGTCGCGATCGTTTCCGACCTGGTGGAATCGATCATCAAGCGCCGCGCGGCGATCAAGGATTCCGGCGCCGGCATCCCGGGCATCGGCGGCATTTTCGACCTGAGCGACAGCCTGCTGCTCACCGCGCCGCTGGGATTTTTTCTCCTCGGGCTCCCGTAGTGGCACGGGTCTCCGACCCGTGGAGTGGGACGCCGCCGGCGGTGAACGTCAGGCGTCGTCGTCGAGCTCGAGTCCAGCCTCACGGGTCGGAGACCCATGACACGCCCTGCAGCCCGCGCTTGCCCAAGGCGCAACGCTTCCGGCATAACCGTCCGCTTTCGTGGCTGCTTCCTCTTCATCTTTCCGCAAGCGCGTGGTCCTGCTCGGCGCCACGGGCTCGGTGGGCGAAAGCACCCTCCGCGTCATCGCCGCGCATCGCGACAAGCTCGAGCTCGTCGGCGTGGCCGCGCGGACGAACCACGCGCGCCTCGCGCAGATCGCGCGGGATTTTGCGGTGCCGCATGTGGCGGTGTTTGACGACGACGCCTACCAAGCCGCCAAAGCCGCCGACTTTCCTGCGGGGACCCGGCTGCACGGCGGAGTGAACGGCCTCGTCGAGCTGGCGCGGCTGCCCGAGGCGGACCTTGTGCTCGTGGCGGTGGTTGGAACCGCCGGCCTCGCGCCGTCGCTGGCCGCGCTGGCCGCAGGCAAGGACCTGGCCCTCGCTTCGAAGGAGATCCTCGTCCTCGCGGGAAAATTCATCATGGCGGAAGCCCGCCGGCACGGGGCCAAGCTGCTGCCCGTCGACAGCGAGCACAGCGCGGTTTTCCAATGCCTGGAGGGACACCCGCCCGCTCGCGGCGGCGGCACCCGCGCCGACCACGTCCGGCGCATTGTGCTCACGGCGAGCGGCGGAGCCTTTCGCGAGTGGCCGGCCGAGCGCCTCGCGCACGTGACTCCCTCCGATGCGGTCAAGCACCCGAACTGGGCGATGGGCCCGAAGATCACGGTGGATTCCGCGACGCTCGCCAACAAGGGTCTCGAGCTGATCGAGGCGCAGTGGCTGTTTGGCCTGCGCGCGGAGCAGTGCACGGCCGTGATTCATCCGCAGAGCATCGTGCACTGCCTGGTGGAATTCACCGACGGCGCGATGCTCGCGCAGCTCTCGCCGCCCTCGATGACCTTTCCGATCCAGCACGCGCTCCTGCACCCTGCGCGCGCGCCCGGAGTCGAGCCGGCCCTCGATTTCACCAAGCTGCTCGGGCTCGAATTCCGCCCGGTCGACGAAGGCCGTTACCCGTGTTTCCGCCTCGCCCGCCAGGCCATGATGGCCGGCGGCATCGCGCCGGCGGCATTCAACGCGGCCAACGAGGTCGCCGTCGCCTCCTTCCTCGACGGCGGCATCCCCTTCCTTGCGATTCCCGGCATCATCGATCAAACTCTTCAGACCGTGGAAAACTTTGAACCTCCGACGCTCGAGGCGGTCCTCGAGGTCGACGCCCTCGCCCGCCGCACCGCGACGAATCTCCTCCGCCGGGCCTCCTGATCCGCCATGTCCTTCGAGTCCCTCCCCAGCGTGTTCGGCAACATTTGGTCCGGCGTGCTCGTCGTGCTCTTTTTCGGCGCCTCGATCTTCGTGCACGAGCTCGGCCATTTCCTCGCCGCCCGCTGGCGCGGCGTGAAGGTTGAGCGGTTCTCGATCGGCTTCGGTCCCCCGATTTTTTCGTGGACCGGCCGGGACGGAGTCGAATACCGCCTGGCGTGGATTCCGCTCGGCGGCTATGTGCTCCTGCCGCAGCTCGCCGATCTCGGTCCGGTCGAAGGCGCGAGCCAGGTCGACGTCGATTCCCTTCCCCCGATCCGCTACCCGAGCAAGATGATCGTGTTCGCCGCCGGCGCGGCCTTCAACGTCCTGTTCGCGTTCGCCCTGGCCTGCATCGTGTGGGTCGCCGGCCAGCCGACCTTTTCCGAGCTGAACACCACCCAGATCGGCAACATCGCGCCCACCCTGAAGCTGACGGACGGCTCGGTCGTCCCGAATCCCGCCATGGAAGCCGGACTGCACGCGGGCGACGTCGTGAAATCCATCGACGGGACCACGGTGAACAATTTCGAGGACATCATCACCAATATCTTCCTCGGCCGCGACCGGGCCGGCGACGGCCGCCGGAAATCCCTCTTCGTCATCGCTCGCGGCGAACAGACGCTCGAGCTGACGGTGTATCCGCGCCTCGTCGGCGACGAGAATGTCCGCAGCGCGGGCATCGAGCCCTCGCAGGATCTCTCGGTCGACTCCGTCGTCCCCGGCTCGCCCGCGGAACTGGCGGGAGTCAAACCGGGCGACCGCATTCTCGCGGTCGACGGCACCACGCTGTTCCAGCGCGTTTCGGTCAGCGAGTACCTCGCGAAGAACGCCTCCCGCGCGGTGGAGTTCACCCTGCGGCGCGGCGACCGGGACCTGAAGCTGCCGATCCAGCCACGGCTGGAACTCGACGAAGGGTCGAACAAGCAGGTGGCGCGCGTCGGGATCCGCTACCGCGACAGCATCGTCATCATCCATCCCTCGCCGTTCTCCCAGATCGCGGATAATGTCTCGGGCACGTTCCGCACGCTCGGGGCGCTGCTGAGCCCGTCGTCGGACATCGGGCCCTCGAAGCTGACCGGGCCGATCGGCATCGCCCGCGAGCTCCACCGCCAGGCGCAGTGGGACTTCCGGCGGCTGCTGTGGTTCACGATCCTGATCAACGTCAACCTCGCGATCTTCAATCTCCTGCCAATCCCGGTGCTCGACGGCGGGCAGATGGTGTTTGCCACGGTCGCGCGCCTCCGCGGACGGCCGCTGCCGGTCAACCTGGTGATCACCGCCCAAAGCGTTTTCATGGTGCTGCTGCTCTCGATGATCATCTACGTGAGCTGTTTCGACGTCGCCCGGCTTCGCCGCGAAAATCGCGTCGATCTGCCCCGGGTCGGTCCGGTGCCCGCCGCCTCGAAACCCTGAGTCCGGCCCGCATGTCGTATTGCGCGTCACGTTTCCACACTGTGCGCCGGCCCACCGTCGAGGTGAAAGTCGGCTCCGTCGGCATCGGCGGCTCGAATCCGATCCGCATCCAGTCGATGACCACCAGCGACACGCAGGACGTGGCCGCGACGGTGCGCCAGTCGGTCGCCCTCGCCGAGGCCGGCTGCGAGATCGTCCGGATCACCGCCCCGAACGTGGCCGCCGCCAGATGCCTCCGGGAGATTCGCGCGCAGTTCACGACCGCGGGCTTCGGCCACATTCCGCTGGTCGCGGACATCCATTTTCTCCCGAGCGCCGCGATGGAGGCGGTCGAGCACGTCGAGAAGGTGCGCGTGAACCCGGGCAATTACGCCGACAAGAAAAAATTCGCAGTCCGCGAATACTCCGACGCCGACTACGACGCGGAGCTGCAGCGGCTCCACGACTCGTTCTCCCCGCTGGTCCGGCGCGCGCGCGACCTCGGCCGCGCCCTGCGGATCGGGACGAACCACGGCTCGCTCAGCGACCGGATCATGAACCGCTATGGCGACACCCCGCTCGGGATGGTCGAGAGCGCGCTCGAATTTCTCCGCATCGCCGAAGCGCACGGCTACCGGCAGCTGATCCTGTCGATGAAGTCGTCGAACCCGAAGGTGATGATCCAGGCCTACCGGCTCCTCGTGCAGCGGATGTCGCAGGAAAACATGCGCTATCCGCTGCACCTCGGCGTGACCGAGGCGGGTGACGGCGAGGACGGACGCATCAAGGGCGCCATCGGGATTGGCTCGCTGCTGCTGGACGGCTTGGGCGACACGATTCGCGTCTCGCTGACCGAGGACAGCGTTTACGAGATTCCCGTGGCCCGCGCGATCGCGGACAAGGCAATGGCGCTGTGGATTCCGGACGCCGGAGACCCGCGGGCGGAACGTTCGGAGGACGGAATCGATCCCTATCATTTTGCGCGGCGGGAAACGACGACCCTTCACCTGGGGCCGGGCGTTACAGTCGGGCCGGAGCAGCCGCCGCGCGTGATCGTGCGCGCCGGCGCAGACGTCGCCGCCACCCTCGCCCAGCTCGCGGCGGGAAAACTCAAGGACACGCCGGCCGAGGTGATTCTCGTCCAGATCGGCGCCCCGGGCGACCTCGTCCGGCTTCCCTCGCCTGGAACGTCGTCCTACGCGCTCGAACTTGCGCCCGCCATTGCGCTCGCCGACCTGAAAGCCGCCGCCGCGCACCTGCCGCCCGGCACGATTCTCGCACGCGAATTCGGCCCGTCGGATGCGGCGAGCCTCGCCTCCTTCGCCCAATTCGCACTCGAGCATCAGTTCCTCCTCGCCGCGGCCCTCGCTCCCGCGGATTTTCCCCCGCTCGCTTCCACCCTCCAGCAACAGCGGGACGACCGTCTGCTCGTCACGCTTTCCGCGGTCCGCCCTCCGGCATCCGCCATGGGCCCTTCCCACGCCCTCGGCGCCTACCGCCAGCTCGCCGCCGGCCTGCGCTCGATCGGATCGCGCGCCCCGCTCTGGATCCGCAACACGCCCGGCACCGCCATCCGCGGCGACAACACGTTCCTTTCGCGCCTGCTCGACGCGTCGTTCCTCACCGGCGGCCTCCTCTGCGACGGGCTCGGCGACCTCGTCAGCATCGAGACCGAACCCGATCCCGCGCGCGCCACGCGCCTGGCCTACAACGTCCTCCAGGGCGCCGGCGCCCGCATTTCGAAGACCGAGTTCGTCGCGTGCCCCAGCTGCGGCCGCACGCTCTTCGATCTCCAGACCACCACGCAGCGGATCCGCGCGCAGACCGGCCACCTCATCGGCGTGAAGATCGCGATCATGGGCTGCATCGTGAACGGCCCCGGCGAAATGGCGGACGCCGATTTCGGCTACGTCGGCGGCGCGCCCGGGAAAATCAATCTCTACGTCGGAAAAAACTGCGTGCAGTACAACCTCCCGCAGGCCGAGGCCGACGCGCGGCTCGTCGCGCTTATCAAGGAACACGGCAAATGGTTCGACCCCGCGCCGGCCCACGCGTGACCGAACTCCGCGGCGCGCGTAGTTCCCGCGCCATCACACCGCCACGCGATCGTCACCGGAGCGTAACCTCGCAGCCCGCTTCCCAAGCCTCTTTCAGGGCGATGCCACCGCCCGCGCGTGGCCCGCGCGCGGCCCTGTTTTTTCCGCGCTCACTTGGCTCCGGCGTGGCAACCAAATAATAGGAAAGTTATGCCCAGCGAGGGTGTGAACAACTTGTCAGAAAGTTGCTCTTGAAATGCTTTTTTGGTTCACAGTTACTGCGCCCTCATTCAGAAGTTTGCTCCCGTCCGGCTGTTCTTTCTCACGTCCCATTTGCCTTGTCCCTGAGCCCGCCCGCCAACACCGCAGGTAGCCTTTGGTCATCAACCGCTTATAATTTACCCTCCTCCTACCCCTGATCCCGATGACCGAGCATGAATTTCGTTGCAGGCCGGAGCGTTCGACAAGGCGGCGGCAGACGTGACGAAGAGCCCTCGGCGGCGCCAGTGTGAATAAACCCGTCCTCCGCCTGCCCCCCATGCCCTCTTTGTCCCTGTCGCCCAGTCTCTGGGAAACCGTCAAATGCGACTTCAAGGAGCTGTTTCCGGAGGATGTGTTCCAGATGTGGTTTGAGCCGATGGTGTGCCTCGAGACGACGGAGGACGCCATGACGCTCGGGGTTCCGAACGACTTTGCGGCGATCTGGATTCACGACAATTACCTCGACCTCATCACGCAGCGCCTCCGGCTCACGGCCGGCCGGCTGGTGAACGTCACGCTCCGCAAAGGCGATTCGCACCGCACGCCGGCCGCCGTCCAGCCGCACCGGATCGCCGAAGCCGCCGCCGCGCGGAACCGGGTGCCGGCGCGCCGGGTGACGCGCTACGACGAACGCGGACCCTCCGCCGGATCGCTCAACGTCCGCAATACGTTCGAGACCTTTGTCGTCGGGTCCAACAACCAGATGGCCCACGCCGCCGCCCTCGCCGTCGCCCAGGCCCCGGCCCAGGCGTACAATCCGCTCTTCATCTACGGCAACACCGGGCTGGGCAAAACCCATCTCATGCACGCCATCGGGCACGCCATCCTCCGCGCCAACCCCGATGCGCGCGTCGCCTACCTCTCGACCGAGAAGTTCACCAACGAGTTCATCCAGGCGCTGCAGGAAAACAGCCTGACGAAGTTCCGCCAGCGGTACCGCCACGTCGACGTGCTCCTGATCGACGACGTCCAGTTCCTCGCCGGCAAGGAGCGCATCCAGGAGGAGTTCTTCCACACCTTCAACGACCTCTTCGAGTCCGGCAAACAGGTCGTCCTCTCCAGCGACCGCCGCGCGAGCGAAATCCAGAAGCTCGAGGCCCGCCTCGTCTCCCGTTTCGAATGGGGGCTGCCGGCTGACATCCAGGCGCCGGATTTCGAGACCCGCATGGCCATCCTCCGGACGAAGGCGGCGAGCCTCAAGTTCGACCTACCCGAGCCTGTCCTGACGTTCATCGCCCAGAATATCTCGAAGAACATCCGCCGCCTCGAGGGCGCCCTGATCAAGGTCGCGAGTTATTCCGCGCTCACGAGCAAGCCGCTCGACCTCGCCACTACGGAAATGCTCCTCCAGGACGTGCTGATGGAGCAGGCGCAAAACGTCCTGACGATCGAGATGATCCAGAAACGCGTGGCGGATCATTATCAGATCCGCCACAGCGACATGACCAGCAAGCGCCGCCCGAACAACATCGCCATCCCGCGCCAGATCGCGATGTACCTCACGCGCACGCTCACGAAGCACTCGCTCCAGGAAATCGGCGACGCCTACGGCGGCCGGGACCACGGCACCGTGATCCACGCCTGCAAGGCCGTGGACAACATGATGGACCAGGACACGACCACCCGCGGCAGCGTCGAGTTCCTGAAGGCTCAGCTGTCGAAATAGGAAAGCGGTCGCTTTCGGCGGTCAGCTGTCGGCTTTCGGCTTTCGGCTTTCGGCTGTCAGCTTTCAGCGATCAGCTTTCTGTCAACCGCAGGATTCTCCATTCTTCGCGTCTTTGCGCGCCTCCGCAGTCAAACGGACTCGCGGCCGACGCAAAGACCTTCAGCGCGCCCATTGAAAAGCTGAGCGCCGAGAGCTGAGTGCTGATTGCCGACAGCTGACCGCTGATCGCTGACAGCTGACCGCTGATCGCTGATCGCTGACCGCCGACAGCGGAAGGTTGAAAGTTCCGCGATGATCGTCGAACGTAGCCGGCTTCGCAGCCCGATCCGCAATCCGAAATCCGCAATTTTTTTCATGTCCCTCACGCCCGAGCAAAAACAAGCCGTCGCCAGCTGGGTCGCCGCCGGCGACAATCTCTCCGCGGTCCAGAAAAAACTCATCGAGCAGTTCAAGCTCTCGATGACCTATCGCGATGTCCGGTTTCTCGTCGATGACCTCAACCTCGCCCTGAAGGACGCCGCGCCGAAGGTGGATGCCTCCGACGTCACGAAGGGCGTGCCCGCGAAACCCGCCGCCGAGCGGGCGCCGGTGCCCGGTGCGGCCGACGCGGCTGGCGTGGCCGGCGACGATTTGGCCGACGAAGGCGTCCCGGAAGAACTTCCCGGCGACCTTCCGGGCGGCGCGAGCACGGTGAGGGTCGACGTTGACAAGGTCACTCTCATCCCTGGCGCCCTCGCAAGCGGGAGCGTGACCTTCAGCGACGGCGTGACGGGGCAGTGGATCGTCGACAACCAGGGCAGGCCGGGATTCACCAAAATCAGCCAGCCCGGTTACCGCCCTTCCGCCGCCGACAGCCAGGCCTTCGTGCAGGAGCTCAGCGCCGCGCTGCAGAAACGCGGGTACTGAGTAGAACGGGTCTCCGACCCGTGTAGGCGGACTCCGCCAACGGGGAACGCCGAGCTCACCCGTTTAGCTCGAGTCCAGCTTCACGGGTCGGAGACCCGTGCCACGCCGGCCATTGACGGCGCCGTCCCTTCGCCCCTATGCTCAAGCCGTGCCGCGGCGCTTGTTCGCGTGGCGGCTTCCAACCCCGAATTCCAAAACTCCGGAGGCACCATGCAAAAGTTCATCCTGTGGTCTGAATCCCATCGCGAAGCCTGGCTCGATTGTGTCCGTATCTATCTCGGCCTCGGGCTCTTTGCCCGCGGCCTGCTCCTGATCACCAACACCTCGACCGGATTTTTCGTCGATATGCTCCAGCGCACCGGGCAATCGTGGCTCTACACGGGCGCGATGCTGCACTACGTGATGCTCGCCCACTTTGTCGGCGGTGCGATGCTGACCATCGGCTTCCTGACGAGGACCGCCGCCGCCGTGCAGATCCCGATCCTCGCCGGCGCGGTGTTCATCGTCCACCGCTCCGACGGGTTGTTCGCGATGGGCCAGTCCCTGGAGTTCTCCGCGCTCGTCCTTTTCCTCCTCGCGGTGATCTTCGTCAGCGGCGCCGGGCCGCTTTCCCTCGACCGCGCGATCTTCGGCATCAGAAAAGCGCCGGAACCGCTTCCCTCACATTGAATCGCCGGTCGTTTTTTCGCCGCTGAAGCACGGGGAAACGAAACCGCGGAGCCGGATTTTCGAACTTCGCGTTTCCGCGATCGCTTCGATCACTTCGCGTCGCGGAATCTCCGCGCCACGGCGGACCGGAATTCGCTGATCGCAAAAGGCTTCGAGAGACAGGTCAGCTCGTTTTTCTGCAGGAAAGCCTGGAACGTGTCGCTCACGACATCGCCGGTCATGAAAAACATCCGGCTGGCGGCCTCGGGGCTGATCGCCGCGAGATGCTCGTAAAGCCGCATGCCATTCAGGCCGGGCATTTTCCAGTCGGAGACGATCACGTCGAACTTCTGGCGCGCGATGAGTTCCAGCGCCCGCTGGCCGTTGGCCGCGACCTCCACGGTGTGGCCTTCGGCCCGGAGGAGTTCGCCCGCGAGATCGAGGATCCATTCCTCGTCGTCGATCACGAGGATCTTCCGACCCGTCGGACCCGTGCCCGGCGCAAACGGCCATGGCGTGCCGCTGCGGCGCAGCGGCGTCGGCGCGATGTTCGCCGCCACCGGCAGCTCGATGATGAACGACGCACCCTGTCCCACCTCGCTGCGGACGCTGATCCGCCCACCGTGTTCCTGGATGAGGCCGTACGAAAGGCTCAGGCCCAGCCCCGTTCCCTTTCCCGCGGGCTTGGTCGTGAAGAAGGGATCGAAAATCCGCGCGAGATGCTCGGGACGAATGCCCGGGCCGTTGTCCTGGAATTCGATCGTCACCCACCCATTCGACGTCTGCGTGCGGATCGCAATCCGGCCCTCGCGCTGGAACGGTTCGATCGCCTGCCGCGCATTGCCGAGGATGTTCACGAACACCTGCTGCAGTTGGTGCGGGTCCGCCATGATCGGGGCGATGCTCGGCGCGTATTCCTTCACCACCGTGATGTTGCTCGTGCGCAGGTCGTAGGCCATGATTTCCAGGACCTCGTCCATGATCATGTGGAGCCCGACCAGTTTTCGCTCCGGAGCCTCCTGCCGCGCGAAACTCAGCAGGCTCTGCACGATCTTGTGACAGCGGTGCGCGCTCTTCGCGATCCGGTCGAGATGCCCCTTCGTCTTGTCGTTGGTCTCGACGCTCTGCAGCAGCTCGGAAAAGCCGATGACTGCGGTCAGCGGGTTGTTCAGCTCGTGCGCCACGCCCGCCACGAATTGGCCGACCGCGGAAAGTTTCTCGCTCTGGATCAGCTGCTCCTGCGTCGACTTCACCGTCTGCATCGCCTGCTCCAATTCCGCGCGCGAGGTCTGCAGGTTCGTGGTCATCTGGTTGAACGCCACCGCCACCTCGCCGCACTCGTCGTTGGAAAACCGCTCGATCCGCCGCGAGAAATCGCCGCGGCCGACCGCCTCCGCGCTGTCCCGCAGCTCGCGGAGCGGCCGCGTCGCGCGCCGCACGAACCACGAGACCACCAGCGCGCTCCCAAGGATGCCGGCGGCGCTCACCCAGAGGAGCGTGCGGCGCGTCTCCGCGAGGGCCTGGAGCCGCTGCTCGTACGACGAGAGCATCACGTAATGGATACCCTGCCGCCCGGCGCTCGTGACGCTGATATCGCCGGCGCGCGCCATGAAATGCTCGCCCGCCACGACCACGCGCCGGACGCTCTGCGCCCGCCCGCCCGCCTCGTCCCCGGCCGCGGGACCGCCGGAAACGAGCAGCGAATCGGGCAGGGCGATTCCAGCCACGGTCGAAACCGCGACATGGTTGTCGATCACCAGCAGGATTTCGGTGCCCGGAAGCTTGAGCTCCTTCAGCGTCCCCTCCCCGATCGGAATCGCCACCATCAGCGCGCCGGTCAGCGGACCCGTCGTCGGCGCCGCCACCGGGACGGCGACCACGTGGTAGGCCTTGCCGTCCAGGCCGGCGACACCCGTCGCCGGCTCGCCCGTCAGCGCGGCGCGCGTGACGCGGGCCACGGTCGCCGAAAATTTTTCAATATCGAGCGCCGCCGAGCGCCGCCGGCTCGCGATCAGCTGGCCCTTCGCGTCGAAGAACAGCATCGCGACGTGGTCTTCCGGCGAATCCTCGAGCAGGCTCGCCAGCAGGCCGTTCATCGTCCGCGGATCCGAGCGTTCCGCGGTCGCCGCCAGGTCCGCCGTGATCTTGAAGCGTTTTTCCTCCACGACGCTCGCGTAGCGCGTGACGAAATTGCGCGCGCGGTTGTCGAGCGACTTCAGGAAAACCGACTCCGCCGTCGTGAGCGTCCGCAGCGCCTCATCCTCCATCTGCTGCCGGATGTGGCTGTTGACGATCCACAGCGTGACCGCCGGGAGGAGGACGAGGAAGCCCAGCACCGCGATCAGGACCTTGGTCTGCAGGCTGAGCCGAAGGAGCCGGGAAGTGTCCGCCATGGCCTAGTATTTCGGCAGATCGGACACGCCGAGCGCGAAGTCCACCTCCACGCTGCCGTCGGCCGGCACCGTCACATCCTTCGTCTGGCTCGGGAGGCGTTCATGCCAGGCGCGGACCTTGTAGGTTCCCGCGGGGACATTCGGAATCACGAACCGCCCCTTCGCCTCGGCCGTCGCGAAAAAAGGATTCGGCAGCACGAGGATGATGCAATGCATCTTGGTGTGAATCGCGCAGAACACGTCGACGCGGCCGACCTTGTCGAACAGCAGCTCCGGGGTTTTCTCCTGCTTGTAGTAGCCGAGGTCGAATTCCTTCGCATCCGACATGGAGAAGACATTGTGGTAAATGTCGTCGTCGTTCGGCCAGCGCACCTTGGTCCCGACCGCGACGGGCAGGACGTGGGGCTCGAAGCTCGCGTCCTTCTGGGTCGTGACCGCCGCCAGCTTCGGCGCGCTCGGCGTGATCTCGGCCAGCGGCTGATCGATGTAGACGACGAAATCGTGGAGATGATCGTAATCGATTTTCTCGGCAAACTTGTACCGGCGGCTGTCGTAGCCGCCACCCCCGCCCGACTCGCCGCCGCCCGGCGGCGCCACGCCGCGGACGGTCCCGATGATCGAGCCCGCCGGGGCCGTCGGGGCGCCGGAAAGGACAAGCAACATCACGAGGAAATATCGTTTCATCGTCCGGAATAAAAGGACTTCGCAGCCGCACTGCCAGCACTGATGCCGGAGACCTCCAAGTCTCCGCCAGACCCGTGCCGGAGATCGAGCCGCTTTTCGTAACAGATCCGAAGGTTTTCCGCAATGTAGCACGGGTCTCCGACCCGTTTGGGCGGACTCTGCCAACAGAGAACGTCGAGCACACCCGTTTAGCTCGAGTCCACCTTCACGGGTCGGAGACCCGTGCTACACCGGCTCAATCTGTGCGATCCGTGAATTCCGTGGTTAAAAAAACGCCCTAGAACTTCATGCCAAGCTGCGCGCCGAAGAAATCCTCATGATTGCGCGGCGCTCCGTTGAGCATTCGCCCGCTCTCCCACGTATATTCCAGCTTCAGGACCAAGGGCGGGCCGAACCGGTAGCCGAACCCCAGGCTCGCCCGGCGGAGTTCCTCGGTGAACGACGGCCGGTAAAAATACGTGCCCGCATTGCCCCACCCGGCCAGCGGATAACCGCCGGGGGCGCGGATCTCGGAGTAGCGGGCCGCGGCATAAAGCTGCTCGGTGATCGACTGCGTGCCTTCCACAAAGCCGTACTTCAGCCGCCGCGAATTATCGAGCAGCGGATCGTTGTCGCCGAAACGCACCTCGCCCAGCGCGGCGCGGAACTGGCCGCCCTTCCACGACACGACGGCGTCGCCTTCATAAAGGTCGGCCGTGAAGTGGGTCGTCCGCGAGGCGGGGCCGAGCGCGCGAAAAAAGGCGTTCGCAAACCAGATCGACGAGAGATTGTCGCCGACGGTCGTGACCGGCGAAACCGTCGCGAGCTCGCCCGTGCGCATCGCGCTCACGCTGAGGTGAAGCCAGGTCGAGGGATCCAGCCCGATGCGCACAGCCAGGGTCTTGTCGGCGTTGAAATCGCGCAGCTGGCTGATGCCGCCGTTCTGGACCGCCACCGCGTAGCGCACCACTCCGAGCGTGCCGTAGATTTCAATTCCTTCGTCCGGCCCCCAGATGTCGCTCAGCGAATGGGAAATCAGCGGATTCGACATCGGATTCCGCACGGCATACTCCTCGCCGAACGGGGTGTTGATGCTGCCCGCGCGGAGGTTCAGCGACTTGGGCTGGCCCCACGCGGCGCCGACGTCCTCGAACTCGACGTAAAGCTCGCCGAACTGCACGCCCTGCACGTTGGCCTCGCGCGTGAGGACATTCAGCTCCGCATAAAAATAGACCCGCTTCCACACCGGCGCCTCGAGCGTGATCCGCGTGTCGTCGACCCGGAATTCCGACTTGGGAAACTGCCCCGCGCTCCCCGTGCTGAAAAAGGAGACGGCGGCTTCGGCGCCGATGCGCACCTCGTGGTCGCGGTCGCGTTCCACCGGCGGCGGCCGTTCGGGCGCGGCGGCCGCCCGCTCCTGCAGCCCGCGCAGCTCGCGCTCGTGGCGGTCGCTCGCGCGCCGGATTTCCTCCATGCGCGCATTGAGCTCGTCGATCGTCTTCTGCTGCGCGCGCACCTGCTGCTGCAGCTGCTGGTTTTGTTCGATGATCGTCTGCAGCGCCGCGTCGCCCGGAGGCGGATTTTGAGCGACGACACGGAGGGCGGTCCCGAGGCAGGCACCACCGACCAGGCTTCGCAAAAAGAGGCTACGGCAGCTCATGCAGGGGCGACGACGCCCGGGAGCATGCGACGGTCGGCGCTCGACGCAAGCGTGCTGGAGACGCCCGTCATTGCCCCTCAGGCCCCGGCCAGCCGGCGGAACTCCGCTTCGTCAATCACCGCCACGCCCAGCTCCTTCGCCTTCTCCAGCTTCGAGCCCGCCTCCTCGCCCGCGAGCACGTAGCTGGTTTTCCTGCTCACGCTGCCGCTCACCTTGCCGCCGGCGGCGAGAATCAGCTGCTCGGCCTCCTCCCGCTTCAGGGTGGGGAGCGTGCCCGTCAGCACGAAGGTCCTGCCGGTGAACACGCCGGCCGCAGTCACCGTCCCCTTCGGATCGAGGCCGAGCTTCCGCAGCTTCGCCAGCAGCCGCTTTCCCGGAACACTCGCGAAGAATTCCAGCGCGCTCGCCGCCACCGCGGGGCCGAGGTCCGCCGGAACCCCCGCCAGCGGGCCCGCTTCGAGCTCCGCGATTTCGGCGTCGAGCCGCGCGCACAGTTCCTTGCGCCGCGCGCGCTCCGCCTCCGACGTCGGCGGATTCCGGCGCGAGGCCGGAGCTTCCCACTCGCGCTGGCCCGCGAGGTCCGCCTTTTTCAACACCGCGCGCAACAGCGCCGAATCCGCCAGCTCGGCGAACGACCGGTGACGCCGTCCCAGCTCGCGCGCCGTGGTTTCGCCGACGTCCGGCACGCTCAGGGCGTACAGCCACCGTTCCAGCGGCAACCCGCGCGCCGCCTCGCGGGCGGCGACGACCTTGGCCGCGTTTTTCGCGCCGAACACCCGCGGCTCGTCGTCGCTGCCGAGGTTCAGCGTCGCGAGCGTCTCCAGCGGAACGTCGTAAACATCCGGCGGATCCTCCACGTGGCCGAGCTCGACGAGTTTCGCCGCGACCACCCCGCCGACGCCGTCGATCGCGAGCGCGCGGCGGCTGCAGAAAAAACCCAGCCGGCCCGCGCGCTGCGCCGGGCACTCGTAGTTCTGGCATTTCCACGCCACCCCCTCGCCCTCCGCCGCCACCTCGACCCGCGCGATTTTTCCGCCGCACACCGGGCACTTGCCGCCGACCGCGGCGGACAAATCGAATTCGGCGGTTCCCGGCGGGCGCTCCTCGGGGATCGATCGCAGCACCGCGGGAATCACCTCGCCGGCCTTCTCGATCTCGACGAGGTCGCCGATGCGGATGTCCTTCCGCCGGATCTCGTCCTCGTTGTGCAGCGTCGCGCGCGCGATCGTGCTGCCTGCCAGCAGGACGGGTTCGAGTTCAGCGACCGGGCTGAGGATTCCGGTCTTGCCGACCTGGATCGTGATTCCGTTCAACCGCGTGCGTGCGGTGTCGGGCTTGAACTTGTACGCGATCGCCCACCGCGGCGCCTTGTCGGTCGACCCCGCGTCGTGCCGCTGCCCGAAGTCGTCGAGCTTCACCACCGCGCCGTCGGTCGCATAGGCGAATTCATGCCGCAGGCGGTCGAGTTCGCCCACCGCCGCCCACGCCTCGTCGATGCCCCGCACGGTCCAATAGCGCTCCACGACCGGCAGCCCCCACGCCTTGAGCGTCTTCTGGAGGGCGGTCTGCGAACTCACGAGGGCCGGCTCCGAATAACCCTGCCCGTAGAGCACGATCTCCAGCTTGCGCTGGGCGACCTCGGACGAGTCGAGCTGCTTGATCGTGCCGGCGGCGAGGTTGCGCGGGTTCGCATAGAGATCCTCGCCGGCGGCGGCGCGCTCGGCGTTGATGCGCCGGAACTCCGCCTGCGTGAGATAAATTTCACCCCGAATCTCGATGATTTTCGGAGCGGCCCCGCGCAGTTTCCGCGGCAGCGTGCGGATGGTGAGGACGTTGGCCGTGACGTCGTCGCCGCGATCGCCTTTTCCCCGGGTGACGGCCCGGACCAGGTCGCCTTCCTCGTAGGTCAGGCTCACCGCCAGGCCATCGATCTTCGGCTCGACGGTGTAGCGGACGTCATCCGTGCCGAGGAGCCGCGCGAGCCGGACGTGGAACGCGCGGAATTCCGCCTCCGTGTAGGTGTTGTCGAGGCTGAGCATCCGCTCGCGATGCGCGACCTCCCTGAAACCCTGCACGCGGTCGTCGCCCACGCGCTGCGTCGGCGAATCCTTCGCGGCGAACTGCGGGAATTTCCCCTCGAGGTCGGCGAGCTCGCGTTTGAGCAGATCGTAGTCGAGGTCGGAAATTTCCGGCTTCGCGCGCCGGTGATAAAGCTCGTCGTGGCGCGAGACCTCGGCGCGCAGGGCCGCGATGCGTTGCTGGGCGAGAGCCGGGGTCATGATCGGCCGAGTGTTCCAGCGGCCGGCGCTTTTTCAATCCGGCGCTTTCGGCCCAGCGGAAATTCCATCAGCCGGCGATACCACGGCCACGCCGTGTAGACGGTCACGGCCAGCGCCGCGCCCAAAGTGTCGGCCAGCCAGTCCATCGCCGAGCAGTCGCGTCCCGGGACAAAGCTCTGGTGCCACTCGTCCGAAATTCCGAAAAGCGAAACCGCCAGGACCGCCCAGGCCGCCGCGCGCCAGCCCCGACCAAGCCGGCAGACGAGCGAGGCGAGGAGCCCGAAGACGAGGAAATGGACGACCTTGTCGCTGTCCTGGATATCCGGACCGGCGAGCCGCGACCGGCTCGAGGCGAAAAAAATGCCGAGGCCGAGCGCGACCGGCCAGAGCCGGGCCGGGCGGGATGGGGAGACTTCCGGATGCACGCCGCGAAACCATCCGGGATGCGTTACACCGCAATCCGAATCGCCGAGGTGCGGAGGAAGGGAAACGCGAAGGGGATCGGCCTCCCGGCATTTCGGTTCCGCGGTGGTTTCACGAGCCGCCGGCGAGCCGGTTTAAATTCCACTTGCCTCGGCTTCCGCGATCCCGCTTTGTGACCCCTCTTCAGTTCGGGCTGTAGCGTAGCCTGGTAGCGCGCTTGCATGGGGTGCAAGAGGTCGTGAGTTCGAATCTCACCAGCCCGACCATTTTCCCCATTGCGTCCAACGCAGACTTACGGAGCAACGGTGCGTAACTGCGAAATGCCCCGTACGCTGGGAAAGACACGCGCGTGGCGGAGAAAAAAAGCGGCGCGGGAATCATCGCTGCGCTTTCACGAATCGTTGCAATGCCCAGCCTTGCGCGTCGGAGCCCACGGAATACAAACACAGCATGAAAAAGGGGACTTCTGCGACGCGGACCAGGAATCGAAATAAAGTCGCCTCGCCGAAAGGCGACCAGGGCGGAAAAATCGTCCATCCCGCCATCGCAACCGCCCTGGCGGGGGAGCGCGGGTGAAACCGATGCTTTGGCCGGTTTTGGGCGGCATCAGATTCTACCTGGCGCTGATCGTGGCCGGCGCGCACCTGAACGCCTTCACTCCACCCGGCGATTACGTCCGCACCCGCCTGGAAGCGCTGTCGCCCCATACGGCGGTCTTTGGATTTTTCATCCTCTCCGGCTTCTCGATCGCGGCCTCGCTCGCCAAAAACGTCGAGGGCTTTTATTTTCGCAGGGCGCTGAGAATTCTGCCGCTGTATCTTTTGGCGATCATGGCCGGCGCGCTTTGCCTGCTCCCGTTCGGGGGACACCTTGAGCCGCCCGAATACGATTACGTTGCACCCGCATGGACCCAAGTGATGGGAAATCTGTTTTTTCTGCAGGGATTTTTCTGCGACAGGATCATGGCGAACGCCGTGGTCTGGACGCTGTCGATCGAGGTCTTCCTCTATCTGTGCGCGCCGTTCTTGAAACGACTTTCCTTCGGCCCGGTCGCCATGATTGCCGCCGCCTCCGCGGTGATTTTCATCCTCTCGCGCAGCAGCGGAACTCCTCACTATTCCTACTTGAGATATGGCGCCGCCCTCCCGCTCATGGCTTGGCCCTGGTTGATTGGCTTCCTGGCGTTTCGCCTACAGAACAAAGCGGAGGCGGCGTTGATGGTTTTGTCCGTTTCCCTGATCGCGATCACCCTCAATCCGTCTTTTGTCCGTCACCGGTGGATCATCACCCTCGCCGTCGTCTCAGCCGGAATTGGGTTTGCCGGGCGGCTAAAAGGCCCGGCATGGCTCGCTCGGTTCCTCGATACGCTCGGCGACATCAGTTACCCGCTCTACCTGTTTCACATCCCGGTTTACCTTCTTTTCTGGGGAAATTTTGGGCGCACCAATGGACTGGCGCTGCTCGGCATCGCGGTCGCAACGGCGGCCGCCCTCGATTTTTTCTACGATGGACCGATCAAGGCCGCGGTGCTCCGGACGCTAAAATCCAGAGCAGTCCCGCCGAGTCCGATCGCGGACGCGGCGTAGCACGGGTCTCCGACCCGTGAAGGTGGACCCGAGCTAAACGGGTGTGCTCGACGGTCTCTGTTGGCCCGAGTCCGCCCACACGGGTCTGAGACCCGTGCTACATTTCTTCCCGATTTTGGGAAGCGCCGCTCCCGGAGTCGGATGAGTTTCAGGGAGCGGAAAAACCTGGGAAAAGTTTTATCCTTTGCGACCACGCAGGTTGCGGATTCGCGAATCGCTTGGCACGGCGGCTGCAAAAGGGGCGCACACTCCCACTCAACATGAAGACCTCCCTCAAGCTCATCGCCCTCCTCGTCGCCGCCGGTTACTCCATGGCGGCTTTCGCCGACCTCGCCAACATCAACGTCCCGTCCATCAACCCCGAGTCCGCCATGACCCTCTTCGTGACCGCGGTGCTCGGACTCCTGTTCGTCGGCGATTATTCGCAGCGCGCCCGGAGCCTCACCTCCCGCCGCGCCCCGGTCATCGTGCCGCCGGCCAGTGCGTTCGTGACGAAGTGCGCCGCCAAGTCCGAGTGCCTCGCCGCTTGACTCCAGCCATCCGCGCTTCGACACATTGCCGCACATGGTCGCTTCGGATTCCCCGTCCCGCATCCTCATCGCCGACGACCAGCCCGATGTGCTCGAGGCCCTGCGGCTGCTGCTGAAATGCGAGGGCTACCAGATCGAGACCGCCAAGTCGCCGTCCGCCGTCCTGAAGGCCGTCGAAACCCGCGACTTCGCCGTGGTCCTCATGGACCTCAACTACGCGCGCGACACGACCAGCGGCCAGGAGGGGCTCGAGCTTCTCAATAAACTCCAGGCCGTCGACGCCACGCTGCCCGTCGTCGTGATGACCGCCTGGGCGAGCGTCGACGTGGCCGTGGAGGCGATGCGCCGCGGCGCGCGCGACTTTGTCACCAAGCCCTGGGACAACCCGCGGCTGCTCGCGATCGTCAAGAACCAGATCGCCCTCGGCAGCGCGGTGCGCGCGTACCGCCGGCTCGAGGAGGAGAACCAGCTCCTGCGCGGCAAAGGCGGGCCGACCCTGATCGCCCAGTCGGCCGCGATGCGGCCCGTGCTCGAGGTCATCGCGCGCGTCGGCCCCTCCGACGCCAACGTGCTCATCACGGGTGAAAACGGCACCGGCAAGGGCGTCGTCGCCCAGGCGCTGCACGCCGTTTCGATCCGCGCCGGAAAACCCTTCATCTCCGTCAACATGGGCGGCCTACCCGAGGGCGTGTTCGAGAGCGAGCTGTTCGGCCACGTCCGCGGCGCGTTCACCGACGCCAAGAGCGACCGGGCGGGACGCTTCGAACTCGCGGATGGCGGCACGCTGTTCATGGACGAAATCGGCAACATCCCGATGAGCCAGCAGGCGAAGCTCCTCCGCACGATCGAAACCGGCGAATACGAACGCGTGGGGTCCTCGCGCGTCTGCCACGCCAGCGTGCGGCTGATTTCGGCCACGAACTCCGATCTTCCGGTGGAGGTCGCGGCGGGAAGATTCCGGCAGGACCTCCTTTTCCGCCTCAATACGATCCACCTTCACCTTCCGCCGCTGCGCGAACGCCGGGAGGACATCGAGGTGCTGGCGCTGCATTTCCTGAAGGGGCACGTCGAGCGCTACCGGAAAGGCATCACGGGTTTCGAGGACGCCGCCATCCAGGCGATGCGCGATTACAGCTGGCCGGGAAACGTCCGCGAGCTCGACCACGCCGTGGAGCGCGCCGTGCTGATGGCGCAGGGCAAGGTGATCCGCGCGCCGGACCTCGGCCTGAACATGGCGAAGGACGCCGCGCCTCGTCTCGAGGAAATGAGCATCGAGGAAGTGGAGGCGTTCCTGATCAAGAAGACTCTCGCCCGCTGCGACGGCAACGCCCGCAAGGCCGCCGAGGAACTCGGCCTCAGCCGCAGCGCCTTTTACCGGCGTTTGGAGAAATATGGGCT
>JAQGON010000069.1 GCA_028293565.1 Verrucomicrobiota bacterium | reverse complement strand
CACGGGTGATCCGCCGTGACAAGGGATGCGTAATAAGTGACGAACAAAAGTCATCCGAAGCCGTTCGCTCGCCCTCTCTCGCCCGACTCTTCTCACGACCAGCCAAACCGTCCCTCCCACCGCCACCGCGCTTCCCGCCGTTCGCCTCTCATCATTCGTCCTCGTTCCGCTCCCATGCCTTCCATCGCCCACATCGCCAACCTCTGGTCGCTCGTCAACCATCCCTCCGCCGCCAGGCAGTGGTCGCTCGAGAAGAAAATAAAGGCCTGCGCGGCCGCCGGCTTTGACGGAATCACCACCGCGCTCACGCCGGAACACCGGCGGCTGGCGGAAAAATCCGGATTGAAGCACCTGCTCGGCTTCGTCTCGACATCCTCCGGCGACCCGAAGGATTTCGCGACGCGCATCCGCGCGCAGAAGGAAAGCGGCGCGGTCCAGATCAACGTCCAGCTCGACGACGACGACACCCCGCCGGCGCTCGCGACGAAGCACTGGATCCAGATGATGCGCGAGGCCGAGAAGATCGGCGGCGTCGTGCTTTCGCTCGAGGTGCACCGCGACTGCTGCACCGAGACGCCGGAAAAAACCTACGAGATCGCGGAGCGCTACGAGAAGGCGACGGGCGAGATGATCAGGATCAACTTCGACTTCTCCCACTTCGCGGTCGTCAAGCACCTCGCGCCCGCCAACTACGCCGAGCGCCTGCTTGCGCATCCGGCGCTCGTGCAGAACAGCGACCAGTCGCACTGCCGTCCGTTCAACGGCCATCATTGCCAGGTGCCCGTGACCTATCGCGGCGCGCTGACCGACGAGGTGAAGAGCTATCTCGCGTTCTGCGTGGCGCTGTTCACGTGCTGGAAAGCGTCGCCGAAGAACCGCGATCGCACGCTCTTTGTCTGTCCGGAAATGGGGCCCTATCACGAAGGCGGCGGCGGCTATAACATCACCGGCCTCCCGCCCTCGTGGCCCGATGCCGTGGTGCTCCGCGGCGAGCTCGCCAAGGCCTGGAAGCGCGCCTGAGCCGGCTGGCCTGGATCGGTGAAGGGTCGACACGCTCACGATTCACGACAACGCGATCCGCCTCGCTCCGGCAGAGCGTGCGCCCCGAACAGCCTCGTGACCTCGGCTGCTACACCGATCACGTAGCAGCCGACGTGAGGAGGCTGACGCGATCGTCACCCCACCCTCGGTCGCGTTTACGGATGCTTCGCCTTCAGCGTGCGTCCTTCGCGTGCGCTGCGGTCGGCCAGGTCGAGGATGTGGATCGGGCGCCGCGACCATTCGGGCGTGATCACGAGCGGCGTTCCCTTCGTCAGGTGCGCGGCGATGTTCAGATAGTATTTCTGCCACTGCGCCGGAGGATTCCGGCCCTTGGTCACGACCGTCGTGTCGCCCTCGCGCACGATGGTCTCGTGATTGTCGTAGTCCCACCAGAACGTGCCTTTCGTTCCGGTCACCTCGACCATTCCGCGCTTCGGGTTCGCGTCGATGTTCGTCATGCAGAGCGTCGCCCACACCCCGCTCCGGAAGCGCACGACCGCGAAGCCCTCGTCCTCGATCGTGTCCCGGCCCCATTTCGTGTGCGTCGCCCAGAAGCCGCGCTTCGCGAAACCCGTGACCTCGGCGATCTCGGAGTCGACGAGCTGCAGCGTGTACTCGAGCACGTGCACGCCCCAGTCGTAGAGGACGCCGCCGGAGATCGACTTGCTCGACCGCCACCAGTCGCCCGGCTTGGCCCACTGGCCCATGTGGCATTCGACGCGCACGAGTTCGCCGATGGTGCCGGAGCGCACGACCTCGAGCGCCTTGAGGATCGAACCGTCCCAGTGCCGGTTGTGGAAGGTGGAGACCATCACGCCGGCTTTTTTCGCCGCGGCGATCATCGCGTCGCATTCGCGCGTCGTGATCGCGAACGGCTTTTCGCAGACCACGTGGCGGCCGGCCTTCAGGCACTGCAGGGCGAGAGGGGCGTGCGTGTTGTGCGGGGTGATGAGGACGATGAGGTTGACGTCGGATTTCGCGAGGAGTTCGTCCACGCTCGAATAGGTCTGGATGCCGGGAAATTCCTGCGCGGCGACCGCGAGCCGCGCGGCGTCGGGTTCGGCGATGGCGCGCGGGGTCATGCCCGCCTTCTGCATGTCGTGCAGGTGCATCTTTCCCATGTTGAACGCGCCGCCGTAGCCGACGACGCCGACCCTGATTTCTTTCGCGTGCCTGAAGCGTGGTTTCATGGGAAGCCCAGTCACCTAAGGACGCCCTCGGGCACATCAAAGAAATTCGTCGCGCGCCCGTGAACATTCGGCCGCGACGGCGGGCATGGACGGCCCGGCCCAATGGGGAGGATTCACGCAGACGGCAGGCCGCCAATTTCAGTTCTTGCGGCAGGATTTTTTTTCCTGCAACGTGCGCGGCCTTGTTGAAGGCGCGGTTGCCAAGTGGTAAGGCCGAGCTCTGCAAAAGCTCTATGCGCCGGTTCGATTCCGGCCCGCGCCTCCAAGTTTTTTCCCGAGGGGCCCGGGTCGCACCAGGCGCAGCGGCAAATGGCTCTTGCCGCTTTTCCCTTAGCTGGCGTAAAAAATCCCATGGGCCGGCGCTTCTTTACCTTGATTCGCATGGCTGCCCTGTGCCTCGGCGCGACGGCGGTGATGCAGGGACAGATCATCGTCTGGTCCGGCGCGGGCAATCGGTTCGTCGACAACACCAACTGGGTGGGAGGCATCGCCCCGGGGCCGACCAACCTCGCGCAGTTCGGCAACCACGGCGGCAATACCCTCATCCTCGTGAATTCGACGACCATCCAGGATCTCGAATTCCTCTCCACCCGGACTGCCGTGCACACGTTCACGTATGACGACGGCACCGCCCTTCTCACTCTGAACGGCAATCTCACGGCTCAAACCGGACCGAACGTCAATTTCGTCTACAACAGCAGCAATCACCTGGACTTCAACCTGCCCAGCGGCGAGCACGTCTTCGACATCGGAAGCGCGACCACGGTTACGATCGCCGGCATCATCAGCGGCGCGGGCCACTTTTCCAAGATCGGCGCCGGCACCCTCGTTCTGAACGGGACCAATACCTACAACTACGACAATAACTTTGGCTTCCTCGACTCCACCTCGATCCACGCCGGCACCCTTCTGCTCGATGGTGGCTCCATCAACCACTCCGGGTCGGGCGATGTCCAGATCTCCCTGAGCGCGAACGACAGCGGAGCCCTCGTCATCATCAACGGCGGCCATGTGAGCGATTATTTCGGCGTGCTGGCGCAGGGATCCAACAGCACCGCGACGGCGACGGTGACCGGCTCCGGCAGCTATTGGACCAATAGTTCGGGCATGGATATCGGCAGCTCCGGCACCGGCACCGTCAACATCCTCAGCGGCGCGGACGTCACGATCACCGGTACCTTCGCCTTTCTCGGCTGGACCAGCAACGGCGTGGGCACGGTGAACGTCGACGGTGTCGGCAGCACCTGGACCATCGGCGGGGAACTGATTGACGGCAACGCGGGCTTGGGTCTCCTGGCCATCACCGGCGGCGGGCTTGTTTCGTCCGTGGGATCCAGCCTGGCCGTCAACAACACCAGCTCCGGCACCGCGACGATCTCAGGCTCGGGCAGCCTGTGGAGCAACGGCGGGCCGATCCTCGTCGGCGTCAACGGCACCGGCAGCATGAGCGTCAGTGCGGGCGGCGGCGTGACGAACACCTACAGTTATGTCGGCACCCAAGCCGGGAGCCACGGCACCGTCACCGTGAACGGTGCGGGCAGCACGTGGACCAATTCCGGCCTGCTCGCCGTCGGCCAAGGGGGCACCGGCACCCTGACGATTACCGCCGGGGGCGTGGTGTCGGACGGCTTCGGCTACATCGGCTATGCGGCCGGCAGCGTCGGCACGGTTATCGTCAGCGGCGCCGGCAGCCTGTGGGACAACGCCAGCACCTTGGGGGTGGGCTCGGCCGGCAGTGGCGCGCTCACCGTTGCCAACGGCGGCACGGTCACCTTCGCCGGCGGCATCGGCACGCTCCTGCTCGCCGACACAGCCGGAAGCTCGGGCACGCTGAACATCGGCGCCGCCGCGGCCGCGCCGGCAGCGACGGGCGGCATCCTCAATGTCGGCGCCGTCAGCACGGGTTCAGGCAATGGCACAGTCCAGTTCAATACGACCGCGACGTCCGGCAGCCCCTACTACTTCACCAAGGATAGCACCGCGGGTGGCGGCGCGATTCCGATCTACGGCTCGGCGGGGGTCACCAACACAGGCGGGTACAACGTCCTCACCGCCGCCAACGGCTACACCGGCCCGACGAAGGTGACGGGAGGCACCTTGGAAATACGGGGTGGATCGTTCGCCTCCGGACTCTATGCGACGACCATCGGACTCAACATCGGCGATCTCGCCGGATTTGTTATTAGCCAGGGAGCATCGGTCAATAGTGACTATAGCACGTTAGGCGGCACCGGCAGTTTCGCTGTGGTCAATGGAACGGGCAGCTCGTGGGTCACTAATAATTCACTGAATGTCGGCAGTCTGGGGAGTGCTTCGCTCACGGTTTCTGCGGGCGGGTTCGTGACTGCGAACTATACCAATGTTGGCAATTCCGGCTCGGGTTCTGTCGTGGTTCAGGGAACGGGCAGTTCCTGGACGAATACCGGGGGCTTGACCGTTGGTAATGCCGGAACGGGAACGGTTGCGATCCTCAACGGCGGTTCGCTCCTGAGTGCCAATGAGAGTCGGATCGGTTACGGTTACCTGTCCTCAGGTTCGGTTTTGGTGGACGGCGCATCCAGCGAATGGACGAGCCAACAAACCGTCCGGGTGGGCACCTTTGGATCGAGTGGATCGCTCACGCTTTCGAATGACGGGATGCTAAATGTCATGGGAGGATCGGGCAACGTTCTCCTGGCCGACCTTTTCAGCGCCGTGAATCCGAGTGGAATTTTTAACATCGGGGCTGTCAGTACTGACGCCGCCACCGACGGTGGAGTCGTCAATGCCGCAGCGATCACGACCGGCGTTGGCACGGGTGTGCTGCAGTTCAACACCACGACGACAGCCAATAGGCCGTACTACCTCACCAAGGATGGCACGGCCGGCGGCGTCGCTGTCGCGATCACGGGTCCGACCACGGTCGTGAACACCGCCGGCTACAACGTTCTTGCCGGCAACAACAGTTACACCGGCCAGACCACGATCAACGGCGGCACGCTCGTTTTCGGCGGCACCTCCGCCTTCGGCACCAGCAGCGTCGTCATCAACGGCGGCACGCTCGCCGTCGCCAATGGCGTCACCTTCGGCAACACATTCGGTTTTGGCGTGAGCGGCGGCCGGCTCGGCGGCAATGGCTCGTTCTCGAGCCCGGTCACCCTGGGCAGCGGCGTGGTGATCGCCCCCGGCAACTCGCCCGGCACCCTGAATTTCCTCTCTGGCCTGACCCTCAACAACCGCGGCGCGCTCGAAATCGAGATCCGCGCCCCCTCCGGAACGCCCGGCACGGACTGGGACTTCGTGAACGTCACCGGCACGCTTAACCTGGGCGGATTGTCCGGCAGCGGTTACACCCTCAAGGCGATCTCCCTCGATCTCGCCAACACGCAGGGCCAGCCCGTCGCGGGTCTCACCGGGCCCGCCTCCTGGACCATCGCCAGCGCCTCCGGCGGCATCGCCGGCTTCGTCCCCGGTGGCTCCCAGTTCGCCATCGACTCCAGCCAGTTCTTCGGCGGCGGCGTCTTTTCGCTCAGCCTGTCCGGCAATGACCTCGTGCTGAACTTCACGCCCGTGCCCGAGCCCTCGACCTATGCGCTGATGCTCTCCGGCCTCGCCCTCGCCGGCCTCCGCTGGCGCCGAAAGACGAGCCGCAACAGAGGGAGTTAGCCAAGGCCCCAAAACCGCGGTCGATTACAATGCGGTCACCTTTCGCGAAGCCGCACAAATTGACGGACACCAAAATGGAGCCCAACTGAGTTGGAATAGCTTATGATGAGTTACTTCAATGTATGTTTGGTTACTTCGATGGAGAGGTCATTTTGGTCATGGACACTCGATGATACGCGGCCGATTCCGGCCCGCGCCTTCAAGCTTCGGGTGTAGCGTGTAGCGCAGGCTTTCTGCCTGCGAGGCGGTGGGTTGAACCGACGAATCACAACCATCTGAGCCGGACTCCTCTCTTTATGCGAATCGCAGATGCGGTATAACAGGGTTTTCATGGGGAATAACATTTCGCCGGAATTCCAGTAACGTTCGATCGGACCGCCTTTATGACTATTACCCCATTTCACCTTCGGTGCCTGGCGCTATTGGCCATTACAGCCGGAACGTTTGTCACTGGCCGCGCCGAAGTCTGGACGCTCGACTCCTCCTTCCTCCCATCGCTCGAAAGCGAGTCTCCGCGTCCGCCGTTAGATCGACGGATTTCCGCTTCCGGGAAGATGGTCGTTTATAACGTACCTTCGGTTGTGAATGGCCGGCCCTTTGCCTCCGGAATGGTGCAACTCAATGCGGACGGTACCCTGGACGATTCTTTCCCTTGGCAAAACGTCCAAGTCATGAAGTTGTACCCCGATGGCCGGCTGCTGGTCTTGGAATCGTTATCCCGTTTCGAGGATATTGTTCAATTCAAGCGGCTGTTGCCGGGCGGAAGCCCCGACCCCACGTTTATTCCGACGCAGGCGAAAGGTTCGCCGTTCCGCGCAACTCTCCTCGCCGATGGGCGGACGGTCATCTGGGGCGGGATCCAGAGCGTGGACGGCATTCCCGTGAAACGAATGGCTTTGATCAAGGCCAGCGGAGGATTGGACTCCTCGTTCACCTCACCCTTCACGGATTCAAACGATTCCGTCGCAAGTGTCGTGACCCGTCCGGATGGACTTGGCCTGTATGCGGGCGGTAATTTTTATGGCATACCGTCTGGTCGAACGCTCCTGACCCGACTGAGCCTGACCGGCGCAGTCGACTCGGGGTTCACTGTGTCATTGACGACGCTCGCCTTCAACCCGACGGGAATCTATCCGCAGCCGAATGGGACCGTGCTAATCAGCGGCGGCACAAACCTGATTCGCGTGACCTCTGCCGGAGCACCCGACGCCACGTTCGCCGCCGGGCCGATTGGAACGGTGATGCAGTACGGACCGGATCCGTACGCCGGAAAACTTATTTACCTCACCAAAGTCACGGGCGTCCCCGCGCAACGCCAGTTACGCCGAATGAATCCAGATGGCACGGATGACGCGACCTTCAGCGCCATCTCCACCTCCGACACCGATCCGTTTTCGGTCACGATGCCGGAGGTGGGCGACGATGGAAATCTTTACTTTGGCGCGCTGACATCGGCCCGCTACAACGGACATATCGTCGCCACGAGGGTCAGTTCCTCAGGCGTAGTCGACTCCGCGTATAGCCCGAGGATGTCCGCACCCGGAACAATGACGGCCTATGCCCGGCAGACGGACGGCAAGCATCTCGTCGCGGGAGCCTTCAGCTACGTCAACGGCTTGGCGATGCCCGGTGCGAACGAAGTGATTCGTCTGAATGCGAACGGGAGCACGGACATGACATTCACTGCGCTGGTGCTACAATCCGCCGTGCTCGGCCTTTTCCCGCTGCCCGGCGGAAAGACCATTGCAGTGGGTTCGTTCCCCGAAGCGGGTGCCGGCGCGAATATTATCCGGCTCAACGCCAACGGGACGATCGACTCGACGTTTCAGCCCATCGTGGGCGCGGCATTTTCCATGACGTATTTTCGTTATAATGTCACACTGGACAGTTCCGGGTATATTTATGCCGTCACCCAAGAGGGCGCGTTGGTGATCAAGCGTTACACCCCCGATGGCCAGCTCGACCCCACCTTTACTTCGGCGGCGATCAGCGGCCCGGCGATCGGCCTGTGCGCGACCACAGATGGGGAACTTGCCGTCGCGCGCCAGGCCGGCGTCGGAAGCTACGCAATCGCCCGCCTGACCCATACCGGTACCTTGCGGGGCACTATGAACTATTCATATACCAACAGCGAGATTTTGGGCATGGCGGCATTGCCGGGGGGAGACGTTTTCGTTGCGTCATTGCAGAGCATCACCCGAATCATCGTTCTTGCGCGAGCCAAGCCGAGCGGTCCGCCCAGCTATCTCTACACCCGTTTTACGTTCTATAATACGTCTCCGATCTTCCTGACCCTGGAAAACCGGCTTGATATGGCCGGAGCGATGCTCGACCTGATCCGCGAGGATTCGGCTGACCCTTCGGTCGCGTCAACGATGGCGACGCCGGGTCTTTCCTCGAGACTGTTCATAACCGCGGGTGGCGACGGGCAGGCGTTTGTCGGGACAGATGGGGATTCCGGTTACAGCCTCATCAAGTATCAGCGAACCGTCCTCGCTCCGCCCAGTCTCAGCTCGGCCGCCCCCGCCTTTTATTTTACCGATAATCCTCCCTCGCCGACAAATCACCGTGCGGTTGGGGACAGTTTTTCCATAACCTCGGCAAACGTCGAAGGACTGACTCCCACTTACCAGTGGTTAAAGAACGGAGCGGTCCTGGCCGGCAAAAATGGGTTTTTCCTTTCATTGAGTCCGCTCCAGGCCTCGGACGCAGGAGTCTACACCCTGAAGGCGAGCAATCCCTATGGAACCGCCATTTCCGATCCGGTCGAGCTGATCATCGACGGCCTCGCGACCGTGGCCATTTCGTCACAACCTAACAGCCAGGTTGTCACCGCCGGCACGGCCGCGACGTTCACGGTGACCGCGTCCAGTCCGGCGCCGATCAGCTATTCGTGGTGGCGCGACGGCGTCGTGATTCCTAATGCGACCGGCGACACGTTTACTTTGAACAATGTCACGCCCAACGACTCGGGTGCGGTGTTCTATGCGAAGGTGTCCAGCAACGGAGTCCTGCTGACCAGCAATTCCGCGACCCTCACGGTCGCATCGCCGGCGGCCCGCACGATCTTTGGGACGGTAGCCGGAGGCGGCTCTTTCGCCATCTACGCCCGGGCTGACGGCGAGGCGACCATGATCGTCACATTGCCCAACGGACGCGGTAGTTTCCTCATCAAATTTATCATCGGCACGGACGGCAGGTTCACGACGACACTGCCGACGTCCAGACGCACGATTTCTCCTCTCGATCTCGGCAACGGCGGAAAGATCACCGGCCAAGCGAACGTGACCATTTCCGGGCAAATCAGCGGTTCGGTCTTTACCGGCTCTTCCACCGCCGGGGACAGCCTGACCGGCAGCGTCCAGTCCGCAACCGGGACCACGGCTGCGCTTTCCGGATTCTACGACGCACCGTTGCTTTATTCCGCGAACGCGACGGTCGCCCTCATCGTTGGAACCGACGGATCAATGATGGCTTTGTCGTCGAATGCTCTCGGCGGCCAAGCGGTGAGCGGCACCACCACGGCTGGCGGAAACTTCACTCTGACGCTCGCAGACGGGACTTCGCTGCGCGGCACTTTCAATCCGTCCAGCGGATCGATCACAGGTGACATCCTCGTGGCCAATCAGGTGACTGGACATTTTGGCGGCCTCTCGTCCACCACGTCGCGGACGGATCGCCTCGTGAACATTTCGACGCGCGGCCTGGTGGGCGACGGCGAGAAAGCGATAATCGCTGGTTTCGTTATCACTGGCACTACGCCGAAGACGGTGCTCGTCCGTGCCAGTGGACCGGCGTTGACCGGATACGGACTGGGCGGCGCCATGGACAACCCCAGTTTGACGATTCTTCGCGGTAACACGGTCGTCGCCTCGAACGAGGACTGGAGCGCGACGACGGATGCGACTTTGATTTCAACTACTGCCACCCGCGTGGGCGGGTTCGCCTTTCCCCTTGAAAGCAAGGATGCCGCGCTGGTCGCGACCCTTGATCCGGGAGTCTACAGTGCCCAAGTGACGCGCGCGGCTGGCAGCGCAGTGGGGTTGACGTTGGTGGAGGTGTACGATTCGGCGCAGTCTCCTGGCACGGAGACTCAAAAATTAGTCAACATTTCCACCCGCGGCGAAGTCCGCACCGGGCAAAACATCATGATCGCGGGGTTTGTCATCACGGGAAACGTCCCGAAAAAGGTGTTGATTCGGGGAGTCGGTCCGACGCTTGGATCCTATGGCGTAGGCGAAACCCTGGCGGATCCGATCCTTAATCTTTATCAGGGCGACACCTTGGCGGCCACGAACGACAATTGGGATGCGAGTGGGACCGGTGGAACAGAGATCACGACCGCAGCGGCTCAAGTCGGAGCTTTTCCCCTCGCGGTGGGCGGCAAGGACGCCGCAATGGTCGTAACTTTGGCGCCCGGAATTTACTCCGCTCAAGTTTCCGGAGCAAACAATTCGACGGGGATCGTGCTCCTCGAGGTCTACGAGGTTCCTCCGCCCTGAAGCACGGCATCGGAATCCGGTTGGGATCTGATGGTGATGCGGCGGTAGGTCACCCCACCCCCATTTTTCGGCCGCCGTCAGCCGCCGTTGAAAAGGCGCGTGGAATAGTAGCGCTCGGCCCGGTCGCAGAGGACGGTGACGACGTGCGCGTCGGGTCCGAGGCTCTTCGCCGTTCGCAACGCCGCGACCACGTTGGCTCCGCTCGAGGTCCCCACCAGCAACCCGTACTCGCGGGCCAGGCGTCTGGTCATCGTCAGGGCGTCTTCGCTGCTGACCTTGATCGGCGCGTCGACCTTGGCCTGGCCGAGGAGGGGCGGCAGGTATCCGCCGGCGACGCCCTCGATGAAATGGCAGCAGGGACTTTCCCCCGAAATCATCGCGGCCTCCGCCGGCTCCATCGCAAAAATCTTCACGGCGGAGTTCGCGGCGCGCAGCGCCCGGCTGCAACCGGCGAGCGTCCCGCCGGTGCCATAGCCCGCGACAAACGCGTCGACCCGCCCCTCGGGGACCTGCGCCAGGATCTCCTGGGCGGTGCCATGCTCGTGGTCCTGGGCATTGAGGGGATTTTCGAACTGCCGCGGCAGGAAACAGCGCGGATCCTCCTCCGCCATCCGGCGGCTGAGCGCGATTCCGGTGCCGTAACCCCCGGTCGGGGTGAACAGCTGCGTCTCACCGCCGAAGTGCGTGATGAGATGCCGCCGTTCGATGCTCGCCGTCTCGCTCATGAGGATCCTGACACGGTAGCCTTTCACCGTGCCGACCATCGCGAGGGAAATGCCGGTGTTGCCGCTGCTGCATTCCACGATCACGGAATCGGGGCGCAGGAGCCCGCGTTCCTCGGCATCCTCGATCACGCAGCGGGCCAGTCGATCCTTGATCGAACCGCTCGGGTTCAGGAATTCCGCCTTGGCAAAAATCACCGCGCCCTCCACCGGAAAACCAAGGCGCAGCAACGGCGTATCACCGATCAGGTCGAGCACGGGCGGCCGGACCTGACGCGATCTCCCGACCGAATGTTCGCCGGCGTTCACCATTTGCCGAGGGAATCGTCCACCATCTGCTGCAGCATCGGGAACCGGACTTCGCCATAATTCAAGGCGTAGCGGAGCTGCCCCTCGCGGAAGACCCACGTCGTCGGCAGCCAGCCGATCCGCTCCCCCAAAAACTCGCTCAGGCGGCCGGACGCGCCGGGCGGATTCAAATGCGTCAGCAGCGTGAAGTTCGGCTGCCCGCCGACCCCCGCCTGACGGAGGATGCTGCGACCGTCCTTGTCGCTCCAGATGGTGACAAAGAAAACCTGGACGTTGGGGTTGGCATTGATGAACGCCTTCCAGCCGTGCTCGTTCAGCTCGGACTTGCAGTTCGAGCACCACGGCGCCCAAAAATGGACCACCGTGACCCGCTCCGATTTTACCGCCTCGGCCACCTGACGCTCCACGGGCGACTCGGCGCCGTGGAGCACGGCGGCGGAATCGATGAACATCAGAAAAAGAAAAGTACGAAGGAAGGACATGTTATTAAGGAATATGAGTGGATCTCGCGAAGGCGCAAAGGGCACGAATGGCCGTCGACTTCACACGGCTAGGGCCTGATCCCCGCGCGCACGAAGACGACCACCAGGGTCACGGCGAATCCCGCGATCAGCGGCAGCGCGGTGGTCTTCACAAGCCGAAGCGGCGGCACTCCGGCAAAGGCACCGCAGAAAATCACGACCGCCGCCACCGGCGACATCGTGCGGCCGAAGGTGGACGCGATCGCCGAGAGCACGCCAAGGTCGAGCGCCGCAGGGAGATTGCCGGCGCTGACGGTCGGGAGCACCGCCTTGGAAAACGCCACGCTCGGCCCAATGCCCGAGCCCGAAATCACCGCGAGCAGTCCGGGAAACAATCCGGCGGCAACCTTTGACGTCCAACCCGCGCCCGAAACCAGGCGGACCAGCCGGTCGGTCAAACCCACTTCCGTCATCCCGGCGATGAAACAGCTCGCGGTGATGATGAGCGAGATCACGTGCACAAAGGCGTAGCCCATGCCCTCGAAAAACGCCTTCACCTGTGCGGAGACGTCCCGCCGCGTGAGAATCAGCAGCACGGCGGTCGAGAAGATCATCGCGTGGGACACCGGCAGGCCCTTCTCGAACGGCGGCGGCAACGACGCGAAGAAGACCCCGGGCATCATCGCGAAGATCAGAATCACCGGCAGCGGTGGCAGCAGCGCCTTCCACCGCTCCGGTGGCGCCGTCGCTTCCATCCCCGCCGCTGCGGTCACGGGCTCGCCCGCGGCCGATCCCCGCCCGGAAACCAGGGCGAAGGCCGCCACCGTCGTGACAAATCCCGCCAGCAGCGGGAGGAAGATCGCGTCGAGCACCTGCTTCATCGGGGCCTGGCTTGCTTCGTGAATGGCCACGAGGTCCGCGTCGCCGGGATTATAGAGACTGCCGCCCCCCGAGCAGCCCAGGACCAGGGTGGCCGCCGCGACCACGGGCGAATAGCCGGCGGCGAGCATCAACGGCACCAGGATCGGGCCGACCGCGGCGGCGGTCGCTGTCTGGCTCGTGACGGCGACGTTGGTCACAAAGCCGACCAGGCATCCCGCGGGAATCAGGAGCCACCGCGCCCGGCTGACGGGCGCGAGCAGCAGCCGCACCATCGCCCGATCGCAGCCGGTCGCGCGCAGGACAAAGGCATACCCCATCGCCGAGCAGATCGGTCCGATGGTCTTGCCGTTTCCCATCTCGAACAGGAAAACATCGAACACCACCAGCGGCCGCAGCGCGAGCGATGCCAGCGCCAGTCCCGCCCCGAAGAGCACGAGCCGGACGTCGACGTTCCGCACGAGCAGGAAAATCGCCAGCCCGACAACGACGATGGTGGCCGTGAGCTGCACGAGGCTCAGAACGCGTCGCGGCTCTCCAAATTGGCCTCGACGTCTGCCCGCCTGATCAGGGCGGGCCGCATCCTTTCCTGGCTCAAGAGCGGAAGCTGGTCCTCGTTATGCGGGCTCCCCGGCTGCGAACTGTTGCCGTAGCTCGTCAGCACCTGGGCGCGGACCGGCGTGCCGAATTCGACCAGCGCAGCGAACGTGTCGCCGAAAGTCGCCTTCTGTTTGGGCGAACCCTTGGCGACCGGCGCATAACGCGTCACGCGAAACACCCCCAGGTTTCCATCCCCACCGTTGCCCGGAAGGTCAGTGGCCCCGATCTGGAACCGGCGAAACTCGCCCCAAGGCGCATCCAGGGCGCCGTAACGCTTGATTGTTTCCGCGGCGGCATCCTCGAGCATCTTCACGGCCAGCGCGGCGTCCTTCAGGCCCCGCGGCGTCGTCAACGGCTGATGCCAGTCCGGCGCCACCGCAAAATTCTTCATGCTGAGAAATGCCGGTCCCATGAATTTTCCGGCGAATGCCTCGAAGAGCAGCGCCCCGCGACTCTCGTTGTCGCAGCGCCGGTCCCAGGCCTTCAGCACGGCCGCCGCGCGTTTGGCCTCGTCGCTGCCGGTCTTTTCCGCGGTGGCAAGGAGATCGTCGAGCACCCGGTCCGCCAGTTCGAAATGGGTCGAGTGTTTTTTGGCCACCAGTTCGTCGAACGTCATGCTCGGCGTGTCGTGCAGCATCCGCAGCGAATTCATCGTCCGGAGCGAAAGTTGGCCGCCGCCAATGGACGCCGGATATTTCGCCGGGTCGAGCAGCCCGGGAAACGTGCCGATCCACGGCGGGTTGTTGGTGTTCTGCACCCACCCCGACATCGGATCGACGACCTTCGGCAAATCCTCGTAGGGATGAACCTCGGTCCAGAGCGTGGCGGACGTGTCGCCGGGGATGACCCCGGCCCAGTACTTCGCATCGCCCGTCGCGCGCTTCGGCAGGGTGCCATTGTAGGAACACATGATATGCCCGTCGCGGTCGGCATAGGTGATGTTGAACGTCGGAACCTGCAGTCGCTTGAGCTGGGTCTCGTACTCCGGGAACGAGCGCGCGAGCGCCATCTTCCAGTACTGCTCGATCATGAACGGCCGGTCGAGCCCGGCTGTGCGGACGGCGAGGGTAACCCCGCCCTTGTCCCAGACCACGGGCCCGTGCACCGACTTGCGGACGACCAGCCGCTCCTCGCGGAAGGAACCATCGGCCTGGAGGATCCTGAGCGTCTGTTCGCTTTGCTCGAATGGGCGAACGGCGCCGTCGTACACATAACCCTGTCCATCGGGCGACAGCGTGAGACGGTAGAGGTCGCTCGCATCGATGCTGTTGACCGTCTGCGTGAACCCGAGGAAATCGCTGAACACAAACCGGAGCATCGGGAAGCCGATCTGGCTGGAGCCATAGAGTCCGATGCCCGGCGCGACCAGCTGGGCCTCGTAATAGGTGGACCAGTCGCCCCACGGCAGGTGCGGATTCATGAGCAGAAGCGTGTGTCCGGCAGCGGTCCGCGAGGGCGCGATCGCCCAGGCATTCGATTCGCCAGCCGCGCCGGCGCCGGCGTCACCGGAAAGCGCCTTCGCCGCGGATTCGACGGTGCGCATGCCGCTGAGATAGCCGAAGTGGACGATCTTGTGGACATGGAGCAGCGAATCGACCGGACGGATCGGCAGCACCTTGCGGCGCGCGGGATCAAGTTTTTCGGGGTGACGCTCCGCATAGGTGTTCATTCCCTCGGCGAAGGCGGCGAAGCAGCGCTGGTATTCCGGCGATTGCTGCGCAAGCCATTGGTCCGCGCGCTCGGGCGCACCGTTGAGCCTCACCCAGCGGTCGTTCTCGAGGTTCGAGCCGCTGCCGAACAGGACGGGCCCGCCGCCCTTCTCCCCCCAATATTCGGCCGCGCGCCCGCGCGACTCGCCGTAGAGTTTCAGGACGAGGTCTCCGTGACTCTGCATCTGAGCATAGCCATAGCCGAAGAACAGTCCCTCCATGTTCTGGGCATAAATGTGGGGCACGCCGAATTTGTCCCAGAGGATCTCGACGCCGCGCGGAGCGGCAGCGAGCCGGATCGCGGCGAGGAAAGCGAGGAGAGTGACGATGCGAAAATGCTTCATAAAAGGTGGGTGGCTATGGGCGGGAGCGAGTGGAGTCCGGTGATCGCAGTGGTGCGACGTCTCGCATCCATTCGCTCGCGCCCATAGCCACCCGTTGAATTCATGGATTGGTCTTGATGATCAGATAATGTCCCGGCAACGACGCCGGAGCGACGCCCTCGACGCGTGTCACCTTGCGGCCGGAGTTCGACATCGTCGTGACTTCGACATCGACCTTGCCCCCAACGGGCAGCCCAAAGTGGAGCGGCAGCATGCTCTGCGAGCTGTATCCGCTGCCCGTGTCGACGAGCCCGGCCCCGAGCACCTTGCGCGTGCCCGCAGAATAGACGCGCACCTCCGAACCGGCCTTGGTGTAGTGGCCGTTCGCATCGACCACGAGAACCTGCAGCGAGCGCGCAGCCTTGGCCGCCGGAAGCTCGTTGTGATAGATCGAAACCACTCCGGTCGATTCGTGGTCGCAAAGGGCAAGGTCGATCGCGCCGTCCCGATCGTAGTCCGCCCAGGCGACGCCGTGATCGGAGTCGTGCTTGAGCATGTATCCCGGTGTCACGTCGGTGAAGCGGTCTCCTTCGTTGCGCAGCAGGTAATCGCGGACCTGCGGATGCCCGAGCAGATAACCGCACGCATAGAGGTCCGGCCGACCGTCGTTGTCGTAGTCGCCCCAGCCGGCGGCGACGAGGTGCTGATTGAGCACCACGCCCATCGCGGGCGCGACGTCCGTAAAGCGTCCGCCGCCGTCGTTGCGCATGAGCCAGCTCGGGCCGTAATTGGCAAAATAAAGGTCGAGCCGGCCATCGCCGTTGTAATCTCCAATCGCAATGCCGACGCTCCCGAGGATCGACGTGCGGCCTTCGCCGCTCATCCCGACGCTCCCGGCCACATCTGTGAAGTGGTCGCCGTCATTGCGATACACGCGATTGAGCGAACCGCTCTGGTTGGCCAGGAAAAGGTCGAGCCGTCCGTCCTCGTTGAAATCAAACCAAACGGCATTCACCGTGCTCTGCGGCCCCTTGATGCCCATCGCCGCGGAGACCTCGGTGAAGTGATCGCCCTCGTTCCGATACAGGCGATTCGCCCGATCGCGGAAGCCGACGAACAGGTCCACGCGTCCATCGTTGTTGAAATCCACAAAGCTGATCTGCCGGCTCTCGCCCCAGTCGGAGATCCCCCACTCCCGCGCCACGTCGACAAAGTGACCCTTGCCATCGCCCCGATAAAGTCGGTTCGGCGCCGTCGAGTTCGCGCCGAAGCCGATATAAAGATCGAGATTTCCGTCCCCATCGAAATCGCCCCACGCCGCGGAACGGATGCTGTTGACGTCCGCGATCCCCCCCGCTTCGCCGACTTCCACGAAGCGACCCTTTTCATTGTGGAACAGGCTGGCCTGGTGCTCCTGGTATCCGACGAAGAGGTCCGGCCATCCATCGTTGTCGTAATCGCCCCACACCACCGTGACCGGCGTATGCGCCGTGAACAGGTCCGTCTGCACGCGCCGGAAGGCCGCGCCGGTTTCCTCGGCTTCGAACTCCCGTCCGGGAAACAATACGAGCCTGGCCTCCGCCGCTGCGTCCACCTGAGGCCGGGTGTAATTGAGCGGAAAATAGTTCCCCGCCGCCCAGAGCGGCAGGAGATCGGCATAGTGCCGGCCGCCCAGCTGGGATTCATTGCCGGGAGCGTTCAACGCCATCGACCGATCCCACTCGTGCACGTCCATCACGAGCATCGCGCTGGTGTCGGCCTCGACCGCCGCGCCGCTCGGGCCCGAATTGCCGGTCAACCTCACCGTGGACCCATCGCCACCGCGCCCCACCGCCGGGATCGTCGCCAACGCCGCGGCCGAGGGAGCGGGCAGAAACGGAACGTAGGTCGCCCGATGCAGGTCGCCCCATGTCCACCGGGTCCGGTCCGCGCCGAATTTTTCCTCCATTTCGAGCAGCGCCTGCTCGAGCGCGGGGAGCGCCCGTTGCGCGCGGTCCGCCGGGGACGCGTCGGACGGGGCGTTCAGGTTCCGCGTCCAGTATTCAAAAATGGCCGCCGCAATGGAGTCGTGGCTGACGACGCCGTCCCAGGCCCGCAGACGGTCGACCGACTCCTGCACGGGCAGGCGGATGGACTTTGCGGACTGCAGGAGCGGCAGCAACTCCCGCGCGGAAAGCGAAACCTCGTCGCCCTGCAGGCGTTCGACCTCGTCGACCGTAAACGTGCGGTCCTGGCGCAGCACGTTGTTGATGCGCTCCACGCGGCGCGAAGCGTTCCCCTTGCCGCCGGTCAGCGCATGAAAGCTTTCGCTACCCGTGACGGTCGCCGGCGCTGCCGCGGGTCCGCCCATCGCCGTGCCGAAATTTCCGGCGCGGTCGGCGTAGACAAAACCTCGGGCCGGCGCAGACGGGAACTTTCCCACGCTCCGGATGAAATCCCGCGAATCCTTCGTCTGGATCGCCCCGAGAGCGGCCGGCGCCGGCGCTCCGCCCTCGGCGAGCGCAGGCCAGCGCAGGACGGAAACGCGTTGGTGTTCCTTGTCGTCCCCGACGACCGGACCGTCCGGAGTGCGCCGGATTTCGACCACCTCCGGATTCGTGCGCCGACCCTTCACCTGGATCAGCTCGCGCGTGACCACCAGGTCGCGCCACTGGCCATCCACGAGGCCGCGATGCGCATTCGCGGGATCCACTTCCATCGACACGACGTCCGGCTGGCCGGAGGCAGGTTCGCAGGAGGCCCACGCGACATTTTCATTGTGACCAGCGGAAATTCCGGGAAGCCCCGGCTCGGCGATGCCGATGACGTTCCAATCCGGCGCCACCAGGTGGACGAGGTAGCGGGGAGCGGCGCCGGCCAGTTCAATCTGTACGCCTGACACCACCAGCGGCAGGCCGGTCGCGGATTTTTTTCCGCCGATCACCCAGGCATCGTCGACCGGCGTGGCCTTCTCCGGGAGATTGACCGGCGCCGCTTTCGGATCGACCGGAAGGGCGGCTTTCCGCCAAGCCGGCAATCGGGTCAGGAGCGTCTTCGGATTCCAAACCGCCTGCGGGAGAAACCCCGCGAGCGTGAATTCCACGGGAACGCGTGATTCCTCGATCGCAACTCCGATCGCCTCATTCACCCCCTCGGAGAAAGCGGCGAGGATTTCCGGCACTTCGGGACCGTATTTTTTCAGCTCCGCGGTCCAGTCCCCGCGAAACATGACCGTGCGCGCGAACCGGTCGCGCTCGATGTAATCGGGTCCGAGCACTTCGGCGAGCGTACCCTCGCTGGTCCGGCGCCAGATTTCCATCTGCCAGAGATGATCCTGCGCCGCGACGTAACCCTGGGCAAAAAACAGGTCATGCGTCGATTGCGCATAGATGTGAGGAACGCCCCATTTGTCCCGAATGACCTCCACCGGTTGGCCGAGGCCGCGGAGGGTGAGCGTGCCCGTGTGCTGGGCCAGCGCGGCCCTGGCCTGTTTCGCAACCTCAGCCGGCGTCACCCCCGCGGCGGGGCGGGCGGATTGCGCCGCGAGCCGTGGCTGGGTCACGGCCAGGATCAAAACGACGCCGGTTGAAAAAAGGGAACGTGGCTTCATGAAGGTAGCGCCGGTCTCAGACCGGCAGGTTGGGCCCCGCGAGTTGGGCGGCGCCATGGATGTCTGCCGGGTTGATCAGGCCAGTCGGAGGTGGGCGGCTACTTGGTTTCGCCGATCAACTTGTGATAGGCGTCGACCGTCACCGTCGCGCGATAGTCCACGATTCGACGCGCCATCGCCAGGGTCGTGTCGAGCGGAGCCAGCGAGACGCCATTGATGCTGAATTTTCCCGCGGCGACTCGCTGCGGCATGCGGACGTACATTGGGTCGACGAGCATCATGACGGACGCGATGCTGTATTCGTCGTGAATGCCTTCGGCCGTTTCATGGATCCCCTGGGACTCGATCCATTTCCGGACGCCGGGATAATCATAGTACTCCGCGATATAATGGATCGTGGGTTTGCCGCCCCACCGGGCGGACAGGGCTTTCGCGACCGCCTTCATCCCGTCGACGTTTCCGCCGCTATCGGCGATCAGGATGATGTGCTCGAATCCGTGCGTTTTCATGCTCGCGGCGATGTCGGTGACCAGCCGCTGGAACGTCTCCTCGGTCACCGAAATGGAGCCGGAATAGTTCATCATGCCCGAGGGCGGATCGATCTTGCCCTCCGGCACGAACGGAATGATCGGAGCGACCAGGGTGTGGCCGAGCTTGCGTGCGATCGCCTCGGTCGTGGCTCGCAGCACATAGTTGTGCTTGCCGGTCGCGAGGTAGGGTCCGTTGGCCTCGACGCCGCCCGACCCGATGACCACGGTTTTTGTTCCGGACCGGAGCGCATCGCGCACTTCCATCCACGTCATCTCCTCGATGAACACCGTGTCGAGCCCGGCGATCGGCCGCACGGCCGTCAGTCCCGCGCGGAACGCCGACCGCGACGGCACTCCGGGGATCGAAGGCGTCTCGGGCGGCTCCGCGGCGGGGGCCGCGGGTTGCGCCACCGCCGGGGCCGAGAATGTGAGCATGGCTGCAGCCCACAGGCTGGACGCGCGCAATGCCGGGCTCCGGCCGGCGCGTTCAATTCCGCGAACAAAAATACGTCGAAGGGATTTCATGGGATTTCAAGTTGAATTAGGATTTTCCAATCACGACGACCTCGAACGTGTCGGGGATCACCGGCAACCGCGGTTTCGGCACTTCCCTTGTCGGTGCAGGAAGGGGCCCGAACTTCGCCGTCGGAAGATACAATTTTCCCGACTCCGGATCCAACGCGATCGTCCGGCAGCCCGCATCGGTCGGCAGGGTCTGGACGACCGCATACTTGTCCGGGGACTCCTGCTTGATGACGGTCAGGGTGCCGTCGCGATTCGAGACAAAGATTTCGCCGGTGCGACCGTTGTAAACCACACCGTCCGGACGGGAACCGATGGCGGCGGTCGCCACGACTTTCCCGGTGTCGAGATCGGTGACGGCGAGCAGGTTGTTTCCGCACGCGGTAAAGAGGCGCCGGTGCTTCACGTCGATTGCGCCCTTCGTCGGTCCCACCGCCGGGCCGACCGGCCAGCGCGCCACTTCCTGGTAGGTCTTGAGGTCGAGGACATGGATGCTGTCGCCCTTCTCCTCGGTGAGGTAAGCGCGGCCGCGGTCGTCGAAGCACATGTTTTCCAGCACGCCGTTGGGTGCGATCGTCACGGTCTCCTTGATGTGGCCGGTCTTCGCATCGATGACCGTGATGTCGCCGGTGGTCCCGACATTGGCGACGTAGATGCACTTGGTGCCGGGGTCGTATTCGATGGCATCCGGATTTTCACCCATGTACCGGATGAGCTTGAGCACCTTGAGCGTGGTCAGGTCGAACATCGTGACGGTGCGGGTCGTGCCGCTCGTGCAGAAGCCGTGGTTGAATTCGTGCGCGAAGGCCGTGCCGTGCGCGCCGGTGCCGGTTTCGATTTCACCCAGCTTCCGGCCGGTGTCGGCGTTCAACACCTCGAATTTCTTCATGTGCGCGATGAAGAGACGGCGGGTCGCAGGCTCGAAATTGACGTAGTCGTATCCGCCGACGCCGCCCACGGGAAAGCGCGTTTCGATCTTGTAGTCGGCCCGGCCGGCCAAGGCCGCGGCGGCGAAGAGAACGGAAGTGAAACAGTGAGGCAGGGTTCGGTTCATGATTGAGGGAGTCTTTGGTTTCGACGACGCAGGAAACTCGTGGCGCCCGTGACAGCCAGCACCGGCACGGCCAGGGCGCCGAAGAGCATCGCGAGCCGTCCCGGCGCGCCGCCGAGCTCGCCAAGATGCATCGCCAGCATCCACAGATAAATCCGGTGACCGAGGTCGACGCGGGCATACGGGACAAAACCCAGCTCCGCGCCCGTGGCGGAGTCGAGGTAGAGATAATTGTGGGCCTGCGAATGCGGCGCAGCCGTGTCGGTCGCCTGGATCGAAACCACGCCCTTCCGGGGAAAATGAATCACGGTCTCGCGCACGTCGGGCATGCGCGCCGCCGCGATCCGCGCGATCTCCTCCATCGGCAGGCCGGGGCCGTCCGACGGCATGGGGTTGCGCGGCGCCTTGGGCGCGGCAAAACCGGCCAGCGGATAAAGGCCGGCGAGAACGGGTGAAAATGCCTGCGGCACTCCCGTCAGCGCGCTGACCCCGATAAAAACCGCGGCGCAGAGCCCAACCGCCTTGTGAATCTCAATCAGCCGGCGCGGCCCGCGGAAACGAGATCCGAGGGCCGCCGACCTCTGCTGGCGGATGCTTCCCGCCGACCACCACAGCCGGACTCCCGTGACCACGAGAAGCAGGGCCGCCAGCGCCACGGCACCCGCCAGGAAACCGCCGCCCGGCGCGTACTCGAACGTATGAAGCGAGACGAGAAAACGGTTGAGCCGGCCGTAGAGAATTTCCCGCTCAACGGGGGCGCCGGTGGCCGGGTTCAGAAACACCTGGACGCCGTCCGCAAAGCGAACGATCACCAATGACCCCGGTGACTTGAAAAACCGGATGAACGTCAGCGCGCTCGCCGGATGAGCGACGCGCGCCTGGGCGATCAACTGGTCGAACGGCATCCGGACGTCGTGGATTCCCGCGCCAGCAGATTCGCGAACCGCATCGCGGCGCATCCAAGCCAGCGCGCTGATCGTTGCTCCGCTCAGGGCCACGATCATGAGGAGGAGACCCGCCACGAGCCCGGCCCTGGCATGAAACGCCAGCAGAAATCTCCGGAAGGTGGGACTCATGCGGGTGGCCGGTTCCATCAGGAAGACGGGTCCTAGAACGTTTTTCTCAGCGAAACGTAATAGTAGCGGCCGCGATAGTCGGCCAGGTTTTGGTCCCAACCCGTCGTGGTGCCCGCGACGAATGGCAGTCCCTCATCCCAGAAGTTGTCGACGCCGACCGTCAGCTTCACGCCGCCGAGGACGGCCGCGCGATAGCCGCCGGTCCGGTGGACACCAAAGTCGTAGCTGACCTGGATATCGCCGGTCCAATAGTTCTCGGTCTGGCGGACGATGGTCGTCCCCGGCACAATGTCGTACAGCCCCTTCGTGAAATGCAGGAAGGAGCCCGCGCTGAAGGGCCCGTGATAGTAGAAGCCGCTCAGCACGCCGCGGAAACGCGGGATGGGTTCGACGCCGGCGCCGCCGCCGCCGAGGTTGCCGGAGCCGGCAACGCGATTGACGAGCTGGTACTTCACGTTCCCCACCTGGAATTCGTCATAGGCCGTGCTGGTGTAGGTCCCGCTCGCGTCGACGACCATGCGTTGTCCGGCCCCGAGACTCTTCGTGTACGTGCCGCCGAAATCGACTCCGCCCAGGACGCGGTTGTTGCCGTTCGCAAAGGTGCCGTTGATCGTGACCAGGTTGGTGTTCGCGTCGCGGACGATCGTCTTGCCCGGAACCTGACCGTTGAGGATGTCCTGGGCGCTCGGGGAATAGACGCGGTCGCGCAGGATCACGCGCCAGAGATCCGCGCGGAGCGTGAGACCCTTCGCAAATTTCGGCGAATAGATCACGCCGACGTCCGTCGTCTTGGCCGTTTCCGGCTTCAGGTCGGGATTGGCGCCGGTGATGTTGACCACGGTGACGGTCTTGTTCTGGACCGGGTCGAAGAGACCGTTGAGCTGGGCCGACGTCACGCCGCCGACGAGATTGGAATTCGGCGGAGCCTTGAATCCCTCGGCGTACAGCGCGCGGAACGTGAGCGTGTCGTCGAGCCCGGTGAGCTTGATTCCGGCGTTGCGGATCGATGCGCCCTGGAAGTCGGAATAATCCTCCTTGCGGTACGCGACGTTGATCTCGGCCGAATTGAGGAGCGGGCTGTGCGGCTTGCTCAGCAGGGGAATCTGCAATTCCCCGTAGTAGGCGGTCGCGGTGCGCGCGTTCGCGTCGACGTTCACGCGCTTGTTGCCGCGAACGAAGGTGTACGTGGTCCAGACGGTGTCGTAGGTGATCTTGGTATAGGTTTTCCGGCGCTCGACCCCGGCGGCGAACTGAATGTCGCCGGCGGGAAGTTCGAAGACCGGGCCCGTGATTTTCAGGTCCGAGACCTGGAGGGAGTTCGAGTCGTCATTGCCGTGAACCGGGGCCAGGCCGGACACCTGCGCCGAACCGTTCGCATAGTAGCCGAAGGGATTGAGCGCGGTCGCGTCGGTCCGCGTGATGGCGGTGGCGGCGAGTTCGCGGGCGACGTCGTCCCATTGCTGCAGGCTGCGCCGAAGGAGCATCTTGTTGACCGCCCCATCGTACGTGAACCGGCCGATCTGGCCGCGCAGGCCGAACACGAACTGCTGCGTGTTCGTCGTGTAGCCCTGGTGCACGTTGCCGTCGGCGCCAGGGTGCAGCTCATTGCGGCCAAAGCGGTAGAACACCGTCGTGTTCGCCCTGAAGACGTTGTAGGGATTGGCGGCCGGCGCAGTGACGCCGGAGAGGATCGTCGCCAGCGTGCGCTGGTCAGGCTGGGTGTGGCGGTCGAGAAAACCCCACGCGTACGCCACCATCCGCTCGTCGAAGAGCTTGTAGTTGACGTTCCAATATTCCTGCCAGCGCTTCTCGGCCGGAATCTCGGTGATCGGCACGTTGGAAAGCGTGTCCGTGTTCGCATTGTACGCGATGAAATCGGACGGCAGGGCTGGAGACTGCCCGGGAGAAAAACGGCTTTTGTCGAGGATCAGCGTCTGCGCGCCCACGACCAGCCGGTTCGGATCCCCGGTGGCCGAGGCCCGGCGATCGATGCCGCCCAACGGACGATAATCGCCTGACCGCGTGACGTTCCGGTCCTGGGCTTCGATGCTGTTGCTTTCCGAAAAGGTAACCACGCCAACGACGTTCAGCTTTCCCGCTTCCTGGCCAAATTTCAGGGAGGCGCGGCGGGTCGCAAAGTCCGTGTTGGTGGTGTTGCCATAGGAGATCTTCACTTCGGCCCCATTGTAGTGGTCGAGCGTCTTGATATTGATGACCCCGCCGACCGCGTTCGAGCCGTAAGCCGCGGATGCGCCGCTCTTCAGGACTTCAACGCTTTCAATCGCCTCCATTGGCGGGCCGCTGATGTCGGGCACCGTGTCCTCATGCGAAAAGCGCCGGCCGTTGATCAGCGAGAGCGTGTAGGCCCGTCCCACGCCGTGGACGCTCAGCGAGGTATAGCCGCCCGAGGAATTCACCGTGTTGCTGACGCCCAGCGTATTTCCCGCGATGATTGGCTGGCCGCGCAGGAAGTCCGAGAGACGTTCGCCCGAGGTGAATTGCATCTTTTCGCTCGCGATCAATTCCACCGGCATCAGGGCCTTGTCGGCCTCGGAGGCGGACATCCGGATGTTGGAGCCCGTGACCGTGAACCGCTCGAGTTGAACGGTGGTGCCGTCACCGTTGACTGCCGGCTGCGTCGTCCGCTGGACGTTTCGCGGCAGCCGGCTTTCGCCGTTTTTTTCCGCGCGCTCCACCGTTCGCTCGCGTCGTACGGTCAGCGAGCCGGTCTTTTCGTCGCGCACGCCGACAAGGACGGTTCCCGACAGCATGAGATCGAGCGCCTCCTCCGGTGTCATCGTCCCGGACACGGCCCGGGTCTGCACGCCCGCCACGGCATCAGGCGGAAAAAGCACTTCCCGCCCTGATTGTTCGCCGAGGCGCTTGAGCGAAACCTCCGCGGCATCCGCCGGCAGGTCGAATTGCTTCTTCGCGCCCCCGGCGTCGATCGCCGAGGCGTGCGGCGAAAGCACGATGAGGAGCGAAAATACCAAGGCGGAAAAAACGAATCTCCGCACAAACGTCAGGATGCTTGAGGGCGTCATGCAAGGGAAGTCGAACGTCCCCGGGAAATCTGTTACGTAAATTTGCGGAAAATCCTCGGGACGCCGCTCCCCGACGGGCGCGAGCGAGTCCGCCGGTGGAAAGATGCCGCTGGCAACGGCGACATCCCACCTGCCGTTCGGAGACCGGCGCCGCCGCTAACGCGGCCGGCGCAGCAGGATCTCGCTGTCGCCGCGTTGCTCGGCGTCGATCCCGAAGCCCTGTTTCAACAAATTGACGAAGGCTTCGGTCCGGTCCACGCGAAACAGCCCGCTAATCCGCACGTCGTTCAGGGCCGGATCGTCGATCATGAACTGCACGCTGCGCTGACCGGCGGAGCGGCGGCCGGCGGAATACCCGTTCAGCACGGCAATCGCCTCGGCCAGTGAAGTCCGGGTGAATTCCACCCGGGGTGCGCGCCACGAAAGATGATCGTCGAGCAAGGCGGGATCCACGGCGGTCAGTTGCGGCGATGAGGCCTGTCCGTTCATTCCCACCAGGATCCCCTTGCCTGCCTCCACCAGGGCCAGCGGTTCGGTCCTGGCTGGAGCAAGCGGTGGTGCCGCGGACGGCGACCCTGCAGCCGGATCGTGATCCGGCTGATTCACCGATACCCGCCCCTCGGTGACGAGCACCTCGACGGCATCGGAGCGGAGTCCCACGAGAAAGGCGGTGCCGACGGCCCGCGCCTCGACCCCGCCCGCGGACACGATGAAGGGTCGCGACGGATCCTTGGTGACCTGGAAGTGAACTTCACCCTTGAGCAATGTCACCCGCCGGAAACCCGGGCTGTAGTCCATCGCGATTCTGGCCCCCGCCCTCAATTCGGCCACCGATCCATCCGGCAAAACGCGGCGCTCGGGCAGGAGGAGGATTGCGTTGGCCGCAACGACCGGTTTCGCGACTTCGGAGTTGATCGCGTTCGGGAAACCGCCGAAGCGCCACATCGATCCGACGACCAGCAACACCGCCGCTCCGGTCACGGCCGCAATCGTCCGGCGACGCCGGCGGCCGGCGCGGGTGGAAAGTTCCTGCAGGACTTCGTTCACTGCGCCGGCATGAAAGGGCCGATCAAAGGTTTGCCAGACCAGGTCAAATCGCTCGAGAGCGGTCCGATGCCGGGGATCGGCGTCGAGCCAGTCGCGCAGTTTCGCTTCCTCGTTCGGATGCAACCCCGCGTCGGCGCGGGTTTTCCACGCCGCAGCGGCATCCCGGATGGACGCCATGTCCGCGTCGGGGCCCGGATTCGTCGAGGATGCGGATGAGCGAGCCATGGGGAATCAAAGACCGCGTCGCGCGAGGTAGTGTTCGCAGCGTTTCATGCCGCGAAGGACCTGCACCTGCACGGTTTGCTCGGAAAGGCCGAGGGTGGCGGCAATTTCCTTTTGGGGAACACGGATGAGTTTGCGGAGGATAAATATTTCACGGCAGCGGCGCGGCAGCGTGTCGATCGCGTCCGCCAGCAAGGCGATCTCCTCGCGGGTGCAGGCGGACTCGGCGGCATCGGGCTTACTGTCTAAGACGGACAAGACGCCCAAATCTGTTACGCCTTGTATCGGCGAAGCCTGCGCGCGGCGGATGATATCCGTGGCCACATTGCGCGCGACCTGAAACAGAAACGCCTTGGCCGAGAGGATCGAATCCGTCGCCTTCGCCTTCCATACGCGCAGGTAGGATTCCTGGATGACGTCGTCCACGTCCCGCACGCTCGGAAAACTCCCCCGCAGGTAGGACCTGAGCTGTCCGCCGTGGGTGTAGACTTCCTGCTCAAACCACCGCGCATTCTCCTCCGCCAGGAGGGCACACGGCGCAACACTGAGCGAAGGCTTTGGCGATGGCTGGCTCATGATCGGCGCAACATGATTCACCCCGCGATAAACGCACCGCTCCTGAAAAACAAGGCCCTACTTTCCGGGCGGGAAGCGAGTGCCGCAGCCACTGCGGATGATTCTGCGAAAGTCACGGATCTTTTCATTCTGGGGGTGGCTCCTGGTTTTTAGCGGCAAGAAGATGTCGCAAAACTTCGACCTGCGCGGTGGTCAGCACCTTCTCCAGTTCGCGGAGAGCAGAACGAT
>JAQGON010000063.1 GCA_028293565.1 Verrucomicrobiota bacterium | reverse complement strand
CATGGACCGCGTGCTCTCCCTGATGGACCAGGGCGGCCCGGGACCGACGAAGCGCGTGCACATCGAGCGCACTCCGCAACCGGGCATGCGGAACACGACGGTGAACACCTCCAACAGCAACATGGTGTTCAGCGACGACAAGGGCTCGCTTGATCTCACGATCAAGGACGGAAAGAAGACGCTCGTGGCGAAGGACGCGAAAGGTGAGCCGATTTTTTCGGGGCCGGTGACCACTCCCGAGGAGCGCAAGGCGCTGCCTCCCGAAGTGCGCAGCCGTCTCGATCAACTCGAAGGCATGCAGGAGTTCAGCTTCCAGACCGACGACGATTTCCAGGGAGGCCACATGCGAGTGGTGAAACCCGGCAAGACGAAGATCGCCGTGCCGCCGCAGGTCCCTGCGACGCCGGTGCCTTCCGGGTCGGCGCCGTTCTGAGGCGGAAACCGACCGCCGGAGGCGGACTGAACGAGCGCAGGCACATCCCAGCCTGCGCTATTTTGGGCTGCCGTTCAGGCGGCGACCGGGACTTCGACCGCCTTGCGGCGCATGAAGGCGGCGACGATGAGCGAGATGATCGTGCCCCAGAACAATCCGCCGAGGAAGCCGACGATCGTGAAGATCGCGGGTTTCATGAACATCCGCGTCATTTTTTCCGCCTGCTCGAGCCGCGCTCCGGTCACGCCCTTGGCTTCGAGCTTGTCGAGCTGGGACTGGACGATGACCTCGCTGATGCCCGGGTTGATCACCTGGAAATAAAGGAAATTGGTGATGAGTCCAAAGAGGCACGCGAAGAGCGTGATGAGAAAACCGGCGAGCAAGGCGCGTCCGTAGCCGAATTCCTCCGTCACGGGGACGTCCGCGCGGCGCGCCCTGGTCCCGAGCGCGATGACCGCGACGCTGATGGCGATCAGCGCGATCGTGTTGACGATCTGGATCGAGGAATATTTCGCCGCGTCGGAGTGGAACCCGAGAAAGTACAAGACCAAGGCGAGGAGAAAGCCGCCCAGCGCCATAAAGAAACCGTAGGTAACGTAAGTTTTCATTGCGCGCCCAGCCTGCGCGGCAGGCGGAATGAAAACAACGCTGCAATGACCGACGGCGAGGAGGCGGGATGGACGGACCCGGAGGGCGCCGGCAGCCTTCCCGGGCTATGCCGTGCTCAGGCCGCCAGTTGCTGCACAGGCCGGCGCGGAAAATGCACCGCAGGTTCCGCAGCAGGCTGCCAGTAAGGGCGACGCGGCGCGTAATCGCGGACCACGCCGAGCAGGAAGAGGACGGAGGCCGTCGCGAGGAAAAGTCCGAGCGACTGGACGCTGAGGGAGAGGTCGAGAATGGAAACGCCCAGTCCCACAAGGGCGGCGGCGGAAAGAAGGGTGATGAGTTTCATGGCGAGATGATTCGAGGCGTGGAGTGTGTTAATCCCCAGGACGCAGATGCCCCCCGAAAAGTTTCAACTCTTTCGTCCCATCGGGACGAGTGGTCGCACGCCCGGATGGATGGCGGACCAATCCGTCTGAACAGAAGATCACGGAGGCAACGAAGCGCTGCAATTATCCGATGCCCGGGTTACAGGCGAAATCCGGACCAACCCCTCAACCGGTGATTCGCACGCTTGGAATCGGTCTCCGCTTGCAAACCCAGGCTCGGCCGGCGGACGGCACTTCGTTCCCTCCGTTACCTTCTGTTCAAATCCGGAGCGGCCGGGACGCGCAGGAAGGCGCGGACCAGGCGGTCGTCGCCGTCGTTCCTGGCCGGCGTGAGCCGCAGCGCGGCGCAGAGCAGATTGTAGATGTGGATGTTCTCCACCGGATCGACGGCCACTCCGCTTTTGAAGGAAGGGCCGTGCGCGAGCAGGATGCCGTGCATCGACGACAGCGCCGGATCGTAGCCGTGGTCGCCGTGATTGAATTTGAATCTGATCGTCTCGAAATATCTCCGCGTCTCGATCTCCCAGCCTTCGTCCGGGACGATCCACACCGGCGGAATGCGGGGATTGTCCACGAGATGAAAACGCTCCGGCAGATCGCGCGCGAGGCAGGCCCGCGCATGCGGCAGCGCGGACAGGGCGCGCACGACGGATTCGGCCGTGCCTTCCAGCGGGCGCAAACCGACCACCGGCCCGGAGAAATCGATCTGCACCGAACTCAGGTCGAGATAGTCGTCGAGCAACGTGACCCGGTCGGCGCTGATTTCCGTCATGCCATGATCGGAAACGATCACGACGTTCAGCACCTGTCCCTCGGCCTTCAGCCGCGCCAGCATCGTGCCGACGCGTCCGTCGAGCAGTTTCACTGTCGCCGCCAGCTCCTTCGAGTCGGGGCCGAATTTGTGTCCGACGGAATTGGTCTCCTCGAGATAGAATGTGACGACGACGGGCCGCTGCTCGGCCGGAAGGCGCATCCAGGACAGCAGTTCCTCAAGGCGCTTTTCGAAGGGAATCTTGGGATCGTAGGATTTCCAGAAGGTGGCGTGCACGCCGCCGATGGACGCCTCCGAGCCCGTCCAGAAGGAAGTCGCGGCCGGATGGCCCTGCCTGATCGCGGTGACCCAGATGGGTTCGCCGCCCCACCATTCGCTTTCGCGCACGGAATTCGCGCGGTTGTAGCGGAAAAACCGCTGCGTTCCCGGGTCGAACATCTCGTTGTTGATGACCCCGTGGTGCGCGGGGTAGAGGCCGGTCACGATGGTGTAGTGGTTCGGGAAGGTGTTGGAGGGAAAAACCGGGATCAGCTCCCGCGCCGAGCTGCCCTCGGCCAGCAGGTGCCGCAGGTTCACCGTTTCCGCGGGATATTTGGCGAAATAATCCCACCGGAAACCGTCGAGCGAAATGAGGAGCAGCGGGGGCGTGACGGACGTCTCCGGCGCCGTGACGCAGCCGGAAACGAAACCGAGGACCAAGAGCAGCATCAGCCGCAGGGCCGCCTTCGCGTCCCGGAGAATTTCCTCTCCCTTCACCGGAGTTTCCTCCCGGCCGCCGGCCCGCTGGCCTCCGTTCGCTGCTCCGGCCGAAGCGTCACGACCGTCGCGCCCCACGAGCCCGTGAATTCGTTTCCCAACCGATAGCCGCTTACCCAAGGAGACGTGCGGAGCAATTCATGCACGCGCACGCGCATCCGTCCGGTGCCTTTCCCGTGAATGATTCGAACCTGCGCAAGGTGGCGCGCGGCGCATTCGGCGAGATAGGCGGGGATCAATTCGTTCAAGTCCCGCGGATCGAAGGTGTGCAGGTCGAGTTCGCCGGTGATCGGGAGCCGCAGCGGCTGATCCGTGGACGCCTCGGGTTTCACGGCGAGGGCGACGTTCCGGGCGGCGCAGGAGGATCCACGCGTTTCGCGATCGGCGGCGGCAGCGGCGGCGAGAGCGGTTTGAGAGGGGGCACGTCGGGAACCTCGTCCAGGGCGCGCTTGAATTCCTGCTCGACCCCGCTGGCCGCCTTGCGGAATTCGCGCAGCGCCTTGCCGAGGCCCTTGGCCAGCTGCGGCATCCGCTCGCCGCCGAAAAGCAGCAGGACCACGAGCAGGACCACGACCATCTCCCCGCCGCCGAAGCTCGGGAGCAGGGCGCAGGATGGTGAAAAGGAAGGCATGGGAAAAAGGTGATGCGAGAATGGGAAAAATGTAACCGAAAAATCGCCGGCGCTACTACCGGACCTTGCGGCGTTCGCGCCACGCGCGCGGGCTGGCGCCGCCGTGACGCTTGAAACGAAGGGTGAAGTAGAAGGGATTCTCGAATCCCACCGCGCGCGCCACGGCCGCCACGGGCTCCTGGGTGAATTCAAGCAACTCGCGTGCGCGATTGAGACGCTGGAGCTCGAGATACCGCTGCGGCGTTTCGCCCGTCTGGGTCCGGAAGAGGTGCGCGAACCGCGACGGAGAAAGCCCGCAGTGCGCGGCGATCCGCGGAACGGTCAGCGGCTCGGCGAAGCGTCCGCAGATGAAATCCAGCGAGCGGCGGATCCGGCTGTCCAGGCCCGCGGTTTCGCGGCGCGGGTTCGCCAAGTCGCACCAGAGCAGGATCTCCTCGAGCGCATTGTGGGCGAGGGCCTCCCGCTGCCGGCTCGGGCCGGCGTTGAGCCGGACGAGATCGCGAAACCGCCGCGCAATCCGCGGCGTCGTCTCGCGGCCCCGCAGCGCGAGCCGGACGATCCCCGGCGCCGCTTCGGGCCAGTCCAGCCACGGCATCCAGCCCGGCCGCGGAAGGAAGTGCGCCCACAACGGCTCCCACCGGGGCCGCGCCTTCGCGGTGCCGTAGTCATGCAGTGTTCCCGGCCGGACCAGCACCATGTCTCCGGGCTGGGTGACAAACTCGCCGGTCGCATGGCCGAATCTCCCCTGTCCGGTCACCGTGTACACCAGCAGCCAGTCACGCGTGCCGCGTTCGCGGTAGGTCGCATAGCGCGGACCCTTGCGGAAATGGCCGGTGACCAGCATGCCGGGCGGCGGGGCCGGGGTGTTCGCGCGGGAGGGCATGATTCGCACAGGAGGATGTTATAGGTTTTTGACCGGGGGCTTTATTGGCGAAATGTCCGGGCGATGCTAGGATATTTGCATGGTGGCCTCTCTCTCTTCCTCGTCCGACCGGCAGATCAAGGCGCAGGCCGATTTTTTTGCGCGCGAGGGATATGTCGTCGCGCCCGGTCTTTTTTCCGCGCCGGAGGTCGCCGAGGTGCGGGAGATTTTTGCGCGGATCCACGCCGAGGGAATCCCGGGACATTATGCGGCGCGGTCGGAGCAGGACGGCGTCCGGAGCGCCGACGATCCGCTGTTCGATTTTCCGCGGGTGATGATGCCGCACCGGCACAACGACCGCGCGAAATATTTCATGCTCCACCCCCGCGTCGTGGAGCGGCTCGGGGCGTTTTTCGGGCAGGAGCCGGTGGCGACGCAGAGCATGTTTTATTTCAAACCGCCCGGGGCGCGCGGACAGGCGCTGCACCAGGATCAGTTTTACCTGCTCGTGGAGCCCGGCACTTGCATCGCGGCCTGGACGGCGATCGACGATTGCGACGCGGAAAACGGCGCGGTTCTGGTGGTGCCGAAGACGAATGAGGCGGAAGTGATCTGTCCCAAGGTCGCCGACGCGAGCGTGAGCTACACCTCCCATCTCGTGCCGGTGCCGCCGGGCCACAAGGCGAAGCTCGTGCCGATGAAGGCCGGGGACACGCTGTTTTTCAACGGCAGCATCATCCATGGTTCCGGTCCGAACCGTTCGAAGACCCGTTTCCGCCGGGCATTCATCGGCCATTACGCGGCGGGAGACGTCCGCAAGATTTCCGGCGGCTACCGGCCGCTGATGCGCATGGACGGCACCGAGTACGAGGTGGAAGCGCAAAGCTCGGGCGGCCCCTGCGGCGAAGGCTGGAAGGGCGCGCTGCATTGAGTGGCACGGGTCTCCGACCCGTGAAGCTGGACTCGAGCCAAACGAGTGAGCTTGGCGTTCGCAGTTGGCGGAGTCCGCCTACACGGGTCGGAGACCCGTGCCACCCGTGCTACACTTCGACCTCGATCTGGTCCCCGTTGATGAAAATCGGGTAGACGCTCTGCGATTCCTCGGGCTGGCCTGGCACGCGGCCGTTGGTGACGTCGAACTCGATCGCGTGCCATGGGCACGTCACGACGCAGCCGGTGAGTCTTCCCTCCGACAGCGGCGCGCCGGCGTGGGGGCAGGTGTCGTCGATCGCGTGGATTTTTCCCGCGACGTTGAAAAAGCCGATCCGCCGGCCGGCGATCGTGAAAGCTTTTCCGGTGCCGGGAGGGATCGAGGCAACCGTGGTGACGGAATGACGTTGGGACATGGGTGGGGGGTTATTTGACGGCGATGCTGACGGAGAAGGTCTCGGTTTCGCCGGGCGGGACGAGGTGCAGCCCGATCTTGTGCTCGGGGGCGTTCGGCGGGCCCATCCACGGCTCGACACAATAGTACGGCGCATCGTCGCTTCCGCTCCACGTCACGATGGCCGCGTCCGGCGGCGGGACTTTGGCGTGCCCGAGCCGGAGCGAGATATCGCCGGCGCGCCCCTTTTCTCCGAACACAATCGTGTTGGAGCGCAGCCCGAGATGAATCGTGTCGATCAAGGCCGGGTTCGCCAGGTTCTCGTCGGCGTGGAGCGCTGGTCCGGGAAGCAGCTGTCCGGTGGTGAAATCCTGCCGGGCGCGCTTGGCGGCGGGAATCCGGATCAGGTAATCGCCGCGGGAGGCGCCCTCGCTCCAAGGGACGGTGAAATAAAAATGATGGCCCGCGCTCCACGGCAGGGGTTCGCGGCCAAGGTTTCGGAGCGTGAGTTCGCAGACCAGGCCGAACGGCTCGAAGCGGTAGGTCACGGTGAATTCGTAATCGAACGGGTAGGCGGCGCGCGCTTCCGCGCCCGGAACAAACTGCGCCGAAAAGCCTCCGGCATCGAGCCGGGTAAGTTTGAAATCGCCCTGCCGGGCCAGGCCGTGCATCGGCATCGGCCGCCGGACTCCGGCCGCGTCGCGCCAGAACTGGATTTCTCCCCGGTCGTAGGTGCGGGCGTTGAAGGGAAAGAGAATCGGGTTCCCTCCGCGCACCTTGTAAAGGTCGTCGAGCGTCTTCAGCTCGGGCCAGTACAGGACGTCGCGCACCGTGCCGTCGCCGAGAGTGATGTTCCAGTTCATCAGCCGTGCGCCCTTCTCCGGCAGCGCCAGGAAAGTGGACTGCCCCACGCGCCAGCGGGTGAGGGTTTGGCCGAGATGGGAGACTTTCTCCATGGCCAGCGAGTAAGGGCGCGGCCGCAGGCCGGGCAAATTCTTTCGCTGGCGTGTTCTGGCGAAGAAGCGCATTGCCCTCAACGTGCTCGACGCACGAGCTCGGCCTGCATCGCCGACGAAGCGGGCGCCGCGAGTGCCCGGTCGACCGGCTCAGTGTCTGCGACAACGCGTTCTCCCGGCGGGATTAGACGGAGGCGACTTGGAAACACGTCGCGGCATTCCATGGGGTTCGCGCTTGTGGCGCTGCAGCGAAGGTGTGAGCGTCGCCGCGCTGCACTCCCCACGGCCATGACGACCATCCTTCTTCTTTTCGTGCTCGGCATCGTGCTGCTGCTGCTCGACCTGTTCCTGCCCGGAATCATCCTGAGTCTCTTCGGGACGCTGGCGATGCTCGCGGGCACCGCGCAGGCCTTCTCGCGGTATGGCATCGGCGGAGGACTCCTCGCGTTCGCGATCGGCGCGGTGCTGCTGACGACCGCGCTGTACGTCGAATATGGACTCCTGCCGAAGACCCGGTTCGGAAAAAAATTCTTTCTCCACGCGTCGGTCGACGGCACGAGCCAGCCCGCCTCGGAGCTGTCGTCGCTGGTGGGACAGGAAGCGGTCACCGTCACTCCGCTGATGCCGACCGGCCAGATCGAAAGCGGCGGGCGCCGCTATGAAGCGCAGTCGCTCGACGGGCACATTGCGAAGGGCGCGCGGATCAGAATCACCGGTTTCCAGAATTTCTCCCTGACAGTCATCAAACTACCATGAATTCCAGCAACCTCGTCTTCCTGATTGTCGGCGTTTTCGTCCTCGTTCTCGCCGCGATCATCTTCTCGTTCTTCAGCGTCTGGCTGCGCGCGCTCCTCGCGGGGGCGCCGGTCAGCATGTTCAACCTGGTCGCGATGCGGCTGCGGCAGGTGCCGTACAGCGTGATGGTCGATGCGCGCATCCGGGCCACGAAGGCGGGCATCAAGCTGTCGATCGACGAAATCGAGGCCCAGTACCTCGCCGGCGGAAACGTCATCGCCTGCGTTCACGCTCTCATTGCCGCGCAGAAGGCGGGCATCGCGCTCGATTGGCAGCGCGCCTGCGCGATCGATCTCGCGACGAAGGGCTCGGGCAAGTCCGTCGAGGAAGCCGTGCGCACCTCCGTCGATCCCAAGGTCATCGACTGCCCGAACCCGGCGAGTGGCCGCACCACGATCGATGGCGTCGCGAAGGACGGCATCCAGGTGAAGGTGAAGGCGCGCGTGACGGTGCGCACCCATCTCGACCGCTTCGTCGGCGGCGCGAAGGAGGAGACGATCATCGCCCGCGTCGGCGAAGGCATCGTCTCGACCATTGGCTCCGCGGAAAGCTACAAGGTCGTCCTCGAGTCGCCCGACAGCATTTCCAAGACCGTGCTCGCGCGCGGCCTCGACGTCGGTTCGGCGTTTGAAATTCTTTCGATCGACATCGCGGACGTCGACGTCGGCGAAAACGTCGGCGCCAAGCTCCAGGAAGCCCAGGCCGAGGCGAACAAGAGCATCGCGCAGGCGCAGGCGGAAATCCGCCGGGCGGCGGCGGTGGCCGTCGAGCAGGAGATGAAGGCTCGCGTGCAGGAGATGCAGGCCAAGGTGGTCGAGGCCCAGGCGCAGGTGCCGCTGGCGATGGCGGAAGCCTTCCGCTCCGGCCGGCTGGGCGTGATGGATTACTACCGGATGGAGAATGTGCAGGCCGACACGGCGATGCGCTCGAGCATCGCCCATCCCGAGGGAAAGAAAGAAACCTGAGGCATGGGCTCGTTCTTCCAGGTTCTGCCGCTGCTGGTTTTTCTCTTTGTCGTCATCTCGGTGATCCGCGGGGTCGTGAAGATGGCGAAGACCCTGCAGGGCTCGGATCCGGCCTCCCGAAAATCGCCGGCGGACTTCGACCCGGAGGAGGCCGGGCGCACCCGCCGGATCCAGGAGGAGATCCGCCGGAAAATCGCGGAGCGCCGCGGCGGGCTGCAGCATTGGCCGCAGCGCACCGACAACGAGACGCCGCCGGAGCTGGCTCCGATCCCCGCTGGCGCGCCGACGCAGCTGGAACACGCCGAATCGACTGCGGCAATTTTGGAACGCCAGGAGAATCTCGCCGAACAGATGCGGGCGCTTGAAGTCGCCCGCGCCATGACCCAGCGGAAGACGGCCGAAGTCACGGCGTTGAAAAAAGATCAAGGAGCGAAAATCGCGGCGGCGGCCGCATTGCGGGCCGCCGTAGTGGCGGACCTCCGCGATGCGTCGTCCGCCCGGCGTGCGATCCTGCTGCGCGAAATCCTGGGGACGCCGGTTGGGTTGCGTTGAGGGTGGAGCGTGTTGCCCCCAACGCGCTGGGAGGCATCGCTGGGCCTTTGTCGTCGACGGAGTCGCAAACGCATTGGGGCAATGCGTTCCACCAAACTTCGGGACGCATGCGTGGTGGCGTTGACCGAAGGGTGGAGCGTGTTGCCCTCAACGCGCTGGGGGCATCGCTGGGCCTTTGTCGTCGACGGAGTCGCAAACGCATTGGGGCAATGCGTTCCACCAACCTCGGGACGCATGCGGGGTGGCCTTGATCGAAGGGTGGAGCGTGTTGCCCTCAACGCGCTGGGAGGCATCGCTGGGCCTTTGTCGTCGACGGAGCCCCAAACGCATTGGGGCAATGCGTTCCACCAAACTTCGGGACGCATGCGGGGTGGCGTTGAAGGGTGGAGCGTGTTGCCCTCAACGCGCTGGGAGGCATCACTGGGCCCTTGTCGTCGATGGAGTCCCAAACGCATTGGGGCAATGCGTTCCACCTCGCCTCCCTTGCGGGCGGAGGCCTGGCGCTACATCTGCGCGCGGCCGGGGCCGATGAACTTCGAGTCGAAGCGCTTGCCGCGGTACTCGATCTGCAGGTTTTCACCCGCGCTGGCCGTAATGTAGATGGGGCCGGGCCACGCCACGGTCTGGGTCTGCCCGCGCGTCAGCGTGCCCTGATAGATCAGGTCGCCTTCCGTGCCGTCGGCGTTCTTGTGCTTCACCGTCACGCGGACGACGTCGAGCGCGACGAGCGTGATGGTCTTTTCCGCGACCGACGGCTGGACCGGCGGCGGGTTGGAGTAGGTGGCCGGCGGGGTGCGTGACGCGGTGGTGGCCGGGCTGCTGCTGCGGTTCGAGAAAAGGCTGAAGATGCCCCAGATGACCAGGACCACCGCGACGCCGGCGAGCGCCCACTTGCCAACCTTGAAGAGCAGCGCGGGGTCGATCGCGGGGCCGGCGGCGGCGTGGCTGCCGCGCGAGACGGACGGCTGGCGGCGCGCCGGCGCGGGCGCGGGCGCCTCGTCGACGTCGGCTTCGCCGCGGTCGTCGGCCGAAGCGACCGTGACATCCATCCGGCCATAAACCTCGCGGCTCGGCTGGCGCGGGCGGACTTCGCCGCGACCGAGCGAGGCGTAGTCGTTGAGAATCTTGTCGGCCGGCAGCTTCAGGTAGGTCGCGTAGCCGCGGAGAAACCCGCGCACGTAGATCTCGGTCAGATTGATGTCGAAGCGGTTGTTCTCGAACTGCTGCAGGTAATCGCCGCGGATCTTCGTGCCTTCTGCGGCCTCGCGGATGGAAATGCCTTTTTTCTTCCGGGCTTCTTCGAGGCGCTCACCGATAGATTGCATGGGGTGTGACTAGGGGAGTTCGCGGGGGAGGGAAAGTGGATTCGCCGGTCAAAGCGCGTCGAGATCGGCGAGGATCTCCCGGGGACTCGATCCATTCTCGGGTCCCACGACGCCTTTCTGCTCCATGATGTCCATGATGCGCGCCGCCCGGTTGTACCCGATCCGCAGGCGCCGCTGCAGCATCGACGTGCTCGCGCGCTTCGTGGACTTCAGGACCTCGATCGCCTGCGCGTACAATTCCTCGTCGTCGCCCATGTCGCCTTCGTCGCCGCCGCTCTCGTCATCGTCCTCCTTGGCGGCGCGGTCGATCTGCTGCTGGACGGCCTGGGCGTACTGGGGCGGTCCGTTTTTCTTGAGGAATTCGACAATGGCCGTGACTTCGTCGTCGGCCACGAACGCGCCCTGCGCGCGGACGAGGCGCGACGTTCCCGGCGGCGAGAACAGCATGTCGCCGCGCCCGATCAGCGTGTCGGCGCCCTTGGTGTCGAGGATCGTGCGCGAGTCGACCTGCGATGCCACCTGGAACGCGATGCGGGAGGGGAGGTTGGCCTTGATCACGCCCGTGATCACATTCACCGACGGGCGCTGCGTGGCGATGATGAGATGGATGCCGGCGGCCCGGGCCAGCTGGGCGAGCCGCGCGATGCTCGTCTCGATTTCCGCCGGCGCGATCATCATCAGGTCGGCGAGCTCGTCGATGATGGCGACGATGTAAGGCAGGCGCTCCGGGATCTCGATGTCGTCATTCGCGGCGGGATCGATGCCTGCCAGCGCGGCCTGCGCCAGGTCCGCCGCGGAGGGGGGCTCCGTTTTCGAGCGCGTGTTGAAACCGACGATGTTGCGCACATTGACCTTCGCGAAGACCTGGTAGCGCTGCTCCATTTCCGCGAGCAGCCTTTTCAGCGCGGCCGGCACATTCTTGGGCTCGGTCACGACGGGAATCAGCATGTGCGGAAGCGAGTTGAAGATCTTCAGCTCGACGACCTTCGGGTCGACCATGATGAGCCGCACGTTCTTCGGCGAGGCGCTGTAGAGAATCGAGGCGACGATCGAATTGATGCACACCGATTTGCCCGAGCCGGTCGCGCCCGCGATCAGGAGATGCGGCATTTTCGTGAGGTCGGAGATCAGCGGCTTCCCTGAGACGTCCTTGCCCAACGCGATCGGGAGCTCGGCCTTGGCGCTGCTCCAGTCCTCGCTCTCGAGAATCTCGCGCATGCCCACCTGCGTGGGGTGCTGGTTGGGAACCTCGACGCCCACGGCGGCCTTGCCGGGGATCGGCGCGAGGATGCGCACTGACTGCGCGCGCATGCCGAGGGCGATGTTCTTGTCGAGGCCCGCGATCTTTTCGACGCGCACGCCCGCGGCGGGAACGACTTCATAACGCGTGATGACCGGTCCGACGTGGATTTCGCCGAGGGTCACCTCGACGCCGAATTCGCTCAGGATCCGGAGGAGATTCTCGGCGTTTTGCCGATGCTCCTCCTCGCTGTTCGCGGCCGACGGCTTGATTTGCTCCTTGAGGAGCGAGAGCGGCGGAAATTCGTAATTCTTGTCGTCGTCGCGCGGCGGCAGCGCGGCGGATTTCGCCTTCTTGGTTTCCTCGGGCTTGACGATGTTGAGCTCGAGTTTTCGCGCGGGCGCCGCGGATTTGGCCTCGGACGCCGGATCGGCCGCCTTGGCGGGAATCTTGACGGCCGTTTCCGCCTTCGCCGGAGAAGCGGTGGTTTTTCCGGTCACGGCGGCGGATGCCGCGGCCGCTGCCGCGTCGGCGCGCTCGGCCGCTTTCGCGGCCTCATCGGCGGACTTGGGCACGAAGACTTTTTTCCCGGTCGGGCCGATCGGGCCGGCGGGAGCGGCGGGGGACGTCGGCCCGACTGGCGCGGACGCCAGGCTCGCGACCGCCGCCTTGCCCTTGGCGCCGGCCTCCTTGCCCTTGCGCCGCTGCTCCGCGAGCGCGGCCTTGCGGGCCTTGCGCGCCGCGCGCCACGCATTGAACGTCGCGAGATATTTCTCGAGTTCGAGGCCGATGTCCTTTGTGAAGATAAACATCAGGGCAAAGACGTAACACGTCGACAGCAGCAGCCCCGAGCCGAAGGCCCCGAGCGCGTCCGCCAGCAGGCGGTGATAAATCACCATGCCGGAAAGCCCGCCCGGGCCGTTGGGAAAATAGTCGTTGCCCCATTTGGCGTCCTTGAACATCGCCGTGATGCCCGCCAGGGCGACGGCGGCGACGATCATCGCCACCACGCGGGTGACGATGAGATGCCGGGCGTTGCGCATCGCCACGTACAGCATCCAGAAAAGAAAAATCGGCAGCAGCCAGGTGCTCAGCCCGACGGTGAACAGCAGCACCCAGACCGTGTCGGCGCCGACCCAGCCCATGAGGTTCTTGGCGGTGGCGGGGGCGGTGGAGCGGATGGTGACCTGCGCCGGGTCATAATCCATCAAGGCGACCGTGATGAAGCTCCCCAGGACAAAGCAGATGACCGCTTCCAGCCAATTGGGACGGTATCGCTGGGCTTTGAACGACGGTCCGTCGTTTGGGTTTGAAGTCTCCGACTTGGGCATTTGTGTGAACCAACCGAAACAGCGCGGATTCCATGCTAAGGCACTAGGCGGTCAAATGTAAACTCCCTCGACGGGGGTTTTTGCGAAAATATCAACATCATCCATGCGAGACCTTCTTCGGTTTGAACCGCTTTATCAGGAACGGGTGTGGGGCGGACGAGCGCTCGAATCTGCCTTTGGCCGCACGCTGCCGGCGAGCCAGCCGATCGGAGAGAGCTGGGAAATCGTGGACCGTCCCGAAGCGCAGTCCGTGGTGCGCGCC
>JAQGON010000049.1 GCA_028293565.1 Verrucomicrobiota bacterium | reverse complement strand
CTTCCGTTTCTGGATCGCCGCGGCCCAGGGCGACCTCAGCCGGGATGGATTTTTCAAGGCCCAGTGGCTCCAGCGGATTGTCCCTGACACCAGCGTCGAACAACGCCGCGAGATCACGCATTGGGCGCGCCTCATGCTCTCCGGCCATCTCGCGCTCGCCGCCCTCTTCATCCTCACCGGCCACTGGTTCCTCATCGTGATCGTGAATCTCGGCTGCCTGTACTGCTCCTGGTTCGTGATGCTGTGCGGCGCGCCCCAGCACGTCGGACTGTCGCCCAACACTCCCGACTTCCGCCTTTGCTGCCGGACCTACACCTGCAGCCGGCTCCCGGGATTCTTCTATTGGAACATGCAGTACCACGTGGAGCATCACATGTTTCCCGCGGTGCCGTTCTACAATCTTCCGCGCCTTCGCGCCGCGATCGCGCACGACCTCCCGCCCGCGCCTCACGGGCTCTGGGCGACCTGGAAGGAAATGCTCCCGATCATGCGGCGCCAGCGAACGGACCCGGCGTATGTCTTCGTCCCGAAGCTCCCGCACAACGAAGGCGAGCGCGCCAGCGACGAACTGCTGCTGAGCGAGGCGTCGCAGCAGGGGTAGCCGCGCGCCCGCGCGCCGTTTTTACTTCAAGGCCCTCGTGAAATCCTCGAGGCCAAAGACAAAGCCCCATTCGAGCGCCACGCGCCACAGCGCCTGCTGCTTCTCGCGCTCCTCGCGCGCGGTCTCCCGGTTTTCCACCGCCGTCACGGCCTCGCGGATCGTGGAGCACATCAGACCGTAGCGGCCCATCTCGACCATTCCGCCCGGCGACATCAGCAGGCACCAGTTGATCGCGAAGCCGACGTAGACGAGATGATTGATCCCCTGCGCGCGGCAAAGCGCCGCGAGCTGATGCCCGTTTTCGGCGATCGGCTCCCCGCCGAGCGGACGCGCTTCGGGCGCGAAATCGAGTTCCCTGAATCCCGCGTTCACATCCGGCCAATTGTGCTTCCCGACAAACGTGTGCTCGCTCCGGAATTTCTGGAGCCGTTCGTAGGCGGGGTCCTTCACCACCGGCTCGTAGTGCGGGGAGGGGCCCGCCAGCTTCACCGTGTCCAGATACGCCGGCAGCCTGGCGTAGTAGTCGCCGCCACCCACGACGTGAAATAAACGAAACGGCGACGCCCGCACCGCCGTGAGCAGCGGCGGAAAAACCTCCGCGAGGATTTTCAGCGCGCGCGGATGATACTCCACGCACCGCCGCCAACCCGGCCACTGCTCCATCGTCCCGCACTCCCACGCGTGCATCACGACGACCGCGGTGTGCTTCGGATCGAGCTCGATCTCGGCTTTCTTCCATCCGCCAAATCCCTCCGCCGGGACGGGCAGCGCATAATCGGCGTCGAACTGCTGGTAGTAACTCGCCGGAAGCGTGACCATGGGATTGCGGATACCGGAGACCGGAAACCGGACAGTTTCAAACCCTACCTTCAATCGATGTGTAGCACGGGTCTCCGACCCGTGAAGGTGGACCCGAGCTACACGGGTGGGCTCGAGGTTCTCCGTTGGCAGAGTCCGCCCACACGGGTCGGAGACCCGTGCTACAGGCGCGGCTTCGCGACCCAGCGCAGCACCACTCCGATTGCGATCAGGAGCGCGCCGCCGATCACGTTAATGGACGCGGGCGCGATCGGCGTCGCCGGCACGAACCAGCACGCCAGCAAGACTCCGCCAATGATGATGCTGAGATTCCCGATCACCGCATACACCTGCATCGCGCCGCGATCCTCGGGTCCTTTCTCCTCCGCCACGGGCGTGCGGAGATCGCGGTCGAGCAGGATCGCGTTCTGGCTCTGCGGGTCGTCCGGCCGCCAGAAGCAGGCCGAGAGCACAAACACCACGGTCGAGCCCAGCGCGGCGCTGATGACATTGCGCGCGTACGCCTGCTCCGGCCACGCGTTCAGGAAAAAAAGGAGGAACGTCAGCGCAAAACCCGCGGTGCAGGAAGCCATCCCGGACCACCATGGCGTCCGGCGGTAAATGAGCCCGAGCATCACCGGCATCGTGAACCCGGGGCCGACCATCGAATAGTACTTCAGCCCGAAATCGAACGCACCTCCGAGCTTTGAGATGACAAACGCGAGCGCCACCCCGCTCACGCCGATGACGAACATCGTGACCTGCGCCGTGCGCATCTGGTGAAGGTCCGAGGGCGGGCTGAATCCGAACCGCCGGCGCAGCGGGACATAGACGTCCTTGGACACCGCCGCGGACAACCAGTTGAACGCGTCGTTGGCCTGCCCGAGGGTCGCGGAAAGAATCGCCGCCACGACAAAGCCGATCATTCCGTGCGGCAGCAGGAGCATCGCGAGGCTGACAAACGACGCCTCCTCCGGCGCCTGGAGGTTCGGCCAGAGCGCGTGCATGTCCGGAAAAATCAGCCGCGAGCCCATCACCGGCAGCACCCACATCAGCGGACCGATCAGCGAAAGCCACGCCCCGAGCATCGCCATCTTCTTCGCGTCCCGCTCCGTCGGCACGCTGTTGTAGCGCTGCGCGAAATGCCACGCGACGTTGTAGCCGAGCATCACCGCGATCAGGTACGCCGACAGGAACCATGGATCCACCGGCTGGCCGCTCGGCACCAGGATGTCGTGCGGCAGCTCGTTGACCATCCGCCGCAGCCCAGCGGTGAAGCCGCCGCCCTTCCCGAGGTACATCATCGCGACGGGAAAAATGATCACCGACATCACGAGGATGATCACCCCTTGGATGGCGTCCGACAGCACGGCGGCCCACAGCCCGCCCACGACGCTGTAGAGAATCATCACGGCGCCGACCACCAGCATCGTGGCCTGTAGCCCCGTCAGCGACAGACCCGCGAGATGGAACACCTGCCGGTCGAACCCCAGTGCCGCCGAGACAAAAATACAGAGGATGTAGATTCCCTGCGCGATCCCGATCACCTGCGGCACGATCGCCGTCACGGTATAGAAGTACGTCGTCGACGGCGAATACCGGCGCGTCAGGAATTCCAGCGGCGCCTGGATCCGGGCCCGCCGCCACATCGGCGCGAAGTAAAAGTACCCGGCGAGATAGGCCCAGAACGCAGAGGTGAAAATCACCAGGGCGCCCGAGCCGTGCTTGTAGGAATAACCGGCGGCCGCCACGAACATGAACGCCGAAAAACCGGCGACCCAGCTCGACACCCCCGCCATGAACCAGGGCACGCGTCCGCTCGCCTTGAAGAAGTCGTCCGTCCCCCGGTTCTTTTTCGCCGAGTAGAATCCGACCCAGATGACGATGACGAAATAGAGCGCGATCAGCGCATAATCGATCGCGTTGACGGTGTTGAAGGCGGGCATGAAATCGGAGTTCGGAATTTGAACAGAAGACCACGAAGGAAACGAAGCGCCGTCCGCCGGCCGAATCGGGGTTTACGGGCGGCGTCCCCTTCCAACCGTTTTTAACCTTCCGCGCGCTTCGTCGCTGGGTCAGGAGGCATGCGCGACTTCGATCACCGGGACCGCGCCGCCCTTCGTGCGCAACGTCACATTCACCGGGTGCCCGCCGTGCAGGCCCTGGATGTTCCAATGCCCGCTCTGCCCGGTGATCGTGAGTGTGCCGTGCTCCTCGGCGGCGGGCCGCGCGCTGCAGACGGTGAGGATTTCGTGTTCGTTCGACGGCGCGGACGTCACTTCCGCGAAGGGATAAATGCCGTCCTTCTCCTCCAGCGGCAGGCGACCGGTCTGGACCTTGCGCCCGGCGGTCGCCGCCACCCGCGCCAGCAGCGTCGCGTGCGGGCGCGTGATCCGGAACCCGTCGTCGCTCGCGAACACCTCGCCCGCGCCATCCTCATTGTTCACCTGGAAACGAACCTGCACCGAAGCCGCGCCCTCGCCCAACGCCACGCGGTCGAGGAAAATCACCACGTCGGGCTTGAGGTAGACCAGCGTGCGCTGCACGCGCGCGACCCTTTCGTTGACCAGCCGGTAGGCCTCGGTGGCGTCGCTCGTGACCGCCATCCATCCCAGGCCCGTCCGGTAGTCGATCACGGAAGCCACCGCCCACGAGGCGTTGGTCCCTTCGCTGCCGTCGTGGTATTGGTGCCCCTGGCCGTCGATCAGCACGGCGGTGTGGGCCTCCGTCAGCCGAAGCCGCCAGCGCGGCTGGGCGCGCACGTAGGCGGCGCGAAACGGGTCGTGCAACAGGCGCTCGCCATACGCCTTGAAGATCACGCTGTTTCGATCGGCATGCTCGTGATTTCCCGGGCCGCCGCTGCGGAGCGCGAGCACGCAGTCCCTGGCGCGCCAGCCCGTGCGCGACACCACCAGGTCGTTCGCCATCCGGTGATCGAGCAGCGCCGGATCCGGCGGGGTTTCGGTGGCCGCGGGGTCATACCAGATCAGGCCGAAATGGAATTTGGCCTCGCCGATTTCCTTCGCCACATACTGCGAAAGCTCGTCGCCGTGGGTGCGGCGGACCCACGCGGCGACCGACACGTCGACCCCGCCGTTGGCGTCGCCGAAATTCACGATGTCGAACTCCGGCTTCACCGTCGGCATCGTGTAGCCTTTCACGTGCTGGAAATCCTGGACCTTGCGATGGTCGTTCACCGTCGGATTCGTCATGCACAGCGCATAGCGCACCGAACCGGGATAATTGATCAGCTGTCGGTCATCGATCCCCTGCGTGCGCCACAGCACCTCTGAAAACAGCGCGAGGAACAGCGTCGTGTAACCCCAGTAGCTCACGCCCTCGTCGTAGCAGCCGTCGCTGCCGTACATCGTCGAAAACGCCTTCGCGCTCGAGCGCGCCAGCTCCAGCCAGCCGTCCGCCTGCGGCAGGCGTCCGCGAAAATGGCACGCCGCGATCCCGAGGCACGCCGTCGGGATGATCTTCAGGTTCGTCGCATTGAGGATCAGCGGCCAGCGCTTCAGGCTGATGTTGCGAAACTCGTCGACGTCGCTGCGCGGGTTCCATTCCCAGCCTTTCACGCGGTCCGGATACTTCATGCCGTAGACGGCCGCATGGCAGGCCGGCACGCCCTTGGTCAGGACCGCCTGCTCGACGGCTTCGCGTTCCGCCGCCGTCACCGCATCGCCGAGGCAATCGAGCGCCAGCAGCAGCGCGAAGCTGCCCTCGGTCGCCCGCTGCAGGCCGAGCACCTGTTTGCCGCCCTCGACGAAGCTGTCCCATTCCGGATACTCGACCATCTTGGCCATCGCGTGCCGCGCGAGCGCGAGCTGGGCGGGGTCGCGGTTCACGAGGAAAATGAACGCCGACCGCTCCAGGATCTTCTGCACCTTCAGGAGGTCGATCACGTGGTTGTTCAGCCGGACCTTGTGCTCGAGGAAGTCCGCATCAGCCGCCATGTCCGCCGCAAGCATCGACTGCCAGAGCTCGGAGAACCGGGGATCCGTGGTGTTCGCGCGGATCCGGGGCAGATCCGCTTCATCGAACAGGAGGCCCTTGTGCAGCGTCGGCGTGGCGGGAGTTTTCGTGGTCATTGCAGGAGTCTCGGCCGCGCCGAGGCGGAGGTTCGCCAGTGGCAGGGTTGCGGCCAGGAGCGAGGTGGCATGCAGGAAATCGCGGCGGGAATGTTTCATGGCGTTTCGCAGCGCACTTCCCGGGAACACGGCGTGTGCGTGGCGCCGAACGTAGGGCCCCGCCCAAACCTGTCATTGCAAAACCGGGGATCCCGCGCCGTTTTTTGCGGAATAATCAGGACGGCCGGATAAGCGCGAGGAGTCGGGATGCCTGCGCTACGCCAGGCGGTATTTTGCGATCGCCACCGCCGCGCACGCTCCGATCTCGTCGCCGAGCGCCGCCGGGAGAATCCGGCAGTCGCGCGCGCTGTCCGGCAGCGCCTCGCGCCGGATCACGGCGTGCATTGCGGGCGCGATGAATTTCTCGCAGCGCTGGTAAATGCTGCCGATCACGATCCGCTCCGGATTCAGCACGTCGATGAAGATCGCCAGCGCCGCGCCGAGTTTCTCGCCGACGGCGTGCCAGATTTCCAGCGCCAGGGCGTCGCCGGCTTCCGCGGCCAGGCCGATCTCGCGCGCGCTGAGCTGTTCCGCCGGAATTTTCCCCAGCCGGCTCTCGCCCGAGAAATTCCCCAACCGCTGGCGCGCGACCTGCGCGATTCCGCCGCCGGAACAAAAGCCCTCGAAGGACCCGGCCTTGCCATAGCCGATCGGGCCGGCGTCCGCCATGCGCACGTGGCCGACTTCTCCGGCGTTGCCAGTCACCCCCTCGTAAAGCCGGCCGTCGAGGATGAGACCCGCACCCATGCCAGTTCCCATCGTGAGGAACATCATGCTCCGGCATCCGCGGCCGGCCCCGAACTGCCACTCCGCGAGCGCGCAGGCGTTCGCGTCGTTCATGAGGAAAGCCCGGCCGCCAAACCGTTCGGTCAGCAGCGCACACACCGGGACACGGTTCCAGCCGGGAAGATTCGGCGGCGACAGGATCAGCCCCTGCCCGCTGTCGAGCGGCCCGCCGCAGGAGATGCCGAAAACGGTGTCGCCCGACGGGCCGAGCCGCGCGATCTCGCCGAACAAGCGATCGAGCGTGCCGCGCAGGTCCGTCGTCGGAAAGCGCACCACCTCGCGCACGCGGTCGGGGCCGTCCGGCACGCTGAGCGCGCATTTTGTGCCGCCGATATCGAGGCCGATGAGGTTCATGCGGGATGGAAGGCGAGCGTCATGAAATCGCCCGTCGCCGCGATCCCAAACCGATCACTGGATCAGTCCCGGGCTTTCGGTTCCGAACCTCATGCGCTCGGCGAGACGCCTGAGCTCCGGCAGGGCCGATTTCCTCAGGAGCACCACCACGGTGCCGCCGCAACCGCCGCCGCTCACGCGCGCGCCATAAAATCCCCTCGACGGACCCCGCGCCCGCACCGCCGCCACCATGTCGTCGGTCTCCGGTCGCCCCAAGCCGATCGACGAATAGCCGGCATGCGATTGAAACAGCAGTTCGCCCAGGGCCGTCAGGGATTCCTCGGCCGGCTTGGCCGCCATCCCGCGCAGCAAGGCCAACGCCGCCTGCGCGCGAAAATTTTCCTCCACGGGAAACGAGACGGCGGCGCGAACCGCGTAGGTTTTTCCCGGGACGATTTTCGAGAGCGGATCGGCGACGCCGCCATGACGGGCGAGAAACTGCCGCCCGGTGATCGCAGCCGGGAGCACCTGCGCGGAGAACGACCGGAGCTCCGACGGCGCGAGCTCCGCCGCATGGGCCAGCCGCCGGCCGGTCCCCTCCTCCACGAGCTTGCGGCCCATGAACGCGCCGGCGCGCGCGTCGGCATAGGGCGACCCGGTGACCGCGTGCTTCACGCCGCTCGGCCAGCCGATCGCCACGACGCCGGAGGGAAGCCGCACCGGCCGGCCGAGAAGATCGGGCCGGCACAAGATCGGCAGCAGCGCGCCGCGCACGCCGTACGCCGAGGCCAGCTGGTCCATCAGGCCGCAGGGAGCGCCGACGATTTCGTTTTCCGCGCGCTGGGCCAGATGCGCGAGCCCGGTCCCGGAAAACCTGCGGCCCGTCAGTTTTTCCAGGGCGCGCAGCGTGGCGACTTCCAGCGCCGCGCTGCTGCTGACGCCCATCGACGCCGGCACCTGCGAGCGGATCGTGAACCGCAGGCCGGTGCGCGGACGCCATCTCCACGTCTGGCAGAACAGCGCAAAACATCCGTACGGATAGCGCACCCATTTCGGCACCTCCTCCGGTGGCGCTCCGGGAATCACCGCGCAGGTTCCTTCCCGGTTGCTGGTGAATATCAGCTCCCGCCCGCCGGTCTCCGTCAGGGTCACGCGTGTGGTGCGCGAGAGCGGCATCTCGAGCACGAGCGAGCCGCTGTAGTCGGCGACCCCGCCGATGAAATCCAGGCGTCCCGGCGCCTCGCCCATGATACTTCTCATGCGTTCAAAAAAATGGCGGCGGGGTGCCCCTACCCACGGTGAATTCCAGGTTGGCGTCCATTCACGGCCAAAAAATCAAAGGTGTTTCCGGATGAGTTTCCTCAACACGGGCCGCACCCTCCGCGCCAGGGTTGGGTTCGCGTAACCCATCCACGCGATTGGCGAGGTCGTGTCCAGCGGCGCGTCGAGCGGTTTCCCGTCCGGGGTCTCCACGATCCCGCCGCACTCGCCCAGGATCAGCGCGGTGCAGATATCGTAGGGATGACAGCACAACGACGTGCTGCCCAGCCGGAGCTTCGCGTAGGCGAGCGGACGCAGGTCGCCGAGCATCCGGTCGTGCCCGACGGCGAGCTCGTAGAGTTGTCCTCCGGTGGAAATGTACTGGTCGTCGAAGACCAGCTGGCCGCCGTTTTTCCCGAGGAGGCCCAACTCGCGCCAGAGCGATTCCTCCACCGTCGCCAGCAACGTTTTTCCCTCGGGAAAGAACCGCGCGATCGACGCGAAGCCGTGCTCGAACGTTTTCGCGCGCGAGGGCTGCACGGAGAGGCTCCGGGAGGCGCCGGTCAGCAGGTTGTGCTGCTGCGCGACGACACCGCGGCCCCGCACGGCGCTGAGCTGATCGGATCGCCACTGCTTGCTCGTCGGCAGCTCGGTCATCGCTGCCACCACGATGTCGCCGAGCCCGGTGGCCGCGCCGCGCTGGGGGGCGAGCGCCGCCAGCGCCCAGGCCGAGCGTTTGTCGTACATCAGGTTCCGCGTGCCGTCGATCGGGTCGAGGATGCACTTGAAGAGCGTGCGGGCGACGGGAGTCCCGCGCGGAAACGTCACGTCCTCGGCGTCGTCGATGCCCTCCATCACCAGCTGCACCGGCCATGCGCGCGGCCAGTGGCGTTCGAACCACGAGAAGATCGCGGCCTCCGAAATCCGGTCGACCTGGTAGATCGTGTCGGCGGCCGTGACCGCCGCGACCTTCGCGAACGATTTCGCGCCCCGCGTCCGCGCGGCGATGAGCGTCCGGCGCAGCTCAACCTGCAGCGCGCAGAGGAGCTTTCGGGCTGATTCGAAGTTTGTTTTCACCACAAAGGGCACCAAGGGCACAAAGTTGGTTCAAAGCACGCGACGGTGGATGCCGTCCTTGAGGAGTCGAACATTGAAGTTGATGAGGAAGCCAATTTTTCGGTTGGCGAGCCGAAGATAGGCGAGGAGCTGCGCTTCATGAATCGGCGCCAGACGCTCCACGGCTTTGAGTTCCACCACGACCAATCCACCCACGAGGAGATCAATCCGGTATCCGGCATCGATCCTCAGGCCTTGGTATTGAATCGGCATCTCCTTCTGGCGTTCGACCGTCATTCCCGACGCGTGAGCTCGAAGGCAAGACATTGTTCGTACGCCGATTCCAATAAACCCGGGCCGAGCTCCCGATGCACGGCCAGGGCAGCATCCACAATCTCCGTGGCAACTTCCTCATCCCGCTTCGTGTGCTCCGTGCCCTTCGTGGTTGTTCCTCGTAACTCCATCCGCGCACGCTTGGCCGTGCCGAGGGCTAACCAAGCCTTTTGTAGTGCACACTTGGCACCGCGCGCAGCTCGGCGGCTTTTTCGTCGGGGTTCGATTCGTTCGTCATGGATCCGCCGCCGATTTCCGGGCCGGCGAGATATTTCATCGTGTCCGGTTTCCGGAGCGGCGGATGAAACTCGAGGTGGAACGGATAAAACGCATGGTCGGCACCGTCGCACGGCGCCTGGTGGACGGCCATCACGTACGGCATCGGGAGCCTCCAGAGGTTGTCGTAGCGCGTGGCCACTTCGCGCACCATTCTTCCGAGCGAGGCGCGTTCGTCCTGCCTCAGGTCGCCCAACCTGCCAACTTCGCGCTTCGGCAGGAGGAACACTTCGTAGGCGTAGCGGGCAAACCACGGCACGCACGCGAGCCAGTCACCGTCCTGCGCGATCACCCGGGGGCCCGCGGCCTCGCGCGCGAGGATTTCCGCGCCGAGCGTCCGCCCGGTTTTTTCCCAAAACTTCCGCGCGCTCTCGGCTTCGCGTGCGATGAAGCCGTAAATCAGATTTCCGGCGTAGACCTGGCAGTGCGGGTGCGGATTCGAGGTGCCGACCAGCGCTCCCTTGTTCTCGAAGATGAGGACGTGATCGACCTCCGCCCGCGCGGCGAGCGCCACGCTGCGTTCCGCCCAGAGATCCACCACCGCCGCGCATTCGGCGTCGGTCAGGTCGACGAACGTCTTCGCGTGATCCGGGCTGTAACAAATCACTTCCGCCGTCCCGCCCGCCGGCCGGGTCTGATAGAAATCATCGCCACCAGCCGACGGCGCTTCCGCCGAAAAACACGGCAGATCGTTCGTGAACCAATAGACTCCGGCATACGGAGGATTCGCTCCCCGCAGGCGCTTGTTCCCCGGACAAAGCGCGCAAGTGGGATCGTAATGCGGCACCGGCAGGTCCGCCGGCCGGTGGGTGTCGCCAATCCAAGGCCGCCCGCGGCGATGAGAGGTGAAAAGCACCCACTCCTCGCGGAGCGGGTGCCAGCGCTGCTGCCAGACGACGGGCGGGGGCATTTGAAACGGATGAAGAAATCGCGGGATGCGAGCCCCGCTTTTGTGGACATCGGAAGCGGAAAATCCACTTAAAATCGGTTTTCCGAGGACAGCCGGCTCTCCTCCAAGGTTTGTAAGCCGGGTCGACAAGCATCTGGCTTTCCTTACAGAAACCGGATGGTAAATGTCTTGCGTCTCCGAAGAAATTAGGCGCAACCCCTTCACCCAGCGCGGCATGATTTGTGAGCCCGATACCGGGCCTGAACTATGCAGTACATGCCGCAGCTTTGGATAAATCGTCCACTGAAACTCAACAACCCATTCCTTCCATGAAAAACCGCCTCACACTCCTGACCTTCCTCTCCCTCGCTTCGATCGCGTCCGCCACGACCGTCAACACGGTGACCGTTCCGGAGAACGGGCTCACCTTCGTCATGCTGAGCGTTGGCTTGGCAGGCCTCGGCTTCCTTCGCCGCCGGCTGGCGAAGTAAGCTCTCACGCAAAGTTTCGCCCCGCCCTGAAAACGGCGGGGCTTTTTTGCGCTGGTGCGTTATCGTTGTCCGCTGGTTCAGCATGCGCGGGCTCACCTTTGACTGCTTCGGGCAGGTCGAACCATTGCCAGCGGTGCCCGGCACTACCCGATGACATGGCAGAATTAACGGACCAAGAACGAGTGGCAGCCGAACTTCAGTTTCCTTAGCCACCCGAGCGGCTGAGTATCTGTCCCCTCAAGCTGGGAAAGACCAATGAGACATGCAATCATCCCCCCGAAAATGAGCGTCCGCCCGCCTTCCACGACTCTCCATCGAATTCAGAGGGCACTTGTGGGACATATGTCTTACCTGGCTGCCTGTGACAGTAATACCGTTTTCAGCGAATACACCCTATACGAACCGATATTGCGCGTGCTCGTGGCGCAAAAATACGACGTCACGTGCGAATGGGTTTGCCGGGGTTTTAAGAGAAAAGGTCCCGGTGATCACAAACGGATAGATTTTCAGGCTTCCGTAAAAGTAAACGATTCCGCCGCCGATACTTCGAACATACTTGCAAGTAATGAACGGGATTTCGCTCTGGAAGTAAAATGGGTACAGCCCAAAAAAAATCCGCCTTCGCTCAAAACAGATTTTGAGAAACTCGTTTGGTATAAGAATAAGCACGAATTACACGGGAGCTACCTATGTGTCATGGGAACGCATGAGAGCCTCAAAAAGCTCAAGCTAGATGAAAATCAGTTTAAGCTCATTCCCGGCCGATGTGCTGTGCAGGCTTTGTGGAAGCATACTCAATATGTATGCAGAATGTATGAAGCCCTGCCCAAGGTTGCTAGTTAGCTTGGGGCGAGCCCGACCCTGCTACTCCCCGAATCAGCTATGGTATTCTAGATCCATCCTGCCTTGTCGCTTCAGTTAGCGAATACGCCGTTACTTCGTTTAAAGCGATGTTGAGGCGTTGCCGAAAAGTAGCATCGAGAAACGGATTCTCGGCGGTGCCATTGTAGCCTTCGTAATGCACCTTTCCGGGCTTTGGATTATTAATTCCTTGGTTTTTCTCTCCGAGTAATACTGCAAGCAGGTGCAACGGTACATCTGGACTGCTGTGGGAATAGAAATAAAAATAAACGTACAATTCTTCTTCAACCCGCGCATCCTCGACCACTATTGGGAGAAAGTTAGCTACAAGCCTGTCCCCATTTTCGAATGTTGCTTCGCGAATGAGAGCCCATGTGCGAGGAAAGCTAAGAGGCACCACTGCCGCCTGATCTGTTTTTTTATTGGCAATCTTAACATTGAGTTTCGCTACCTCTACCACCCAGGCATCAAATCGTGTCGTGATCGTGTCTAGCACTGGTTGAAGATTACTCACGGTCGCGGCAAATACCTGTTTGTTTGCCTCATTGGTCCGCTGCCGAAGTTGCTCGCGGGCAGCTTTTGTCTCAAGATACTGCTTCATTGCGATGGCAGCTTCATCGGCAGATATTTGAGAGGTTGCCGGCTTCAGTGCCTCAACATATCGCTTCGCCAAATCGAGGTCTCCAATTTTACCCCCAAGGTATAGGATATCCGTTGAGGTAGTCTTCTCCCATTTTTCACGTTGTTTGTTCAACGAACGCGCCTCTTCAGTCGAAACTCGTGCTTCCCCGGCAGAAACCCAAGCAGTATAACCTGACACCACCCCTGCAATAATGACCAGAGAGATCATCAGTCCCCGATGTCGTTTGGAGCGCTCCTTTTCATGAAACGACTGCACGCTGCCAATGACAACGGGTATCAGAATAGTTACTAGCGTCAGCCAGATCATGTTGAGAATGAAAACTGTTTTCGACTATACTGCGAGTTGCTCATGTCTTAATTCTCCGTACCATGAACACGGAAATGAAGCGCTGCGAAATTTAGAAATTCAGCGACTTTTTTGAGGTCCCGAATTTTCTCCGCTGTGGCGCTGTGCGTAAGGACCGCGAAACCCGTGTTTCCGATCCGGTGGTGCGAGTAAGGTTGTCCCGTTTGGGGATTGTTGTAGTCACGAACCGGGTCGCGAGAAACAAGTGACCGCGATTCACTCGAAGTTGAGTTAGTTGATCCAATACGGTCACTCCTTTTACTTCGGCCAAAACTTCAAGCACCTTGCACATCGTGTCGGATGCCTGACGTTCCGAGATTATCATGCGGCCGATCATGGAGAGATCGAAATGACGATTTGTTTGGCGATCGGCGCAAGCGACGGAAGTGATTGCATCAGAGGACGGTTCTCACGCTTTGGCGCATGTTGTCCAAGCCTTTCCAAATTCTGATTTGGTGCCCGGGGTGGGGGTCGAACCCACACGCTTTTGAAGGCGACGGATTTTGAGTCCGTTGCGTCTGCCAATTCCGCCACCCGGGCCGGGATCGTTCGCGAAAGCTAGGTCGGTGCATTGCCGTGTAAACTGCATTTTTTCGGCCAGCCTATCCAAGGCGATTTTACCGCGAAGAACGCCAAGGCCGCCAAGGACGGATTCGCGGCCCGCGCGAAAAAAAAATTTCCGACCTTTGCGATCTTCGCGTCCTTCGTGGTAAAACCGCCTTGGAGCTTCGACTCCGCGGGCTTGTCTCGTTTCGAACCGCGCTGTCCACTGAAGGCATGCCCGACTTTCGCGCCTTCAGCACGCCGTCCACCGCGGAACCCGCCGAGCTTGTCCTGAGCCCCGAGGAATCCCATCACCTCATCGCCGTGAACCGGGCGCGCGTCGGCGACACGGTGGTGGCGTTCGACGGACGCGGACGCGAGTGGATCTGCGAGCTCGCGGGCGACCGCAAGAGCGGCGCGCTGCTGAAGGTGCGTTTCCGCCAGAAGGCCAAGCCGCTTCCCTACGAAATCACGCTGGGGCAGGCGCTGCCGAAAGGGCCGTCGATGGATGCGATCGTCCGAAGGGCGACCGAGATCGGCGCCGCCCGCATCGTCCCGCTGGAGAGCGAGCGCACGCAGGTGCACTTCGACGCGGACCGGTCCGACCGCAAAATCGAGAAATGGCAGACCGCCGCGCTCGAGGCGGCCAAGCAGTGCGGCAATCCGTTCCTGCCGGAGATCGCCCCGGTGCAGAAGGCCGCGGCGTTCATGGAAAACGCGCGGGACTTCGACCTGAAGCTGATCGCGAGCCTGCAGCCGGGGGCGAAGTCGCTCAAGACGGTGCTCGCCGCGTTTCAATCCGCGCACGGCCGCGCCCCGGGCAAAGTCCTGTGGCTCGTCGGCCCCGAAGGCGATTTCACGCCGGCGGAGATGAGCCTGGCGAAGACCAGCGGCTTCGAGCCAATTTCACTCGGGCCGCTCGTCCTCCGCTGCGAGACCGCGGCGACCTACGCGCTGAGCGTCCTCAGCTACGAACTGCAGAACCCGTCCTAGGATTTTTCACCGCCAAGGACGCGAAGGGCGCCGTCAACCTTCCGGCTTCGTGTCCTTTGTGACCTTCGTGGTCAAACCCTCCGACTCAGGCCTTCCGCTGCGCGAGATAGCGCTGCACGTCGTCGCCCGACACGCGGTTGCCCGGACCCGTCGCTTCGATGTCGGTGATCTTCGCCGGGTCGAGCCCGGCTTCCTGCGCGAGTTTCGTCGCACGCGGAGTCCAGATCGCGGCGCCCGCCGGTTTCGCCCCGGCGGAGGTTGCGGCGGCGGAGACAGCGGGTTTGGCGGCGGATTTTGACTCGAGATGGCGCAGCGTGCTGTCGGACGTCTCGATCTGGCAAAAGGGCTCGCCGGACGCCATCGTCGCGCCCGGCTTCCCGATCATCGCGCGCACCACGCCATCGCAGGGGCTCTCAAATTCGAATGCGGACTTGTCGCTCTCCAGGTCCGCGAGACGCTGGCCCTTGGTCACGCGGTCGCCGGGACTGACCTTGATCACGATGACATTCAGTTCGCTCACCGTCGCGCCCATCGACGGGACCGGCACATCAATAATGAAGGATTCCATGGCGTTTTATTTTGGCCGCAGTGTGTGGCGGGCGAGTCGGCGGTCAAGTGGGACGGGGAATGGAGCGCCGGGGCGGGCTCGATGCGGCCGGTTTCGAGCCGCGGGGCGGAACGCCGCGCGCCGGGGGAATCACGGGTCAGGAGACCCGTGCCACTTTCCAGATGGCGAGGCAGCTTTTCAGCAATGCGGGCAGGTCCGCCAGCGGGATCATGTTCGGGCCGTCGGAAATGGCATGCGCCGGGTCGGGATGCGTCTCGATGAACAACCCGTCGGCGCCCGCGGCCAGCGCCGCCTTGGCGAGCGGGGCGACGAATTCCCGCTGCCCCCCGCTCTTTCCGCCCGCGGCGCCCGGCAGCTGCACGCTGTGCGTGGCATCCAGGATCGTCGGGCAGCCGTTCTCCCGCATGATCGGAAAGGAGCGCATGTCGACCACGAGATTGTTGTAGCCGAACGTGGTGCCGCGCTCCGTCTGCCAGATCTCCTTCGCCTTCCCCTCGCGCAGCTTGCCGGTCACGAACGTCATCTCCTGCGGGGAAAGAAACTGGCCCTTCTTGACGTTGACCACGCGCCCGCTGCCGGCGGCGGCGAGCAGCAGATCGGTCTGCCGGCTGAGAAAGGCCGGAATCTGCAGCACGTCGCACACCTCCGCGACGGGCTTCACCTGCTCCCGCTCATGAATGTCGGTCAGCACGGGGAACCCGTAATCCTTCCGGACCAGCGCGAGCAGCTCGAGGCCCTCGTCGAGGCCCGTGCCGCGGGCTCCCGCGGCGGAAGTCCGGTTGGCTTTGTCGAACGAGCCCTTGAACACCAGGTTCAACCCGGGGTTCGCCTTCGCGATCTTGGTCAGCGACGCGGCCACCGCCCGGCAGACCTTTTCGTTCTCGAGCGAACACGGGCCTGCGATGACGAGAAGTTTTCCAGGATCGAAGAGCATTTGAGGGGAGGCGCGAAATCGACGGGCCGGGGATTCCGGCGCGGTTCCTTCGTTCGGGATTACTTCGGATTCCGGGTTTTCCCCTTCGGTTTTCCCGACGCGCGGGGACCGTGGTGCCGGATCGCGGCGGCGATGAAGGCGGCGAAGAGGGGATGCGCGCGGTTCGGCTTCGACTGAAACTCAGGATGAAATTGCACCGCGAGAAACCACGGATGATTCCTCAGCTCGATGATCTCGACCAGGTTTCGGCGCGGATTGATTCCGCTGACGATCATGCCGCCGGCCTTGAGCCGCTCGACGTACTCGTTGTTCACCTCGTAGCGATGCCGGTGGCGCTCGCGCACGCTTGACGCGCCGTACGCCTTCGCCGCGTGAGTCCCCGGGGTCAGCGCGCACTCGTAACTCCCGAGCCGCATCGTCGCGCCCTTGTCGCTGATCTTCTTCTGCTCCTCCATCATGTTGATCACGGGATGCCGCGGGTTGGCCTCGAATTCCGTGCTGTTCGCGCCGGGCAGCTTCAGGACGTTCCGCGCAAACTCGATCACGGCGATCTGCAGGCCGAGACAAAGGCCATAATAGGGAATCCGGCGCTCGCGGGCGTAGCGCGCCGCCGCGATCTTGCCCTCGGTGCCGCGGTCGCCGAATCCGCCGGGCACCAGGATGCCGTCCAGCTTCCGCAGCCGGGCGAGGCCCGCTTTCTTTTCCAGTTCCTCGGCGTCGATCCGGACGACGTGGATGCGGCAGTTGTTCGCGATCCCCGCGTGGGTGATCGATTCGTAGACCGACTTGTACGCATCCTGGAGCTCGATGTATTTTCCCACCACGCCGATGGTCACCTCGTGCGCCGGGTTCAGCAGGCGGTGCACGATCTGCTGCCAGATGTTTTTCCGCGGCGGCGGATTCTTGAGGCCGAAGAGATCGACGACCAGCTGGTCGAGCTTTTCCTTCTGCAGCGCGAGGGGAAGCTCGTAGATCGAGTTGGCGACGTCCGCGCACTCGATCACGGCCTTCACCGGCACGTTGCAGAACATCGAGATCTTGTCGCGGAGGCCCGCGTCGAGCGGATGATCGGTGCGGCAGACCAGGATGTGCGGCTGGATGCCGATCTCGCGCAGCTTCGCGACGGATTGCTGCGTGGGCTTGGTCTTCAGCTCGCCGGCCGCGGCGACGAACGGCACGAGCGTCACGTGGATGAATAGCACGTCATGCGGGCCGACCTCGAGCGCGAACTGTCGCATCGCCTCGAGGGAGGGAAGGCCCTCGATGTCGCCGGTGGTCCCGCCGATTTCGGTGATGAGGATGTCGACGTCCTTCGCCGCGGAGTAAATGCGCTCCTTGATCTCGTTCGTGACATGCGGGATCACCTGGACGGTCTTGCCGAGGTAGTCGCCGCGGCGCTCCTTCTGGATCACGCTCTCGTAAATCTGGCCGGAGCTGAGGCTGTTGAGCCGCGAGAGCTTGCCGCTGGTGAACCGCTCGTAGTGCCCGAGGTCCAGGTCCGTCTCCGCGCCGTCCTCGAGCACGTACACCTCTCCGTGCTGGAAGGGACTCATCGTTCCAGGATCCACATTGAGGTAGGGATCGAATTTCTGGATGCGGACCGACAGGCCGCGCAGCTCAAGGAGCGCGCCGAGGGACGCCGCCGTCAGGCCCTTGCCCAGCGACGAAACCACCCCGCCCGTCACGAAAATGTACTTCATCGGGTTGGGTTAAACGCGCGCATCCAAGCGGTGACAAGAAAAAGCCTGTCCGGGAGAGCGTTCCACCCCCGGCGCGCGGGGCCATGCGTTCCTCTCAGGTCCGGTGGACGAACAGCCAGACCGTCGCCGCCGCGCCCCAGGCGACCACCAGCCCGATCAGGAAATAGAGGCCCCACTTCAGCGCCTTGGCGAGAATCCAGATCACCGCGGCCGCGACGATCGTCAGGCAGGCGGCGACAAACCAGTGCGGGTAGCTCGCGAGCGAGTCGAGCAGCGGACTGGAGGGCGGCACGGGCACGGACATGGCGCTTTCGTTAAGGGGCGTGCCGCCCGCCGCTCCAAGCAAAATGATTTGCCCCGGTCCGCGCCCGTCACCCCACTCTCGCCATGCAATCGAAACCGCAGCTGCTGGCCTGGCTCACGTGCGACGCCGTGCACATCGATCCGGGCACCGGCAAGCACACGATTCTCGGGGCTTTCTCGAACATCAACGCCCGTCACTTTCCGGTGACCCATCCGTTCATGGTGTGGTTTCTCACGCTCACCGACTGCGCGCCGGGGCAGCACAAGATGCGCCTCTCCATGGGCGTCGACCCCACCCAGATGCAGGTGCTGATCGACCGGCCCTTCGAGTCCCACAGCCCGCTGCACCGGATCAACCTCATCAACGAAATCCGCAACCTGACGTTTCCCGCCGCCGGGGATTACTCGATCCTGGTCGAGGTCAACGAGGAACCGCTGCTCGCCACCAACCTGACGGTGAGCGGCGGGTGAGCAGACCAGCCCGCGGCGCGTCTTCAGTCCGCGGGAGGCGCTCGCGACCCGTCCTGATTTTCCCATGGCCCAAAATCCCTCCTCCTTTGATTTGATCGGCGTCGGCAGCCCGATCATGGATCTCCTCGCCCACGTCGACGACGCATTCCTCGCGGCCCACGTCGCCGGCGACAAGGGCGGCATGGTGCTCGTCGACGACGAGGACATCGCGGCGATGCTCCGCCACGTCGGCAGCAATGTCGCGATGCAGGCCGGCGGGTCCGCCGCCAATGCGATCGTGGGCGCGGCGCGGCTGGGAATGAGCACGACGTTCCTCGGGAAAATCGGCAGCGACGTCACCGGCGAGAGCTACCTCCGGAATTTCACCGCCGCGGGCTGCGACGGGTCCCGCCTCAAGCGCGCCACCCTGCCCAACGGACGGTGCCTGTCGCTGGTCACGCCGGACGGACAGCGCACGCTGCGGACGCACCTGGGCGCGGCGATGACGCTCGCGCCGCAGGAAGTCTCGCTCCCGGATTTCGCCGGCGCGCGCCACGCGCACATCGAAGGCTACCTCATGTTCAACCCGGCGCTGGCCGAGAAGGTCGTCCGCACCGCCCGCGCCGCGGGCTGCACGCTGAGCATCGATCTGGCGTCGTTCGAAGTGGTCGGCGCCGCGCGCGACTGGATCTTCGCGCAGCTCAAGGAGGGCGTGGACGTGGTGTTCGCGAACGAGGACGAGGCCGGCGCGCTGTTCCAGCGACGCGGCGACCATGAGCAGTTCGCCCGCGAGCTGGCGGCGTTCGGCGGCATCGCGGCCGTGAAGCTCGGCAAGGACGGCGCGTGGATCGCGCAGGGTTCCGCGGTTCACCGCATCGCGCCGTTCCGCGCCGAGCGCGTGGTGGACACCACCGGCGCTGGCGACTCATGGGCGGCGGGTTTTCTTTACGGGTATCTGCGCGGATCTTCGCTGGCGGCGGCGGGCGCCGTGGGCTCCCTGCTCGGAGCCGAAACCGTGCAGCATCTCGGCGCCGCGATCCCCGATGTGCACTGGCCGCGGATCAGGGCGGAAGCGGAGCGCATCGTGCGGAAGTAGCATCGTGCGCGCTTGCCCCGCGCCGCTTCACGCTTACCCCTTATCACCTTCATGTCCGCCGATCTTGCCATGGTTGTCACCGCCCTCGCGCAGCGCGCCCGCGCGGCGGCGCTGGTGCTGGCGACGGCGACCACCGCCGCGAAGAACGCCGCGCTCCTGGAACCGGCCGGCAGCAT
>JAQGON010000048.1 GCA_028293565.1 Verrucomicrobiota bacterium | reverse complement strand
GGGCTCTGGCTGGGGTTGCCCCGTTGGGGCGTCGATTCCCGAGGTGAGATTGCCCTGTCGGCGTCGATTTCTGAGGCGGGGTTATTGGCGGCGCGCGGCTGTTTCGAGTGTGCTCAGGATGACCGACGCAGCAGCACGCCTGAGACGATCTCTGTGCAGCGGTCGCGCGTTGTGCCCCAACGGGGCAACCTAGCCACAGCCCAGGGCAACGCCCTGGGTTTCTCATCGAGAAAATCAGGAGCCCTGAAAGGGCGCTCTAACGTTGGCGAACGGGGGCTGGAATTCTGCGCTGTAATTTTAGGCCGCCCCTTTTGGGGCTAAGATCTTATTGGATCACATTCCCAGGGCGTTGCCCTGGGCTCTGGCTGGGGTTGCCCCGTTGGGGCGTCGATTCCCGAGGTGAGATTGCCCTGTCGGCGTCGATTTCTGAGGCGGGGTTATTGGCGGCGCGCGCCTGTTTCGAGTGTGCCCAGGATGACCGACGCATCAGCACGCGTGAGACGATCCCTGTGCAGCGGTCGCGCGTTGCGCCCCAACGGGGCAACCTAGCCAGAGCCCAGGGCAACGCCCTGGGTTTCTCATCGAGAATCCGGAGCCCTGAAAGGGCGCCCTAACACCGCCGCCCCGCGCCACACGCTAGACCAGGCACGCATTTCACCGACTTGCGCTCTGGGATGCGTTCCCGTTGTGATTCCCCACCCCATGACCGCTTCCCCTGCGACCAGCGCTGCCACTCTCACCGAGGCCGAGCGCTTCACTTTCGACAACAGCGGTTACCTCGTGCTCGAGAATTTCCTCCAGCCCGATCACGTCGCCCGCCTCACCGGTGCCCTCGACCAGGTGATCGCGCATCGCCGTGGACTGCTCGCGGCCGACCCGGCGCGCTCCCGGCTTACCTTGGTCAATGGCCCGGCCAGCACGCGCATTCTCTACATCCTCGAGGACGATCCGCTTTTCCAGCAGCTGCTCGACTGGCCGGCCCTGCTGCCCTACGTGCGCGAACTGATCGGGCCCAAGGCTCACTACCACGCGTCGGATGCCATCGTGGAAAAGGCGCAGGATTTCATGAACCGGCCGATCGGCTGGCACATCGACGGCCACGATTCCGGTTATCGAAACCTGCGCCGACCAATCCCGCTGCTGCAGCTCAAGGTGGGTTACTACCTGAGCGACATGACGGAGCCGTGGCGGGGAAATTTGACGGTCGTCCCGGGGAGCCACAAAACCTCGCAGAATCCGGCGCCCGACGACTTGAAGCGTCGCGATTTTTTCCCCGGCGCCGTGCAGGTCTGCGCGCCGGCCGGCACGTGCATCCTGTTTCACAACGCCATCTGGCACACCGCCGCGCCGTTCAACCGGCCCGAGGAGCAGCGCACCATGCTTTACTATGCCTACGAGCATCACTGGATGATGGCTGCCGAAGGCCACTGGGGTTACAGCGCGGACTTCTACAACCGCCGCCTCACGCCAGCCCAGCGGCTGTATTTCCACGGGAACGTCTTCAATCCGCCCGAGCATCGGCACTTTTTTTAAAGCCCGCCCTACCCCGAAAATCCCGCATACGCGTTCGACAACGTCATCGCGAACTGACGCGCTCGCTCGTTCAGCTCGGCGGTCTTCTGGTTGTAAGCGACCGCCAGGGGCCGCGTGAGACGGCGGATCCCCTTCAAGTCGACGCGCACAAAGCGGTCCGGCGAAAACTCCGATTGCGCGGCGCTCGGCACGAACGCGGCGACGTTCAGGTTGTTCGCGATCGCCGTCACCAGGTTGAAACTCTTCGCGCGGACCTGGATCTTGAGCGCGTATCCGTTGTCGTGCGCGAGGCGCGTGGCGTTGTTTTCAAACTCCACCTCGCTCCCCAGGATCGCGATCGGAAGTTCCCGCATCGCCTTCCCCTTCTTCGTCCCGGCAAAAGCCTTCGGCACCATCAACACGTATGTGATCGAGGGAAAGGCGAGTGCCGTGCACGAGCCACGCACGGCATCGGCGCGGAGGATGCCAACGTCCAATTCGCCCTGCTCGAGCTTCTTCCAGATCTCTTCCGTCGTGTAGTTTTCGAGGATCACCGGCGCGCCCGCCGCCGCGATGATCTCCTGGATGCGCGGGATCAGAAACCACCGGATGATGCTCTCGCCGGCGCCGAGCTTGATCGGTTTTTGTTGGATATCCTCCTCGCGCAGCGATTGCAGCGCGCCGAAATACGCGCGCGTCAACGCCGCGAGCCGGATGCCGTTCGCGGTCAGCCGGAGGTGACGGCCTTCCCGGACAAACAGCTGGGCGCCGAGCGTGCGTTCCAAGTCCCGCATCTGCCGGCTGAACTGGCTCTGGCGAACCGGATTCCGCTGCGCCGCTTCCACGAAGGAACCCGCGTCGACGATGAGGCAGAACGAACGCAGTCGCTCGATCGACAGTCCCGCCAGCATGGTGAGTGCGGTTTTCATACTTTACTCGTGCGTCAGGTATGAGGCGTTTCTTTGCATTTATCCGCAACCGATTTTTCTCTAACCTCCTGGGTCGCTCCGTGACGCGCTGTCGCCCACCTTGGCCGCGGACCCACCCACCCTACCCCATGATCACCGGAGTCCTCCTCGCCCTGCTCGCCTCGCTGGTCTACGGATTCCTCGGCGTGACGTTCGAGGCCGCGGCGAAGCGCAACTACGCGCCGTGGGATTTTATTTTCTGGAAGCAGCTCTGCGGCACGATCCTGATCTTCGTCATCGTCGCGGTCCGGGGCGACCCGCTTTATCGGCCGGATGTCCTCGCGCTCGGTGCCATCGGTGCCCTCAGCTACGTCCTCACCTGCGTATGTTACCTGATCGCCTCGCGCGAGCGCGACATCTCCGCGAACTGGACGATCCTGAACATGTCGGTGCTGGTCCCGCTCTCCGTTTCGATCCTCTGGTTCGGCGACAAGTTCACGGGCACAAAAGCGATCGGCGCGTTGCTCACCCTCGGCGCGATCGTCCTGATCGGGGGCAAGCCAAAGGTCAGCGGCATGACCGGCGCATCCAAGTGGGCCTCATTTATCTTCGGGGCTTTTCTCCTGAATGGCGTGCTCTCCGCTTTGTTTCGCTGGGTCCCGGATGGATGCTCGTTTCTCTTCGTGGCCTATTTTTATGCAGTGAGTTGCCTGATGGCCCTGCCCTTCAAGCTCCGGCGCAAAATCACCGTCACGCCCACGAAGGGTTTGCTTGCGTGGGGCGCCGCCGGGGCCTTTTCCCACTGCACGGGGATGCTGCTCACGATCGCCGCGCTCACCGTGGTCGGCAAAGTCAGCCAACAGGCCGGGGTGGTCGTCTTCCCGATCACGAACGGCTTCGTGATTCCGCTCGGCGTGGTGCTGGGAGCGATCATCCTGGGACAGAAGATCCCCGCGCGAAACAAGGCCGGCGTCGGCCTCGGCATGGCTGGGTTGGTCCTGCTGTCGCTGCCGGATGATTTTTGGCACAACCTCGCTCTTCCTTCATGAAAATCACCGAAGTCATCTGCCAGATCCTTCGCATCCCGGATGTGAAGCAAAAAACTGCCGGCACCCAGGACACTCTGATCATCCGCATCCGCACCAGCGATGGCCTCGAAGGAATCGGCGAATCCGATGCTTCGCCCGAAATTCTCAAGGCGATCATCGACGCCCCCTTCAGCCATAACATCGCGTGCGGACTGCGGCAGCTCCTCATCGGGCTCGATCCGCTCGAGACGGACCTCATCTGGGAAAAACTCTATCGGAGCACGATGTACTTTGGGCGGCGCGCCGTGGGCATCGCGGCGATGGCGGGCGTCGATCTCGCCCTCTGGGACCTCAAGGGAAAATTCTACGGCCAGCCGATTCATCGCCTCTTGGGCGGGAAACGTCACTCGACGATTCCCGCGTACGCTTCGATCCTCTTCGGCAAGGATGGACGCCAGACGAAGGAAATCGCCCAGCGCTGGCGCGCGGCCGGTTATCGCGCGATCAAGTTTGGCTGGGAACCGATGGGCCAGAGCGAGGCGCTCGACCTCGAGCTCGTCGCCGGCGCGCGCGAAGGCATTGGCGCCGAGAACACGCTGCTGGTCGACGCCGGCTGCGTCTGGGATGCGCGCACCGCGCTCAGCCGCGCGATCCGTTTCAAGGAGTACAACATCGGCTGGCTCGAGGAGCCGCTGTCGCAGGACGACGTCGACGGCTATGTCTGGCTGCGCGATCGCTCGCCCGTGCCGATCGCGGCGGGCGAAGGCGAATGCGGACGCGGCGCCTTCCGCGAGTGGATCGATCGCCACGCCCTCGACGTCTACCAGGTCGACCTCGCGCGAAACGGATTCACCGACGCGATGTACATCAAGCAACGCGTCGAGGAAATCGGCGCGCGGTTGTGCAACCACTGCTACAAGACTCCGATCAGCGTCGCCGCGTGTCTCCACTGGCTCAGCACGGTCAAAGGCGCGTTCCTCTTCGAGGATTGCGTGGAGGATTCGCCCCTGCGTCACGAACTCACCAACGAACGCCTCCAGGCGGTCAACGGCGT
>JAQGON010000039.1 GCA_028293565.1 Verrucomicrobiota bacterium | reverse complement strand
CGTTGATTAGTCATTGTATCGGTTCTCCACGGCATGCGCTCTTCTCTTCAAAGCTCGCATGCTTAGCGACCAACCTGGATACGATGTCCTGAAACAGTTGTGAGTAGGATGTCCTGAAACCGGACCCGCCCCGAAAGGCCCGCCCGCCTCCCGCCGCTCCGCTGCAGCCTCGACTCAAGTCCGCCCAGCTTCCTCGTTGCTCACCGGCTTGAAGTTCGGTCGGCCGTAGCGCTGGGTCGGAATCGGGCCGTAGGGGTTCAGCTTGAACTCGTCCACGCCGCGCGCGAGGTAGACCTTGAAGTTGGGGTTCACACTCAGGTCGTTCTTCACGTTCGTCCCCGAATAGCGGACCGTCAGGCCGGCGCGGCGGCGGTCGGACGGATTGGCCGGCGATCCGTGGATCGCACGGTCGTCGTGCAGCGAGCACTCGCCGGCCTTCAGGCGGAACTGGACGGCTTTGTCCGCGTTGAAGTCCGAGCCGTCCTCGAGCTCGAGCGTCAGCACAGACGACGTCTGCGTCGAACGCTTGTGCTTGATGATGCCGCCGCGATGCGAGCCCGGCAGCAGCTTCATCCCGCCGTTGACCTCGTCGACGTCGTCGAAGGCCAGCCAGACCGTGACGGAATTGTGCGGCGCCATCGGCCAGTAGTACGCATCCTGGTGCCAGCCGACGGTGGACGGGTTGCGCGGCTCCTTGATGAAAAAATTGCTCGCCCAGAAATAGAAGTTCGGTCCGAGGATGCTTTCCACCAGGTCGAGGATCCTGGGGTTCATGGCGATCCCGTAGAGGTACGTGCTCGTCTCATGCCACTCGCGGATGTCCTTGGACGTCTCCCCCGGCTTCAGCAGGGCGAGCAGGCTGGGCAGCTCGGCGTTGATCTTCGCCATCTCCGCCGGCGTGTAGATCGGCGGAAGTCCGAGCAGATAACCGTTCTCATGATAGAACTTTTTCTGCGCGGCGGTGAGGTGATAGGGATTGGGCGCGGTGGCGGGCATGGTCGAAATTGGGAATTCGGAATTCGGGGTTCGGATTCAGGCTTCGAAGGTTTTGGGAATACCGGTTGAAATGGTTCGAGCGGGGATCGAATTCCTAATTCCGAATTACGAATCACGAAACCCGGTCCACGCGGCGGTAGTCCTTGCGTCCGTACCGTTTCGTCGGCGCCGGCGCGTAGGGCGTGTGGCCGTAGGTGTCCACGCCGCGGCAAAGGTGCGCCACGAAATCCGGGCTGACTTTCAGGTCGGCCTTCACGTTCGTGCCGGAGTAGCGGATCGTCAGGCCGGCGCGGCGGCGGCCGGAGGGATTGGCCTGCGAGCCGTGGATCGCCTTGTCGTTGTGCATCGAAATCTCGCCGGCCCGGAGGCGGAACTGCACCGCCGAATCCACGTCGAACGCGCCCTGCTCGAGCTCGAGCTGGATGATGGAGTTCGTGTCGTTCTTCAGCCGGTGCAGGATCAGGCCGCCGCGATGCGAACCGGGAATGAGCTTCATGCCGCCGTTCTCCTCGTCGACGTCGTCAAAGGCGACCCAGACCGTGACCGTGTTGAACGGCGACAGCGGCCAGTAGTAGGCGTCCTGGTGCCAAGGCACCGTGCCCGGGCTCCGCGGCGGCTTGATGAAGAAGTGGCTGCCCCACACGTAGAAATCCGGGCCGAGAATCCCCTCCACGAGATCCAGGATGCGGGGATTCATCACGATCTCGTAGAGATAAGCGCTCTCGTGGTGCCATTCGCGCATCTCGTTCGTCGACTCGCCCGGCTTGAGCAACGCCAGGAGGTTCGGCAGTTCGGCGTTGATCCGGGTCATCTCCTCGCCCGAAAACACCGGCGGCAGCCCGAGGAGGTAGCCGTTCTCGTCGTAGAATGCGCGCTGGTCGGCGGTGAGGCGCATGGGAGCTGGAGCCACAGTGGACAAGCGAGGAGGTTACCGTGAAACCGGCGGAATCGCGTTCAGATTTTGCGGTGGAAAGGTACAGAATATTACATATCGAGTAATTCCGTGAACCTTACCCACCCTGCCGTTGCGAGGAGGCCCGGGGAGTCGGTCTTCGCATGAAAGTCCTGCGCGATCCCCAGATCATCAGCGGCTTCGTCTACGAAAATCCCGTGGACGGGCTTCCGGCCCTGACCCACTGCGGCGAGGCGCTGTGCTGCCGCGGTCATCACCGGAAGCCGCACACCCACTCCGGGTTCGAGTTCCTTTACCTGGCGCGGGGAAAAGCGACCTGGAAGGCGGACGGCGAGGTGACCGCCCAGGCGATGGGCGATCTCTACATCGCCTATCCCGGGGAAAAACACGGGACGGGCCCGGTGCCGAATCCGGAAAATCACCACCTGTGGGCAGGCCTGAAGCTCGACCGGCTGGGAACGAACGCGTCGCGCCTCGGTTCGGAGCTGAGGAAGAAACGCGTGCGCTCGCTGACGAACTGTCCCGAGGTCGAGCCGGTCCTGCGCGGACTGGTCGCGCAGGTGGTGGCGAACCATCCGGAGCGGCGCCGGGCGATCGAGGCCTACCTCGAGTTGTTCATCGCGCTCGTGAGCCAGCGCCTGCAGGCGGGCGGGCGCCGGATGCCGGTGGCGACGGCCCTGCCTTACTCGCACGCCGTCCAGCGCGCGGTGACGTACATGGAGCAGCAGCTCGACCGCCGGCTGCCGCTGCGCGACCTGGCGGCGATGGCGACCGCGCGGAGCGTGCCGCATTTCTGCACGCAGTTCCGGAGGGAGGTCGGCGTCAGTCCCGCGGCGTACCACCTCCAGCTTCGGCTCGATGCGGCGCGGCTCACGCTGCGCCAGCCGGGATTCGACGTGACCAAGGCCGCGCTCCAGCACGGGTTCAGCTCGTCGCAGCATTTCAGCACCCTGTTCCGCCGCGCCTACGGACTCACGCCCCGCGAGTGGCGAAGCTGACAAATCCGGATCGCGGATACCTCAATCCGGATTTGTCACACCTGCGCCGGCCAGCGGCGGAACGCGGAAAAATTCGGCTGGGTGCGATCGTAGGTCTCCCGGCGGCGCGCGAACTCCGCATAAGTGGTCACCCGTTCCGGCGTGAGCCGGCTTCCCACCAGAAAATCCGCCTCCGGCGGATAGCACGCCACGTTGCCCTTTTCATAAAAGGCGTCGTCGGCCTTGCCGTCCGCGTCGAGCGACTCCGGCCACAGCCCGACGTTGTTCGGCACCAGGGCGGATTGGTACCGCAGGTCCACGCTCCAGCGGATCTGCTCCGAGTAATTCGGCGTCGAGCAGTGCGGCGTGCGGTTGGTCATGAAGACCACGCCGCCCCGCGGACAGGCCGCGGTGACCGCCTTGCGGGGGTCGTCCGGCAGATCCTCATCCTTGATCACGAGGAAGCCCGCATTGCCGCCGGTGTGGTGCGTGGCCACTTTCCCCAGATGCGCGCGCGGCAGGATCTGCATGCACCCGTTCTCGACCGTCGCATCGACCAGCGGAACCCAGCAGGTCACGATCAGATGCTCGTCGCAGTGCGTCGCAAAATAGCCGCTGTCCTGGTGCCAGGGCACCACGCCGCGCCCGATCTTCGGAAGCTTCGGGCGGACCCGGTAGACCGACGACGCGACGAGCTCCTCCGTGCCGAGCAGCGCCCCGACGCCCGCCAGCATCTTCGGGTGCGCGATGACGTCGAACATTTCGGGCGCATGAAATCCGCCGCCGCGCAGTCCTTCGAGGTGTCGAATGAGGATCTCGCCGTTCTCCTGCGAGTCGCGGTGCAGGGCCGCGAGCTGGTGATCGAAATCGAGTTCCTCGTGCAGGTCCGCCAGCTTTCCCGCGGCCTTCAGCTCGCGGGCCTTCCGGCCGATCTCCTGGTGCAGCTCCCGGCGCAGGGGCTCGAGGTCGGACGGATCGAAGACATTCGGCACGATCACGTAGCCTTCCTCGTGAAAGAACCGGACCTGCTGCGGGGAAAGGGGCCTGGCGGAATTCATCGCCCGGATCCTCGCATTTTTCCGCCGGATTGGCAATGGCCCGCAGTCACCTTTGGTGGTAGTTAATCACCAATGTCCGTCACCGCGAACGAACGGGAATGACGGACGGGGCCGGCGGCATCGCCCCGGAACCTAGGCGAAGCTTCCGCCGCGCACGAGGCCCATCGCCTTGCGGCGGGACCGGCGGTCGGCGGCGGCCTTCCGTTCGTAGCCGCTGCGGCGGTGCTCGGCCAGCGGATCGGCGGGGAGCTTGTTCGCGCGACGCCACGAGGCCAGCGCGGGGCCGACGTCGGTGAAGAAGGCGCGCTTCAGCAGCAGCTCGGCGTCGATCACGTTGTTCCTGGCCTGCGCGCGGCGCAGCGCCTCGTGGTCGACCAGCGCCGCCTTGGCATAAAGTTCCTGCGCCATCACCACCGTCTGGATCATCGCCTCGACCTTCGGCTTCTCGTTGTGGCACTGGTCCACCATGTAGGCGATCTTCGGCTGGCGTCCGCGGTCCGCCGCGAAGAGGTGGATCTCGTGGAAGATCCGGAAAATCTGGTAGGGGTCGATCGAGCCGAGCGTCAGGTCGTCGTCCGCATAGCGGCGGTCGTTGAAATGGAAGCCGCCGAGCATATCCTCGTCGAGGAGCCACGCGACAATCTGCTCGATGTTCTGCGCGCTGTAGTGGTGGCCGGTGTCGACGAGCACCTTCGCCCGCGGCCCGGCCTTTTTCGACAGGAGGTACGCCATGCCCCAGTCGGCGATGTCCGTCGCGTAGAACGCCGGCTCGAAGGGCTTGTACTCCACCAGCATTGTCTGCGTCGGGCCCAGTTTCCGGTGCAGCGCCTGCAGGCTCTCCTCGAAGTGGCCCTTGCGCTCGCGGATGCTGCCCTGCCCCGGGTAATTCGTGCCGTCGGCGAACCAGAGCGAGAGATACTCGCTGCCGACCGCCTTCATGATCGCGACGGAGTCGAGACAGTGCTGCAGGGCGTGCTGGCGGACCTGCGGATCGTTGTGGCCGAAGGAGCCCCATTTGTAGCACTGGTCCTGGAAGACATTGGGGTTGATCGCGCCGAGTTTGACGCCGTGCCGGCGCGCGAGCTTCACGACCTGCCTCGGATCCTCGCCCGGCGTGAAATCCCAGAGCACGTGCGTCGCGACCGTCGGGCAGCACCCGGCCACGGCGTGCACCTGCCCCGCGTCGGCGAGCTTGTCGTTCATGTCGATCGCCGCCGCGTCCTGGAAAAATTTTCCGAAGCGCGTGCCGGTGTCGGCGAAACCCCACGAGGGCGTTTCCACGTTGAAGCGGTCAAGCGCCTCGACGGCGCGGCGGAGAAGTTTCGGCGTCATGGGGGTCCAGTTTGTGCGAAGGCAGACGGGTGTTGTCACCCGCGAAATTCCACGCTGTCGTGAAAATTCTTATGTGCGACGCCTGCCGGCTTGCCGGTGCTCCGTGGCTTCCGGAACTTCACCCGGAGAAAAATCGTCCGCGCCCGCGGGCGGCGCTGCGGCTGCGCGTGAAGCGCGCGAAGCCAGGGATCAAGGGACGCGCGCCGGCCCCGGCGAAGATTGTTCGGGCCGCGGCCCGCCTGTCCGCAGCAGCAAAAACCCGAACAGCGCCAGGCCCGCGCTCACGCCGACGAACCAGTCGCCGTGCTCGACATAAAAACTGAGCCGGTTCACCCAGCGTGAATCCCGCGCGACGGCGATCGTCTTCGTCCCGCGAAAATAAATGCTGCCCTCGTCGTTGGTCAGCACGGCGCGGATGCTGCCGAACTCGTCGATCCATCCGCTCCAGCCGCCGTTGCCGCAGCGCAGCACCGGGCGGCGGGTTTCGACGGCGCGCAGGACCGAGTTCGCCGCGTGCTGGTAGGCGGCCCCGCCCTCGCCAAACCAGGCATTGTTCGTCTGCACCACCAGCACGTCGGCGCCGGAAAGGACGCTCGAGCGCGCGAGCTGGGGATAAATGTCCTCGTAGCAGACCAGCGGCCCGAACGTGAACACGCCGCCCGGGAGCGAAAGCACGAGCGGCGCCGCGTCGAGCCCGTGCGCGAAGTCGTCGCCGACCGGGACGATTTTCGAAAGCCACCCGAGCACGGGACGGAGCGGGACATACTCGCCGAAGGGCACCAGATGCCGCTTGGCGTAATAGCTCGTCTGGAGACCCGTCACGGGGTCGATCGCGAACACGCCGTTGTACCAGGCCTCCCCCGGCTGGCGGTCGCGCTCGATCGCGATCGACCCGATCAGCAGCGTCGCCTTCGACCGCCGCGCCAGCGACTCGATGAAGTCCTTCACGGTCGCGTCGCCGCGGACCGCCCACGGAGTCGTCGCCTCGGGCCAGAGAATCAGGTCCGGCCGCGTGCGCGCCGCGGCGAGCGTGGTCTGCTCCAGGACCTGGAGGATGCCCTGGCCCTTGGCGGGATCCCATTTGATTTCCTGCGGGATGTAGGGCTGCACGAACGCCACGCGGCCCAGCGGGACCGTGAAGCGCAGGCGGTTGAATGTCTCCTGCACGTGCACGCTCAGGCAGGCGAGGAGGAGAAACATCGCGAGGAAGAACTCCTGGCTGCGGCGACCGAAACCGGTGGCGCCCTCGCGGAACAGCCGATGGGCGTATGCGGCGAAACCGACGTTCATCGCGACGAGCACGAACGAGACGCCGTACGCGCCGGTGTACGCCGAGATCTGAAGGATGCTCGCGCGCTCCCACTGGCTCGCGGAAAGCGGCAGCCAGGGAAATCCGCCCAGCAGCCAGGTCCGCGACCATTCCACGACGATCCACGCGCCGGCCAGTCCGAGCATCGCCAGCAGACGCACCGGCGTCGGGCGACCGAGCATCCGCGGGATCGTCCACCACACCGCCAGATACCACAGGCCGATCCAGCAGCCGACGATCGGGCCGAGCAGCAGCCACCCGAGCCACGTGACGTAGTGCAGCCAGCTCAGGACAATGGTCCAGGCCACGGCCTGCGACGCCAGGAGGGTCCAGGCGTAAACCTTGAAACGCGGGCGAAGATACGCCCAGAAAATCCCCGGCACCAGCGCCGCGTAGGCGAACTCCGGCATCTTGAACGGAGGAAACGAAACGACGGTCAGGAGCGCGGTCAGGATGAAGACGACGACCGCCGTCGTAGCCTGGGGATGCCGCTGCCACAACGTCGGTGGCGGTGGCGCGTAGGGGTCGTTCATCAGAGGGAGCGTGGGGTCATGGACCTGGGTTTGCCGAGCGGGCCTCAACGCGCCGGGACGGCGAGCGGGCGCTCATCGCGCGACGGAGCCGGACGACGCCTTGGGCAATGCGTTCACCCTCACGCGCCGTGGCACTGCTTGTATTTCTTGCCGCTGCCGCAGGGGCACGGATCGTTGCGGCCGACCTTCGGGGTGTCGCGGCGGATCGTGACCTTCGGCAGCTGGATTTCCCGCGGGGCGGATGACGTGCCGCCGCCGGACGTCACCGTGGTCGTCGTCTCCATGCGCGGCGCCGCGACCGGCGCGGGCGCATCGGAGGGCCCGACGGCCTTGGCCGTGCGGCTGAGGAGCGCGAGCATGTTCTCGAACGACTCGAGGTTCGACGCGCTGCGGAACAGGCCGGTGCAGATCTGCAGCCGCACGTTGTTCATCAGCTCCTCGAAAAAGCGGTACGCCTCGGATTTGTACTCCACGAGCGGGTCCTTCTGGCCATAGCTTCGCAGGCCGATGCTCTTGCGCAGGTCCTCCATCTCGGTGAGGTGCTCCTGCCAGTGGTGATCGATCGCGTTGATGACGACGTAACGCTCGAGCGAGCCGAGCGCCTCGGCGACCTCGACCGATTCCTTCACGGCGTAGGCCTTGCGGATCCGCTCCAGGATCACCGCGGCAATCGCCTCGATGTCCGTGCCGGCCAGTTCGTCGACGCGGAGGCTGATCGGGAAATGCGAATTCACCCAGCCGACCAGGCTTTCCACCGCGGCCGGGACCGCGCCGCCCTTTTCCCCGTAACCCGCAGCCTCCAGCCGGTTGAGGATCTCCTCCTCGATCTGCTCGAAGATGATCGCCTTCGGACGATCGGCGTGGATCGCGGCGTTGCGGATGCCATAGACCACCTCGCGCTGCTGGTTGAGGACGTCGTCGTACTGGAGGAGCCGCTTGCGGATCGAATAGTTCTGCTGCTCCACCTTCTTCTGCGCGGACTCGATCGAGCGGTTCAGCCACGGGTGCTCCAGCTCCTCGCCCTCCTTCATCGAACCCTCCATCAGCCGCGAGGCCAGGTTGCCCTGGAGGAAAAGGCGCATGAGGTCGTCCTCGAGCGACAGGAAAAACTTCGTCAGCCCGGGATCGCCCTGGCGCGAGCAGCGCCCGCGCAGCTGGCGGTCGATGCGGCGGGACTCGTGCCGCTCGGTGCCGACGACGTAGAGGCCGCCGAGCTCGCGCACGCCCTCGCCGAGTTTGATGTCGGTGCCGCGCCCCGCCATGTTGGTGGCGATGGTGACGGCGGCGCGCTGGCCCGCGCGCGAGACGATCTCGGATTCCTGCTGGTGGAACTTCGCGTTCAGCACGGTGTGGATCACCCCGGTGCGCTTGAGCATGCGGGAGAGCACCTCGGAGGATTCCACCGAAACGGTGCCGACGAGCACGGGCTGGCCGCGCTTGTTGGCCTCCTCGATCTCCTTCACCACCGCGGTGTACTTGTCGCGGCGCGTCTTGAAGATCGAGTCGTTCCGGTCGACGCGGATGCAGGGCTGGTTGGTCGGGATGACCTGCACGGACAGCCGGTAGATGTCGTTGAACTCCGTCGCCTCCGTCTCCGCCGTGCCGGTCATGCCGGCCAGCTTCTCGTACATGCGGAAATAATTCTGGATGGTGATCGTGGCGTAGGTGCGCGTCTCGCGCTCGATCATCACGTTCTCCTTCGCCTCGACCGCCTGGTGCAGCCCATCCGACCAGCGGCGTCCCGGCATGACGCGCCCGGTGTTCTCGTCGACGATCATCACCTTGCCCTCCTGCACGACGTATTCGACGTCGCGTTCGTAGAGCGAGTACGCGCGCAGCAGCTGCGAGATGGCGTGGATGTCCTCCGACACCTCGGCGTAGCGCGTCTGCGCGGCGAGCTTCTTCTCCTCGCGCTGCTCGAGCGTGACCGACGCGTCCTTGTCGAGATCGCTGAACTCCGTCGCCAGGTCCGGCAGCATGAAGGCGTCGGGATTGTCCGGCCGCAGGGTCTTGCGCCCGATCTCGGTCAGGTCGGCCTGGTGCTGGCGCTCGTCGATGACGTAGAAGAGCTCCTCCTTCAGACGGTAGACCTCGTCCTTGTTCAGGTCCGAGTTCATTTCCGTCTCGGTCTTGTCGAGGAGCTTGCGCCACTCGGGCGTCTCCATCAGGCGGAGCAGCTGCTTGTTCTTCGGGTTGCCCATCTTGACCTGGAGCATCTTCCGTGCGCCGAGCTGCTTGTCCTCATCGGTGGCCGCGGGCTTCTCGAGGAGCGCGCGGGCCTCGCCGACGATCCGGTTGCAGAGGCGGGTCTGCTCGCTGACGAGGCGGTCGACGGGCGGCTTGATCCGGGTGAACGGCTGTTCGCGCTCGATCGGCGCGGGACCCGAGATGATCAGCGGCGTGCGGGCTTCGTCGACGAGGATGGAGTCGATTTCGTCGACGATGCAGTACCAGTGGTCGCGCTGGACCTGGTCCTCCTTGCGCGTGGCCATGCCGTTGTCGCGGAGGTAATCGAAGCCGAACTCGCTCGCGGTGCCGTAGGTGACGTCGCGGCCGTACATCTCGCGGCGGAGATCCGGCGCCATCTGCTGCTGGATGCAGCCGACGGAGATGCCGAGGAAGTTGTAGAGGTGGCCCATCCACTCGGAGTCGCGGCGGGCGAGGTAGTCGTTGACGGTGACGAGCTGGGTGTTTCGTCCGGTGAGCGCGTTGAGGTAGAGCGGCAGCGTGGAGACGAGGGTCTTGCCTTCGCCGGTCGCCATTTCCGCGATCCGGCCCTGGTGAATGGCCATGCCGCCGATCAGCTGGACGTCGAAATGGACCATGTCCCAGGTCAGTTCGTGGTCGCAGACCATGATCTTGCGCCCGACCATGCGGCGTGCGGCGTTTTTGACGGCCGCGAAGGCTTCCGGCAGGACCTGGTCGAGGGTCTCGCCGGCCTTCAGGCGCGCGCGAAATTCGTCCGTCTTGGCGCGAAGCTGCTCATCGGTAAGCGCCTGATAGCCCTGCTCCAGCTCGTTGATCCGCACCACTGTCGGGCGGGCTTTCTCGAGGAATTTTTTATAATGCCGGCCGGCGAACCGTTTGAACAGAAAGGAAAACATGAAGGGCCAAGACCATAGGCGCGGAGGGGGGCTTGGCAAATGCCAAACACGCGGACTTCGCCCCGTGTCGCAGTTCGGAGATCGCAGTTCGCGGTTCGGTTTCGGAGCCCGAACCTCCACGATCCGCAGTCGGCCGACCTTCTCGACGAGCAGGGCGCGGACGAGGATCGGAGACCGGCTGCCCCGGAAGCTAATCTCCGGAACGCGCGCCTTCATGCGTCTCGCACGCGTCCTGCTTGGCGAGGCCCATGGTCGCCTCCCCGCCCGCCAATTCTCCTTGCGCGTCTCCGGCCGCCTCGGGTCTTCTCCCGACCGTGCTGAATGGCTACGTCACCGACGATTTCTTCGATGAGATGTTCCTGCCTGACGGCACGTTGCGCCCCCACTACCGGAAGTTCGTCAGCCGTTTCGGGCCCGTGCCGCGGAACGAGCTCGACGCCAAGCGCCGCGCCGTCGACGCGCTCTTCCTGCGCCAGGGGATCACCTTCAACGTCTATGGCGATTCGCAGGGCACCGAGCGGATTTTCCCGTTCGACCTGCTTCCCCGCATCATTCCGGCCGCCGAGTGGGAAAAACTCGAGGCCGGCCTCATCCAGCGGATCACCGCGCTGAATCTCTTCCTCCACGATATCTACCACGAGCAGCGCATCCTGAAGGACGGCGTCATCCCGCCCTTCTATGTGCTCTCGGCGAAACATTTCCGGCGCGAGTTCGTGAATTTCCGGGTGCCCGGCGACATCTACATCCACATCTGCGGCACCGACCTGATCCGCGGCCCCGATGGCGGCTACATGGTGCTCGAGGACAACGCGCGCTGTCCGTCCGGCGTCAGCTACATGCTGGAGAACCGCCGGGCGATGCGGCGGACGTTTCCGGATTTCTTCGACGGCGCGGGCGTCCGGCCCGTCGACAACTACCCGGCGGAACTGCTCGAAGTCCTCCAGCACGTCGCGCCGGCGGGCGTCGGCGACCCGACCGTCGTGCTGCTCACGCCCGGCTCGTACAATTCCGCGTATTTCGAGCACACCTACCTCGCGCGCCAGATGGGCATCGAGATCGTCGAGGGCCGCGACCTCGTCGTGCGCGACCAGCGGGTGTTCATGCGCACGACGAAGGGCCAGCAGCCGGTCCACGTGATCTACCGGCGCATCGACGACGATTTTCTCGACCCGACCGTGTTCCGCGCCGATTCCGCCCTCGGCGTGCCGGGGCTGATCCACGCCTACCGCGCCGGAAACGTCTCCCTCGCCAACTCGATCGGCACGGGGTTGGCCGACGACAAGGTGATGTATTATTTCGTGCCGCGGATGATCAAGTACTACCTCGACCAGGAACCGCTGATCCCCAACGTCCCGACGTTTCTCGCCAGCGAGGAAAAGGACTGCGCGCACATCCTCGATCATCTCGACGAGCTTGTCGTCAAATCCGCCAACGAGGCGGGCGGCTACGGCATGCTGATGGGGCCGCAGGCGACGAAGGAGGAGCGCGAATCCTTCCGCGCGAGGATCAAGGCCGACCCGCGCAACTTCGTCGCGCAGCCGATGATCTCGCTGTCGCGGCATCCGACCTTCATCGAGGAGACCGACCATTGCGAAGGCCGGCACATCGACCTCCGACCGTACATTCTCTACGGAAAAAAGACCACGGTCATCCCGGGCGGACTCACCCGCGTCGCGCTCCGCCGCGGATCGCTCGTGGTCAATTCCTCCCAAGGCGGCGGGAGCAAGGACACCTGGGTGCTGTATGCCGACGAGTAACGGAGCGCCATGCTGAGCCGCGTCGCCAACTGCCTCTACTGGATGAACCGCTATCTCGAGCGGGCGGACAACACCGCGCGGCTGGTCGACGTCAACCTCCAGCTCCTGCTCGATCACCGCGCGCTCGACGGCCGGGCGCTCGCCGGCCACTGGATTCCGATCGTGCAGAGCGCGGGCGACGAGACGCTGTTCAATTCGCTGCACGCCCGGGCGACGGCCGAGACCGTGACGGAGTTCCTGGTCTTCCAGCCGGAAAACCCCAACTCGATCTACGGCGCCATTTCGCAGGGTCGCGAGAATGCCCGGATGGTGCGCGACCAGATCACCGGCGAGGTGTGGGAGGAGATCAACCGGCTTTATCTTTTCCTCCGCACGCCGCAGGCGCGCCAGCTGGTGCGCACGAGCCCGGTGGAATTTTTCCAGGAGATCAAGGCGAGCTCGCTGCACCTGCAGGGGCTGACCGACGCGACGGTGCTGCACAACGAGGGCTGGCTGTTCCAGCAGGCGGGAAAATACCTCGAGCGCGCCGACAAGACCTCGCGGATCCTGGACGTCCACCACGCGGCGTTTCCGCCCCGCGGCGCGCCGGCGCCGGTGAGCCAGGCCGGCGCGCTGGAATGGGCGGCGGTCCTCCGCTCGTGCAGCGCGTGGGATGCCTACAAGTCGATTCACGGCGCCGAGGTGCAGCCGGCCCTCGTCGCGGAATTCCTCCTCCTCTCGCCGGATTTTCCCCGCTCCCTGCGCTATTGCGTGCAGCAGCTGAACGTGGCGCTGCGCCGGATTTCCGGCGTGGCGGAGGGCTGTTTCTCCAACGACGCGGAAAAGCTCGCCGGCCGGCTTCTCGCCGAGCTGCAATTCGGCACCGCGGCCGAGATCTTCGACGCGGGGCTCCACACCCAGATCGACGTGCTCCAGACCCGGCTCAACGACATCGGCGCCGCGCTTTTCCAGGCGTACATCTTCCAGCCCTTCCTGGCGCCCGACAGCGAAGCGCTCCAGCAACAGGAAGAGCAGCAGCAGCAGGAGGCGGCGGAGCCCGCCATCGGACGATGAAGCTGCAGGTTTTCCACCGCACCCATTACGCCTACGGCGCTCCCGTCAAGGAGAGCTTCAACGAGGCCCGGCTCCAGCCCACGAACGCCGACGGCCAGATCTGCCACAGCTTTCTGCTCAAGGTCCTGCCGCCGACGCGACTGAGCCACTACCGCGACTTTCAGATGAACTGGGTCCACCTGTTCGACATCAACGAGCCGCACTCGTCGCTCACGATCGAGGCCACGTCGATCGTCACCACCTCGGCCGCCCTGGTGCTGCCGCCCGACCAGCTCACGACGCCGCTGGCCGAAATGGAACGGGCCTGCGGCCAGCTCGAGCGCTGCCACGATTTTCTCCAGGCCAGCCGCTTCGTGGAGCCCAACACGGAGACGTGGAAACTCGGCGTCGACATCGCGCACGACAAGACCGACGCCTGGCGGATCGCGCAGGACGTGATGGAGTTCATCCACCGCGAATTCGCCTACGTGCCGACGGCGACGAACGTCCACACGCACATGCGCGAGGTCCTGCGCCTCCGGCGTGGGGTGTGCCAGGATTTCACCCACGTCATGCTCGGCATCTGCCGGTCGCTGAAAATTCCGGCGCGGTACGTCAGCGGCTACCTGTACAACGGACCCGCCGACCAGCTCCGCGGCTCGCAGGCCAGCCATGCCTGGGTGGAGGTTTTTCTCCCGGGCCTCGGCTGGCGCGGGCTCGACCCGACCAACAACGGCCAGCCCGACGACCGTTACGTGAAGATTGCCGTCGGCCGCGATTACTCGGATGTGACGCCGATCAAGGGCACCTATCGCGGGACCGGGGATCGAAAAATGTCCGTCGACGTGCTGGTCTCGGCGCTCGACGCCGTGACGGCGTGAGAGACGTTCCGCAAGGGTCCTCGCCAGCAGCGGGGAATCGGGCGACCTTGGAGCGTGTAGCACGGGTCTCCGACCCGTGAGGGCGGACTCTGCCAACGGAGAACGTCGAGCACACCCGGCTAGCTCGAGTCCACCTTCACGGGTCGGAGACCCGTGCTACACGCGGTCAGCTCGACCCGGAACTTTCCGGCATCCGCACTCGCTACTCTCCCGCCGCCGGCCTCAGACTTTCGTCTTAAAATAGGTGATCGTCCGCTTGAGGCCTTCCTCAAGGGCGATCGCCGGCTCCCATTTCAGGGTCTTCCGCGCGAGGGAAATGTCGGGCCGGCGCTGCTTGGGATCGTCGGACGGGAGCGGCTTGTGGACGATCCGGGATTTTCCGCCGACCAGCTTCAGGGTCAGCTCGGCAAGCTGGAGCATCGTGAACTCGCCCGGGTTGCCGAGGTTCATCGGGCCGACGATCTCCGTCTGCGCCATGAAGCGGACAAACCCCTCGATCAGGTCGTCGACGTAGCAGAACGACCGCGTCTGCGACCCGTCGCCATAGATCGTGATGTCCTCGCCGCGCAGCGCCTGGACGATGAAATTGGAGACGACGCGGCCGTCGGCCTCGTGCATCCGCGGGCCATACGTGTTGAAGATGCGCACCACGCGGATATCGACCTTGTTTTCGCGGTGGTAGTCGAAGAAGAGCGTCTCGGCGCAGCGCTTGCCCTCGTCATAGCACGAGCGCTTCCCAATGGGGTTGACGTTGCCCCAGTAGCTTTCCGGCTGCGGGTGCACCTGCGGGTCGCCATAGACTTCCGAGGTCGACGCCTGAAACACCCGGGCCCGCAGGCGCTTCGCGAGGCCGAGGCAGTTGATCGAGCCCATCACGGACGTCTTGATCGTCTTGATCGGGTTGTACTGGTAATGCGGAGGCGACGCCGGGCACGCCAGGTTGTAAATCTGGTCGACCTCGAACTTGAAGGGGTCGATCACGTCGTGCCGGACAAACTCGAAGCGCGCATGATCGAGCAGGTGCTCGATGTTGCTCTTCCGGCCTGTGAAGAGGTTGTCGATGCAGACCACCTCATGGCCCTCGCGGATCAATCGGTCGCAGAGGTGGGACCCCAGAAAACCGGCGCCGCCGGTGACGAGTATGCGCATGGTTTAAATCTGAGTGGGTTGCGCGCCCGCGCGCAACGTTGGAGACCGGCCGCCAAGGAGCGGCGGATCGGGCAGCGCCGGCGAGAGACGCGCGTTACTTCCGCGCGGCCGCGCCGGATTCGTACCGCGCGATCCAGCCGGCGTGCCACGCTCCGAAATCGCCGGCTTCGATGTGTGCGCGCGCCTGCGCCATGAGGTCCAGGTAGAAATGCAGGTTGTGCAGGGTGAGCAGCGTGCAGCTCAGGATTTCGCCGGCGACGGTCAGATGGCGGAGATAGGCGCGCGAAAAATTCCGGCAGGTGTAATTGTCCAGCCCCTCGACCACCGGCCGCGGGTCCGTGCGGTACTTTTCGTTGCGCAGGTTCATCGGTCCATCCGGCGTGAAGACCAGCCCGTTGCGGGCCACGCGCGACGGGAGCACGCAGTCGAACAGGTCGACACCGAGCGCGACCATCCGGAGCAGCTGCGGCGGAGTGCCCAGCCCCATCGTGTAACGCGGCTTGTCCGCCGGCAAAAACGGCGTGGTCGCGGCGACCTGTTTCAGCATCTCCGGCTCCGGCTCGCCCACGCTCACGCCCCCCACCGCGTAGCCGGGAAAATCCAGCGCGGCGAGCGACTCGGCCGCCTCGCGTCGCAGGTCGTCGAAGGTCGATCCCTGCACGATCGCGAACACGTGATGCCCGCCGGCGAGGAAGCCGCTGTCGGTCACGATCTGCCGACATTCCTTCGCCCAGCGATAGCTGCGCGCCACGGCCCTGGCGCAGGCATCGCGCTCGCAGGGCCACGGCGGGCACTCGTCGAGCACCATCGCGATGTCGCTTCCGAGGTTCTGCTGGATGCCCATCACTTCGCGCGGGCCGAGGAAAAGCCTCGCGCCGTCGAGATGGGATTGAAACGCCACGCCGTCGTCGCGGATGTCGCGAAGCTTCGCCAGCGAGAAGACCTGGAAGCCGCCGCTGTCGGTGAGAATCGGCCCGTCCCAGCCCATGAACTTGTGGAGGCCGCCGAGTTCCTTGATCAGCTCGCTGCCGGGCCGGAGGTTCAGGTGGTAGGTGTTGCCCAGGATGACCTGGGAACCGATTTCGCGGAGGTGCGAGGGGGTGAGCGACTTGACGGTGCCCTGCGTGCCCACCGGCATGAAGACCGGCGTCTCGATGGCGCCGTGCAGCGTCGTCAGCCGCCCGCGGCGGGCCGCCGTGGCGGAATCGGTGTTCAGAAGGTGGAAATGCTCGGGCACGGCAGGATTTCGGGTGGCGGTTCCGGATCGCGGAGAGGGCGGCCGGCGGAAGGGTTTAGAGGATAAGTTCGGAAAGGTGCGACGAAAACCGCTTCAATGCAGGTTTGCCAGAGCGCGCGCGCCTTGCTTTCCTCGGCAATCCGCATTCCGCAACGCGAATTCCTTCCCGTGCTTCTCGTCATCGACAACTTCGATTCGTTCACCTTCAACCTGGTCCAATATTTCGGCCAGCTGGGGGTGGAGCAGCGCGTTTTCCGCAACAATGAGATCACCCCGGCGCAGGCGCTCGCCCTGAAACCCGACCGCGTCCTCCTCTCCCCCGGCCCCTGCTCGCCGCGCGAGGCGGGTGTCAGCCTCGACCTCATCCAGGCGTTCGCCGGCGTGAAACCGATCCTCGGCGTCTGTCTGGGCCATCAGTCGATCGGCCACTATTTCGGCGGCAAGGTCGTGCGCGCGGCGCGGCTGATGCACGGCAAGACCTCGCCGATCCGCCACCGCGACACCGATGTCTTCCAGGGCATGCCGCAGGGATTTGCGGCGACGCGCTATCATTCCCTCCTGGTCGAGCGCGAAACGTTTCCCGCGGAACTCGAGATCACCGCGGAAACGGCCGAGGGCGAGGTCATGGGCCTGCGCCATCGCACCCTGCCCATCTGGGGCGTGCAGTTTCACCCCGAATCCATCGCCACCGAAAACGGGATGCAGATCCTGAGGAACTTTCTCTCGCTGAACTGACTCACACCGGGGAAGGTGCGACGGGCGGGCACGATGCCTCTCCGTTTCCTCCTTTCCTCCTGTAAAAGAAAACCGACCCATGCGCTGCCCGAAATGTACGTCGATTGAAGACAAGGTGATTGACTCCCGCATCAGCAAGGAGGGGTCGACCATCCGGCGCCGGCGCGAGTGTCTCGAGTGCGGACACCGTTACAGCACGACCGAAGGGCTGGTGCGCGACGGCATGGTGGTCATCAAGCGCGACGGTCGCCGCGAGGAGTTCTCGCGGGAAAAACTGGTCCACGCGGTCCGCGCGGCGTGCCACAAGCGTCCGGTCGACGCCGAGCAGATCAGCATGCTGCTGGAGGACGTCATGGACGTGCTCGAGGCGCAGTACGAAAACGAGATTCCGTCGGGGGCGATCGGCGACGCGGTGATGCAGCGGCTGCGCACGGTGGACCAGGTCGCGTACGTCCGCTTCGCGAGCGTGTACAAGGAATTCCGCGACGTGGCGGAGTTCATGCAGGAGATCAGCGCGCTGGCCAAGAAGCCGAAATGAGCCGCGACCGCGCCGACCTGCGGCGCCTGCATCTGATCAACGCGCTGTTCGGGTCGGCGACCGGGCACGACCTGTACCTCGCCGAGCAGATCAAGGAGGCGATCGCCTTCAGCCTGGCGGAGCTGGCGTGGCAGACCGAGGCGAATCCGGAGTTCGCCGCCAAATTCGACGCCGAGTTCAACGCGGCGGCCGCGCTGCTGCTCGCGAAGCGCTTCGCCCATCTGCCGAGACACGGATTTTTTCACTGGGATGCCGCGCTGACCCCGACGGCGGCGACGCCGCTGTTCGCTCGCGCCGAACTGATGGCGGGCCTGCGCCAGCTCGCGCCCTTCGGCGAGTCGACCCTGCTGGTGACCAACCTGCGCCCGGCGCTCATTCCGCCGCACCGCCGGGCCACGACCCGCCGCCGCCGCGATTACGAGGAGGCCCTCGCCTTCATCCAGGACCTCACGGCCGCCCGGACGACGCACAGTGCCAGCCTGCAATTGTTGTTCTTGTGATTCGGATTTTGGCACGGAGTTCATCACGGAGTTCGGGGAGGTGACACCGAGGTCACGGAGGCATTCTGGTTGGCGACGAACTTCGGGATGCGACGAATTCTTGAAGGGGATTATTTCCCTGGGGCCTCGGTGAGATCTCACCGAACTCTGTGACCCGACCCGGAGCTCGATTTGTTTTTGCCTCGCCTGCTTCCGTCCCCAAGCTCGCCTCAATCCCCATGCCGAAGACGATTTTTCAGAAGATCATCGATCGCGAGATTCCGGCCCGGATCGAGCACGAGGATGACCAGTGCATCGTGCTCCACGACATCCAGCCGCAGGCGCCGGTGCATTTGCTCATCGTGCCGAAACGTCCGCTGGCGCGGCTCAGCGAGGCCACCGCGGCCGATCAGACGCTGCTCGGCCATCTCCTGCTCACGGCCGGAATGATCGCGAAAAAACTCAGCCTCGCGGAGGGCTTCCGCCTCGTGATCAACAACGGGCCCTTCGGCGGCGAGTCGGTCCCCCACTGTCACGTTCACCTGCTCGCGAAACGCCAGATGACCTGGCCTCCGGGATAAACGGCGCGGCGCGCCGAGCGATAAGCTTCCCGGGTCTCCGTCAGCCGGAGCATCTTTCCCCTCTTGAACGACCTCGACCGCGCCTACTTCGGGAGCGAAGGGAGCAGACGGACCAGATCGGCTTTCTCAATGCAACCACGCCGGCCGTCTTCGGGCCCGGATACGCCGCCGAGCCCGACCGGCTCATCGAACAATTGCGGAAGGACGAGGCGATCGCCGCGGCCGACACGCTTCTCCTGACGATTCCCAACCAACTGGGCGTGGAGTACAACGTTCACGTCATGGAATCCATTTTGAAAGCAGTCGCACGGGGACTCGGTTGGCGCTGATAGAATAACCGCGAAGGGACGCGAATTCGGCGGGAACACACGGATGATTTGGAGATGGAGAACCAAACTTCTCCGTGGCTGGAATTTTCTGTGTGTTCCGTGGGCCACCCTGCGGTCACGCCACCGCCTCCAAGACCGCTTCCGGATGCCGGGCGGCAACTTTGAGCAACACTTTCGCCGGGCCGCTCGGCTGCCGGCGACCCTGCTCCCAGTTCTGGAGCGTATCGACGCTGATGCCGAAAACATGGGCAAACTGACGCTGGCTAAGCTTCAACCGGGCGCGCACGGCGACGACGGAGTCCGGCGCGATGCGTTGAAGGCGGACGCCGGGCACGCGCTTTCCTTTCAGATATCCGCCGGCGTCGCGGACGCTTTGGAGCAATTCGTTAAATCGAACTTTTTTCATGGGAGTTCCTGGCAGGCAGTGCGAATGAGAAGCTTCAGTTGTTCGGCAGTCAGGTCGGCTGTCGTGTTTTTAGCGTAGGCGTAGAGGAGAAGTATTCGATGATCAGCCGTCGCGAGGTAATAGATGATCCGGGCTCCTCCCCGCTTGCCGCGGCCTCGCAACGGCCGGCGGAGTTTCCTGAGCCCACGTCCACCCGGGATCAGGGCACCGGCACTCGGGTTGAGAAGAAGCGCGAGCTCCAGATCGAAGATGTCGTCTTCGCTAAAGAACGTGACGGATTTTTCAAAGAGGGGCAGTCTAACGAATTCCATGCTGTACGCCTTTGACGTACAGCATCAAGGAAGAACTCCTGTCGTTCGATGCGAACGACTACCGGACTTCCGGCAAATTGGAGCACCGATGAAGATCGTCGGCGAGAGAACGCCGTTTAGGTACGGAATACGGGGCCAGACTTTTGCCACGTGTCGTTGACGACTTGGTCACGGCACACACCGATCCCGCTCTCGAGGATGAATTCGTCACTCGCTGCGCAACGCAACGATCGGATCGATCTGGGCCGCGCGGCGCGCCGGGAGCCAGCTGGCGAACAGTGCCACGAGCAACAGGGTTAGAGCCACGCCCGAGAAAACAAGCGGGTCGTCCGGGTTCACTTCATACAGGAGGCTGCCCATGTAGCGGGTGAGAAAAAACGCCGCCCCAAGGCCGAGCACCAGTCCCACGCCGGCTCTCCACAGTCCCTGGCGCAGGATCAAGGCAACGATTTGTCCGCGCGTCGCTCCGATGGCACCGCGGATTCCGATCTCCCTCGTGCGCTGCGTCACGTCGTAGGCCAGCATGCCGCAGAGGCCCACCGCCGACAGGATGAGCGCGATCCCTGCGAAGGCGCCGAGCAGCCACATGACACCGCGTCGGTTGGCCCCGGCCTCGTCGAGCTGCATCTGCATCGTCATGACCTGATAGATCGGAATCCCGGAATCGACGCTGCGCACCTGCGCCCGCATGAGCGGCAGCATGTCCTCCAATTTCCGCGAGGTCCGCAACTCGATCGACATTCCGCCCGTCCTGAGGCTCATCGCGCTGTAGACGTACGGGTCGTCGCCCTGCTCATCAAGCCCTCCGAACTTGGCGGACTCCGCCACGCCGACGATCACGTGGGCCTCTTCCGGTTTTTTGTCCGGTGCGCCAAGATCGACCAACTGACCCACTGCGCTCCGGCCTGGGAAATACCGCTCGGCGAACTTCCGGTCGATGATATAGGCCTTGCGCGCAGCCGGCAATAGATCCGCGGCCGTGAAATTGCGTCCGTCCAGGAGTCGCACCCCCATGGTCGGCAGAAACTCCGGCGACACGTCGAGGACGATGGCGGTCGGGTACGTGTCGTCCTTGCCGGACGCCATGCCACGCAACGGGACGCCCGTGGGCTTCAATCCCTCGTATCCGGGCATGAAGCTCGAATAAGCCGCCGACTCGACACCCGGGATCTCCCGCATCTTTTCCATGATCCGGGTCAGCGCTGCCTGCGTGTTGGCCACGTTCTTATACGAGGAATCCAGCGCCACGCGGGTGTGGATGACTTTCGCGACGTCAAAGCCGGGATTGACGGCCATCACCTTGGAAAAACTTCGCACGAGCAGCCCCGCGCCCACCAGCAGGACCAGCGCGAGCGCCACCTGGGTGGTTACCAGCACGGCGCTCGTTGCCCGGATTCCGCCACTGCGTGAGGACCCGCGCGACCCGGCTTGGAGTCCCGTCATCCGCCAAGCCTGCAGCACGGGAAGCACTCCGATCATCACCGCCGCCAGCATCGAGACAATGAAGGTCAGGCCGAGGATTTCGCCATCGAGGGTGACGGGGGGAGATCCGTAGACAATCGCCGCCGTGTAGGTGTTGATCACGCGCAGGCTCGACCAGGCGAGCGCCAGACCAAGCGCCCCACCCGACACCGCGAGCAATGCGGCCTCCGTGAACAACTGCCGCGCGAGGGCCACGCGGCCCGCCCCCAAAGCCCGTCGCACCGCCAGTTCCACCTGCCGCGCGTTGGCCCGTGCCAGCATCAAGCTGGCCACGTTCACGCAACCGAGCAGCAGCACCAGGAGCGCGGCACCCTGGAGCAGGAACAGGCCGTGGTGGATCGATTTCGTCTGCTCCGCCCGCAACTGGCCGATCACCATCCGGTGACCTCCGCGGATGAGAAAACTCCGCTCTGCCGGATCCGCCACCGCGTCGCGGGCATGTTGCTCCAAGGTGTCCAGCTGCGCGCGCGCCGTTCCATAGCTCACGCCCGGCTTGATGCGGGCATACATCTGCACTCCGCCCGCGAGCCGCCGCTGCGGCAACTCCCGGTCAGCGGACCATCCCATGGGCACCAACAAGACGGGGGCGACGCCGATCGCCTCGAGGCTCCGCGGCGCCACGCCGACAATCGTGAACGGGCGGCGGGACAGACGGACCATCTGACCCACAATCGCTTGGTCCGCATGGAAGTGTTGCTCCCAGAAGGTCTGGGTCAGCACCGCCACGTCGTCGCGTCCGGGCACGCTCTCCTCCGCGGTGAAGAACCGTCCCACCAGCGGCTGCACGCCCATGACGGAAAAATAGTCCGCCGTCGTGCGCAGGGCGAGCAGGCGGTCGGTCGCCGCATCGTCGCCGAAGTTGAACATCCATCCGTCGAACAGGGCGACTTTCTCGAGCAGGTCCGCGTGAGCCTGGTAATCGCGGTATTGCACCGCACTGACCCGCCGCTTCGGCTGCCCCGCGTTGGGGAGGGAATTGTAGATCTCAACCACCTGTCCGGCGTCATGAAACGGCAGCGGCCTCAGCACCATTTCATACAGCACCGTCGTGATCGCGGTGTTCGCGCCGATGCAGAGAGCCAGCGTGGCGATGACCGTCCCGCTGAACGCGGGCGCACGCCGCAGCGAGCGAAACGAAGTTCGCAGATCCCGGCCCAGATCCTCGGCCCAGCGCCACCTCCGCTCCTCGCGCGCCCGCTCCTTGATCTGTTCCACGCCCCCGAACGTCCGCCGCGCCGAATAACGCGCATCCTCCGGCGACATGCCGGCAGCCACGTTGCGCTCGGTCAACCCGTCGAGATGGGCCTGCATTTCGTCGGCCATGGACGCCTCGTCCGCGCGGCGGCGCGCGAGTCCCAGCGCACGTCGAAGAAATCCGCGGATGCGTCGCATGCCGGGAAAGTTCAGCGGGCCGCCAGCACGAGGTTGACCGCCGCAGTGATCCTGGCCCAATGCTCCGTCTCGGCATTCAGCTGCCGCCGTCCCACGGCCGTGAGCCGGTAGAACCGCGCCTTCCGGTTGCTCTCGGAGATTCCCTCCGTGGCGCTCACCCAGCCTTCGGCTTCCAGACGATAGAGCGCGGGGTAGAGCGACCCCTGCTCCACCCGGAGCACGTCGGCCGACATCTGCTGGATGCGGTCGGCGATCGCCAGCCCGTGCCGCGGCTCGAGCTGCAGTGCCTTCAGGATCAGCATGTCGAGCGTGCCGTAGACGAGATCAGGTTTTTCCCTGGCCATGGTTGGTGACGCCTAGCCCCTCTAGGCAGAGTCGACCAATTCCCGCCCGCCTAGACTGTCAAGGCAGAACCCAGCCGCCGACGATGACATGACGCATACAGGAGGTAACAGAGCAAACGGAGATCGACCCATGAGGATTGGATTTCGGCCACATTCCTCTCTCCGTTCCCTCAGTTCCCTCCTGTAAAAACCATCTGCGATCTACGAACTCCCGTGCCTGCACAACGCCGCCACTCCCACGGAGCCACCGCGCTGTCCTCGCTCCACAACCCTATCCTCATCCACCGCGCCTCGGCCTCCAGGATCTTCAACCTGGAATCTTTCTTCGCGTAGCGTGCGTACCACCAACTCAAGCCGGTCGCGACCTGGGTTTCGTTGGCGCAGGTCGGACCGCAGCGGACCACGGCTATGCTGCGGCGGTAGCGGTCGTGGCCCACGACGTCGGCCGTCACCTCGCGTCCACCGACGAGCCGTTCCAGCGCGTCTCGGCATTCCTCGCCGAAGGGCTGCTTGAGCTCGGGCGCATCAATGCCGTAGAGCCGGAGCTTGAGCCGCAGGCCGTCGGCACATTGCAGCGTGAGCGTGTCGCCATCATGAACCGAAACCACAACCCCGCGGACGACTTCACCGAAGACACAGGAGACGAGCGCTAGGCAGAAAGCGAACGCCAGCTTGATCACGACGAAACCTAGGCAGGGGTTGCGCGAACGAATCCCTCGGGCAGCAGTTCCTTAATATCCTCGGACGCCGACGCGAGCGGACGCGACACAATCACCGGCAGTGGTTCATTCAGCTGAAGTTCGTCCCAATCAATCACGGTGCATGCAATGCCCGGAGCCAAGGCATACACCGCGCTGATGCTGCCTCCGGAAAGTTCGACGACAATTTTGGGGAATAATTTTTTTGGCGTTCGCATTGCTGCTTTACGCCCTGTTGTGCCGTGTT
>JAQGON010000032.1 GCA_028293565.1 Verrucomicrobiota bacterium | reverse complement strand
GCTCGACGACCAGAACTTCCGCCCCGACTTCATCGTCATGGTCTACGGCGGCGGCTTCCTCGACCCCGCCGACAAGACGAAATTCCGCGAAGGCTTCAGCGTCCCCGACGACGCCCCACCCGCCTTCTTCGTCGTCGCGCACGACGACAAGAGCAACCCGATCGAAGCCGCGATGCTCTATCTGGAATACAAAAAGAAGAACCTGCCCGCCGAGCTGCATATCTACACGCAAGGCGGCCACGGCTTCGGCATGCGCCGGGAGTCCCACCCCATCAACGACTGGCCCCAGCGGGTCGCGGAGTGGATGGTGGCGATGGGGTACGCGCCGAAGCCGTAGCGGGTCTAACCGGGGCGATATACCCGGATGACTTTTCCTTCCAAGCCGTCCCGGAATGCACCAAGCGCCGCATGCACTCTCCCGGCTTGGCGGGCTTCATCCGGGTCGAAAGTGCAGGCGACGATGCCCGCGTGCTGTCCGCCGGTGGCGGTATGAAGCCGGAAGAAGTGCTTGCGGTTATGGGTGATCACCGCGCGGCCTTGGGCGGTTGCAAATGCGAGGACCTCCTCGTCGGGAACTCCACGGTCTGCATTGCCGGCCTCCCGCGAAGTAAGCACGTCGTGCCCGAGCGCGCGGAGCTGCTCCACGATGCCGAGTGGATAGTTCTCGTTCGAGTAGAGCGCCGCCATCGGTCCGACGATTCGCGGCTAATCCGTCTCGTTCTCCCGGATCGCCAAATCGATCTCCGCGGGGTTCGCGCTGGCATAGGCCCACGCCTCTGCCAACGCTTCTTCGGTGAGCGTGGGATACGAGCGCAGGAGCTGCGCCGTCGGCGTCTTCAGCCGCCGCGCCTGCTCCAGCAGCCACACGGGAATGCGGGTGCCGGTGAGACAAGCCTCACCGCCGCACACGCCGACGCGCTTCTCGATGGCAGTTGTTGTCGTAGGCATGGTGAGTGAGAAAGTACCACACGGCCGGTGAGAAGGCCATTCACGAAAACCGAATGCTTGAGGTAGGCAGCGCGAACGGGCATTTAGTTGCACATGCTTTCCCGCACCTTCCTTCCAGCTTTCGCTGCCTTCGCTCTCCTCCTCGCGTTCGTCTGCTCGAGTTGGGCTGAAGAGGGGAAGCTGCTCTTTGTCGGAAATAGCATCACACTGCATGGCCCGTCGGAGAAGGTCGGGTGGACCGGCAACTGGGGCATGGCAGCCAGCACAGCGGAGAAGGACTATGTCCATCTGGTGGTCGAGGCGGTGGCCAAACGGCGCGGCCGACCGCCGGAATTCCGGGTGGTGAATGTGGCCGAGTTCGAGCGCGATTTTGAGCAGTACGACATCGCGGCCAAGCTGAAGGATCAGATCGCGTTTCAGGCGGACACGGTGATCGTGGCCATCGGCGAAAACGTTTCCGCGCTGAAGACTGACGAGGCGAAGGCGAAGTTCAAGGAGAGCACGGTGCGCCTGCTGACGCTGCTGAAAGGCCACGGCGCGCTCTTTGTGCGCAGTTGTTTCTGGGCCGATGCGACGAAGGACGCGCTGCTGAAAGAGGCCTGCGCGACGGCGGGCGGAGTGTTTGTCGACATCAGCACGCTGGACAGAGACGAGGCGAATTTCGCCCGCTCCGAACGGGAGATCGCGCATGCCGGAGTGGCGCGTCACCCGGGCGACAAGGGCATGCGCGGTATCGCCGACGCGCTTGTTGCGGCGATGGAAAAGAGGGCGAAGTGAACTGCTGAATAAACGTCCGCGCGTTCCGCATTCCCTTTCGCCGCGAGCGGCGCACACTGGGTCGCCCCCCTATGAACCGCCGTCACTTTCTCGCCCTTGCTGCCACTTCAGCCGGTGTGCTCGCGGCGGAAACTGCGCCTGCGCGCGCGTTGCGCGTGGCGATCGCCGGGCATACGGGCAAGGGGAACTTCGGGCACGGGGTCGATGCGGTTTGGAAGAAGGTGCCGGGCGTGGAGGTGGTGGGCGTCTCTGATCCGGATGAGACGGGGCGCGGGAAACCGATGGCGCTTTATAAGGTGGAAGGCTTTGCGGATTACCGCGCAATGTTCGCGAAGGTGAAGCCGGACGTGGTCGCCATTTGCCCGCGGTTTTTGGGCGAGCATCATGCGATGGCCATGGCGGCGATCGAGGCGGGGGCGCGCGGTATCTATATGGAGAAGCCGTTCGTGCCGACGCTGGCGCAGGCGGATGAAATCATCGCGGCGGCGGAGCAGAACGGCGTGAAGATCGCGATCGCGCATCGCGGGCGGTACAATCCGGAGCTGGCCGCGATCGATAAGGTGATCAAGGACGGGGCGATCGGGCGCATCCTGGAGCTTCGCGCGCGGGCCAAGGAAGACGCGCGGGGCGGGGCGGAGGATCTGTGGGTGCTCGGCTCGCACATCCTGAATCTCCTTGCGTACTTCGGAGGCGCGCCGCGCGCTTGCACGGGGATGCTCTTTCAAGGCGAACGCCCGGCGACGCGCGAAGACGTGCGCGCCGGCGCGGAGGACATCGGACCGATCGCGGGCAACGCGGTGCATGCATGTTTCGAGATGGAACGCGGCTTTCCCGCGTTCTTCGACTCGGTGCAGAACGCGGGGGACAAGGCCGCGGGCTTCGGGTTCCAGATCATCGGCACCAAGGGGCTGATCGATTTCCGCATGGACAACATTCCGCTCGCGCACCTGGTGCCTGGCAGTCCCTTCACGCCGGCCAAAACGCCGCGGCCGTGGATTCCGATCACGACCGCCGGGCCAGGGGAGCCGGAGCCGCTCACCGGCTTGAAGGAGGACATCATGAGCCACGCCGTCGGAGCGCGCGATCTCCTCGCCGCCATCCGCGAGAACCGGCCGCCGCTGTGTTGTGCGCAGGACGGGCGGCTTATCGTGGAGATGATCTTCGGGGTGTTCGCATCGCACTTGCAGAATGGGGCGCGGGTGACGTTTCCGCTGGCGGCGAAGGAGAATCCGCTGGCGTGAAACGCCTTGGAGTGCGGCAGCCTGCTGCCGCTTTGTGGCAGTCGCAGCCTGCTGCGTGAGGTGGGGCTGGGGCTCCGCGCCACCCGCAGCAG
>JAQGON010000011.1 GCA_028293565.1 Verrucomicrobiota bacterium | reverse complement strand
CTCTACCAATTGAGCTACACGCCTGTGATGGGCTTTCTTAGACGACGCAGCCGAGGCCCCGGATTCGAGACCTCGGCAGAGCCGAGTTAGAGGGTTGAACGAGACCGTTTTACTCGATGATCTCGGTGATACGACCGGCACCGATGGTGCGACCGCCTTCGCGGATGGCGAATTTCTGGGTCTTCTCCATGGCGATCGGGACGATCAGGTCGATTTCAACGGCGATGTTGTCGCCCGGCATGTTCATTTCGACACCCTTCGGGAGGTTGACGATACCGGTCACGTCGGTCGTGCGGAAGTAGAACTGGGGACGGTAGCCGTTGAAGAACGGCGTGTGGCGGCCGCCCTCGTCCTTGGAGAGGACATAGATCTCGGCCTTGGCCTTCTTGTGCGGGGTGATCGACTTCGGGGCCGCGAGGACCTGGCCGCGCTCAATGCCTTCCTTTTCGATGCCGCGCAGGAGAATGCCGACGTTGTCGCCCGCCTGCCCGCTGTCGAGCAGCTTGCGGAACATCTCGATGCCGGTGACGACTGTCGAGCTCGTGTCCTTGAGGCCGACGATTTCAACGGTGTCATTCACCTTGACGACGCCACGCTCGATCCGGCCCGTCGCGACCGTGCCGCGGCCGGTGATTGAGAAGACGTCTTCCACGGACATCAGGAAAGGCTTGTCCATCTCGCGCGCCGGCTCCGGGATATCGGTGTCGATCGCGTTCATGAGCGCCGTGATGGCGGCCTCGCCCTCGGGCTTGCCCTCGAGCGCAGCGGTGGCGGAACCACGAACGATCGTGGCCTTGTCGCCGTCGAACTGGTACTTCGTGAGCAGCTCGCGGATTTCCATCTCGACGAGGTCGAGCAGCTCCGCGTCATCGATGAGGTCGACCTTGTTGAGAAACACCACGATCTTCGGCACGCCGACCTGGCGGGCGAGGAGGATGTGCTCACGGGTCTGCGGCATCGGGCCGTCAGCCGCGGAGACAACGAGGATCGCGCCATCCATCTGGGCGGCGCCCGTGATCATGTTCTTGACGAAGTCAGCGTGGCCGGGGCAGTCGACGTGCGCGTAATGGCGCTTCTCGGTCTGGTATTCCACGTGGGCCACGGAAATCGTGACGATTTTGGAGGCATCGCGCACGGTGCCGCCCTTGGCGATGTCCGCGTAGGATTTCACCTCCGCGAGGCCTTTGCGGGCCTGAACCGCGAGGATCGCGGTCGTCGTGGTGGTTTTGCCGTGGTCGACGTGGCCGATCGTGCCGACGTTGACGTGCGGTTTAGTGCGTTCGAATGTACCTTTAGCCATGTGGAGTTTGAGTGTTAGCGGATTAAACGATGGTTTGACCTCTATTTTTACGTCGCAGAAGTCTATGCGACGGTGACCTGGAGCCCAGAACCGGATTCGAACCGGCGACCTCGTCCTTACCAAGGACGTGCTCTGCCAACTGAGCTATCTGGGCAGACCAAAGGAGGGTCAAAAAACGAAAAAGAGGGAAGAAAGTGCAAGCCGTAAAATACCCCGTCAACAGCAAACTTGAAGATTTCTCCGAAATTCTAGGGACCGACACAAATCCGGTAGAAACCCGGCGCGAGACGCTCGCCCGCGTGAAGCGTTTTCACGAGGTAATTCTGAAAATATCCGTCGACGGCGGCGTTCCGCGAGCTCTCCGTCAGGATCGGCGGGCCGACGATTCCCATCGCATCGACCGCGACCAGGAACTCCATCGGCTGCCAGCCTGCCGCCGGCGGCTCGGCGTCCGTGAGGGGCTGCGCGAGAACGCGTTGCCCATTGCTGGTCTCGGTGATCTCCACGAACCCGCGACGGCCCGGCAAACGGGCCGGCTCGCTCCCTCCGCCGTCAAGTCCGAGAAAAGTCTGGCCGAGCTTCCCGTCCGCCAGGGCGTCCGCTGGTCGCGCGGGCACGACGACGTCCGACGGGAAAGTCAACGCCAGGTCCGTTTCCGCAAACTTCAGTTTCGCCGGATATCCGGTGAACGAGGTCCCGGGCTCCCTTCTTCCGCTCGATTCGAGCGGGTCCTGTCCCGCGTTCCACTCGGTGGGCAGAAAGAGCGGCGTGGGATCCGTCAGGGCCGCCTCGTTTTTTTTCAAATTCACCAGCCTGACCGGCGGCATCGGTGATTTCTTCGTGGCTGGCCGGACCGCGGACGTCGCGTCCGTCGAGCGGAACAATCCGAGGAGAAGGGCGAGGACGAGGCAGGCGCCCGCCGCTGCGAAGAACCACCGGCTTCGGCTCCCGGATTCGCGCGGCATGTCAGCGACCCCGCGTCCCGTCGGCCACCGGCTCCTCGGCCGCGAGCACGATGTTGGAACCAAAGCCGGCGTCGCGCGCCGCGCTGACGATCGCGTTCTGCACGGCCACGGGCACGCCGGCGCTCATCCGTACGAGCAGGGACGGATGCTTCGTCTTGCGCACCTCGATCTTCAGCCACTCGCGCAGCTGGTCCATCGAGAGCAGTCCGTCCGCGAAAATCTGCCCCGAGTTCTTCACGCTGATCGTGCTCGTCGTCGTCACCGCATTCGCCAGCGCTCCGGGCAGCTCCGGCAGCTTGAAATCCACGCCAAGCCCCGGCTCGAGCACGGACGACGATCCGAAGAACATGAAGAACAGGACCAGCAGCCCGCCGTTGACGAGAAAGATCACGTCGAAATTCCGCGGCTCGGGCCGGAGCTTCGAGGCAAGGTCGAGCGGGCGCGTGATCATGGGGTTTTCTCCAGGACCTCGGGCTCCGCGCTCGGCGCCACGGCCCCAAGCCCGCGATATTCGGTGAGGAGATATTTCATGATCTCGTTCCCCGACCATTCCACGTCGCGCACGATCGCGCGCACCCGCCCGCCCAGAAAGTGATGCGCGAGGTGCGCCGGGATCGCGAGCATCAGGCTGCCGGCCACGCTGAGCAGCGCGTGCCACATCCCGCTCGAGAGCGCGCCGGCGGTCGCGTAGTTGCCGCCCTTTTCAAACGCGAGAAACGTCTCGATCATCCCCAGCACCGTGCCGAGCAGGCCGACCAGCGGCGCCACCTGCGCGATCGCAGCGATGCTCGAAAGCCGCCGCTCCAGCGCCGGCAGCTCCACCACCGCCGCCTCCTGCACGTGAAAGCGCATCGCGTCCGCGCTGTCGTCGGCGTGGAGCAGCGCCGCCTTCACCACCGCGGCGACCGGCCCCGGGGTTTCCTCGCAGACCGTGAGGGCCTCGACGATCCGGCGCTTCGCCAGGATGTTCTTGATTCCCCCGATGAATGCGGTGGACCGGATTTGTCCGCGATGCAGAAAAAGCGCGCGCTCGATGAAGAGCATGAGGGTGAGCAGCCCGAGCGCCAGGAGGACCCACATCATCGGACCACCCTTGGCAAAGAGGCTGTAATCGAGCACGGACATCGGCAGGAGTTAGAGGCGGTTCGTTCGCGGGCGTAAATCCGAAATCGTCGGGAGCGGATCAGGGCCTGGCCTCCGGCGTGGTGAATCGTGCGAGGCGAGCCTTCGCGATGTCCTCGCCCGGCAGGTTCATCTTCAGGATGAGCAGCCACGCCTCCTTCGCCTGCTCGAGCTTCTCCTGCTGCTCGAACAGCGCGCCGAGCTCCACCAGCGTCCGCGCCATCCAGTAGCGGCCCTTCGCCCCAAGCTGCGCGGCCAGCTCCGGATCCTTCACGAGGAACTCGTGCACCACGTCCTTCCACCACACTTCCTGCGCCAGCGCGGCGCTTTCCTGCTCGCGGGCGGTGTCGCCCTTGTCGCGCGCCGCCGCGCCGCGCCGCATATAGAGATACCCGAGATTGAATCCCGCCTCGACGCGCACGTCCACCGGCGCATCGATCCGGTCGCGCAGATGCTCGAACAGCACGGTCGCGCTTTCCGCGTGCGCCGGATCGCCCGCGGCCTGCGCGTGATGGCACTCCGCCAGCGCGAGCTGCGCGAGGATGACGTCCTTGTGCTGCCCAAAATTGTTCACCAGCGATTCGTAGACCTGCTGCGCCTGCTGGAACTGGTTCAGCTTGCGCAGCAGGTCGCCCTGCTTCAGCCGCGCATAGAACACGAGTTCGCTCTGCGGATATTTTTTCACGAGGTCCTCGATCAGCTTGTTCGCCTCCGCCAGGTTCGCATCCTGCCCGCGGCGCTCGGCCTGGAGCGCCGCCTGGTAAAGGGCATAGGGCGCATAGGTGTTGTTCGGAAATTCGTCCGCCAGGCGCGTGAGAAGCTGCTGCGCCTCGACCGTCTTGTCCTGCTTCACATAATGCTCGGCCTCGTCGAAGTAGGAATACACCGCGGCGTCGGACCGCGGGAAATCGGCGCGCAGCTTCTTGAGCAGCTCGAGCGCCGCCGGCTCGCGGCCGAGTTCGAAATTGGCCTCCCCTTTCAGCAGCGCCGAGGTGCTCGCGATCTCGTTCTTCAGCTCGGGGGAGACGCCTTCGGTCACTGACGGGAGCGCGTCCACCAGCCGCAGCGTCTGCTCCGGCTGGCCCGCATCGAGCGAGAGCCTCGCCTGCAGCCAGGCCATCCGCGCCCGGAGTTCGGGCGACAGCTGTCCTTTCGCCGGGCGCGGCCCGGCGAGCAGCCGGTTGACCCGCGCGTACGCCCCGGCCGTCCGGCCGCGCACCTGCAGGGCGCGCGTCAGATTCCATTCGGCCTGCCAGAGATTCATCGCGTCGAACGCCGGATCCTTCGCGAGTTCATCGAGCACCGTCTGGGCCGAATCCAGCGCGCCGGCGGCGATCTCCGCGAGCACGCGCTGGAACATGAGGTCGCCCGCCGGGATACCCGCCGGCGGTTCGCGCAGCGTGGCCGCATAGGCGTCCGCGGCGCTGCGAAAATCCCGCGCGCGGAACCAGGCCTCGGCCACGAGGACGCCGAGCTGCGCGTGCGTCGGGCCCGGCGAAAGCTCCGCGCGGGCCTTCACGGCGTAATCCGCCGCCGTCCGGTAGCGCACCTGCTCCCAGGCCGACGCGGTCAGCACCCAGTAGGCGTGCGCCTTGAGCGGCGACCCCGGGAATTTCTGGAGCAGCGCCCGGGCGTCGTCCTCGGCCTGCACGTAATTCTTGTCCCCCAGCGCCTGCACGGCCCGAAACAGCAGCAGGTCCTCCAGGATCGGATGCGGCGACGGCGATCCGATCAGGGCGTCCAGCTTCCGCCGGAAATCCGCGCGCAGCGGATCCCGGTTGGAGGCGCGCGCCACCAGCCGCAGCGCGATCCGCTGCCGGTCGCGATCCGTGCCGTCGCGGAGCAGCTCGGCCAGCGCGGTTCGTCCGGCGCCTTCCCCGGCTCCGGCAATCAGGCCCAGCACCAGGCGCGTGGTGTCCCGCTCCTCGCGCTCCTCCGCCGGCATGGTGGCGAGCTGCCGCTGCAGCAGGGAGATGGCGTCGCTCCTCCGCCCCAGCGCGTCGAGCATCGCCGCGTAGGTCCGCGCGATGCCGTAGCTGATCCGGCGCAGCTGAAACTGCTCGAGATTTTTTCGCTGCGCTTCCGCGTCGGCCTCCGACACCGGCCCCAGCCGCAGCCGCGCCTGCTCGCGCGCCAGCATGAACCGCGCGCGCGCCAGGCTGTTGCCCGCGGCGGCCTCGGCCTGCTGGTAGAACTCCTTCGCGCGGACGACGTCATTGGCCGCGTCCGCGACCTGGCCCTGCAGATAAAGGTGCCACGCGCGATCCGCCGGGTTCAATTCCTCCACCCTGACCTCCGCGAGCCGCGACCGCGCCGTGGGGTTCCGCTGCTGCTGCGCCGCCACCAGCGCCATGCGCAGGTACCACGCACCGTCGCGCGGGCCCGCAAAACTTTCCAGCACATGCTCCGCCTCCGCCGCGCGCCCGTCGTCGAGGAGTGCGCTCGCCAGGCCCAGCGTCAGCCTCCCCCGGTCCCCGCGCTGGCTCGCCAGCAGCGTCCGGTACAGGCCGGCGGCGACGGTGGGAAAGCCCATCTCCTGGGCGCGGTCCGCCGCCGCCAGCGTGAGGAGATCGTCCCCCGTGGAAACCGCGGCGCCGGCCGGCGCGAGCGGGACCGGCGAATTCAACGGCAGCTGCGCGGCGAGCGGCGCCGCCAGCATCGCCGTGCAGAGAAAATAAAATCGGAAACGCATTCGGAGCGACGAGCAAACTGCCGCCGGCGATGGAAACAATCAACCGCGTTGTAACCGTTTCCGTCTCGCGCGCCGAAGCGTGCCGGGCAAGCTCGGCGGCGTTCCGTTTCACCTTTCTCCCACTACCATGACCCCCGTCCTCATCGTCCTCGTTGTGCTGCTCGCGATCGTCCTCGTCCTCGGTCTCTGGGTGGCCGGCATCTACAACAGCCTGGTCGCGCTCCGCAACCGGTTCAAAAACGCGTTCGCCCAGATCGATGTCCAGCTGAAGCGCCGCTATGACCTGATCCCGAATCTGGTCGAGGTGGCCAAAGGCTACATGAAGCACGAAAGCGCCACGCTCGAGGCCGTGATCAAGGCGCGCAACATCGCGTTCGCCGCCTCGCAGGCCGCGGCCGCCAACCCCGCCGACGCCGGCGCCGTCAAGGGACTGCTCTCCGCCGAAAGCGGGCTCACCGGCGCGCTCAGCCGACTGATGGTCGTGTCCGAACAATACCCCGACCTGAAGGCCAACCAGAACATGATGCAGCTCACCGAGGAGCTCACCTCGACGGAGAACAAGGTCTCCTTCGCGCGGCAGGCGTACAACGACAGCGTCATGACGTACAACACGACGCGGGAGACATTCCCCAACGTGATTTTCGCCGGCATGTTCGGCTTCCTCCCCGCCGAGCTTTTCAAGATCGAGGATCCCGCCGAGCGCAACGCGCCGAAGGTTCAGTTCGCCTGAACCGCGGCGCCTTCCCTCCATGCACAACACCACGTCGTTCGCCCTCACCGGCTTCAGGATCACCAAGGAACTCGGCACGGTGCGCGGCATCGTCGTCCGCTCGCGCTCGGTGGTGGGCAACATCGGCGCCAGCATCCAGACGCTCTTCGGCGGCGACATCACGCTCTATACGGAACTCTGCGAGCGGGCGCGCCAGGACGCCTTCGAGCGGTTGTGCGCGCACGCCGCCGCGCTCGGGGCCAACGCGATCATCGGGCTGCGCTACGACGCGGCGGAACTTTCGCCCGGCGTGACCGAGGTGCTTTGCTACGGGACCGCGGTGCAGGTCGCGCCCGCCTAAGCATGGATTTCTTCGAGGCCCAGGCCCGCGCCCGGAAACGCACGTCCCGGCTCGTCGCCCTGTTCGCGATCGCCGTGGCCGGCACGATCGCGGCCGGATATTTCGCCTCGATCTTCCTGCTCGCCCAAGGCTCCGGCGCGCGCCGTCTTTCCCGGACGCGCCATTACGCCGCCGCGGACGAAGCGGCAACACCCGCCCGCGACGTCGCGCTCTGGCAGCCGCGGATTTTCCTCGGGGTCGCGTTCGCCACCGTCGCCGTGGTCGGACTCGCCTCGGTGTTCAAGTGGAGCCAGTTTTCCGCCGGCGGCTCGGCCGTGGCCGAGAGCGTCGGCGGACGCCCCATCGACCCCCGCACCCTCGACCTGCGGGAACGTCGCCTGCTCAACGTCGTCGAGGAAATGGCCATCGCCGCGGGCATTCCGATGCCGACCGTCTACGTGCTCGACGAGGAGGCCGGCATCAATGCCTTCGCCGCGGGACTGACGACCAGCGATGCGGTCGTCGCCGTCACGCGCGGCACGCTCGACAAACTGACGCGCGACGAACTCCAGGGCGTCATCGGCCACGAGTTCAGCCACATCCTCAACGGCGACATGCGGCTCAACCTCCAGCTGAGCGCCCTGGTGTTCGGCATCCTCGTCATCGGCCTCGCCGGCCGCGGCGTCCTGTGGGCGCTCGCGCGCGGCCGCGTCCGCTCGAACAAGAATTCCGGCGGCGCCCTCCTCGCGATCGGCGCAGTCGGACTCGCGCTGCTGGTCATCGGGTATGTCGGGTATTTTTTCGGCCGGCTGATCCAGGCCGCCGTCTCGCGCCAGCGCGAGTTCCTGGCCGACGCGTCGGCGGTCCAGTTCACGCGAAATCCCGGCGGGCTGACCGGTGCGCTGAAGAAGATCGGCGGCTTCGCCCTCGGCTCCTCCCTCGCCTCCAGCAAGAGCACCGCCATCGGGCATTTCTTTTTCGCCCAGGGCTTCCGCTCGAGTTTCGGCGGGGTGTGGGCCACCCATCCGCCGCTCGAGGAGCGCATCCGGGCAGTCGATCCGCAGTTCGACGGGCAAATGTTCACGCCGCCCGAAGTGGTCGACGTCGCCCATGAGACCTTCGCCGCCGCCGGATTCGCGCCGGGCGCCCTCATCCATTCGACGCTTCCGAACCCGCCGCCCCCCGCGAACGCGCAGGCGGTCGCCGCCAGCGTCGGCACGCTGTCCGCCGCGACGATTGCCAACGCCGAATCGCTACTCGCCTCGGTGCCGGCCGCGGTCCGCGACGCCGCGCATGCCCCCGCGTCCGCCGCCGCGCTGCTCTACGGATTGCTGCTGGCGGACGACGACGCGGCGCGCAGCGGCCAGCGCGCGCTCGTCGGCGCCCGCGCCGGCAGCGATGCGCTGCGGCTGCTCGACGAGCTGGCCCCGGCGCTGCGGACGCTCGGGCCCGAGCACAAGCTTCCGCTGCTCCAGCTCTCCCTTCCCGCGCTGCGCAACCTGCCGCCCACGGCGCTGGCGCCGTTTCTCGAGACGCTCGACGAGCTGGTCCATTTCGACGGGCGCGTTTCCACGTTTGAATTCGCGGTCCAGAAAATCCTGACTCGCTCGCTCGCGCTGGGCCGCAGGCCGAAGGATGCCGTCGTGCAGCTCTACTCGTTTCAGGCCGTGGCGGAGGAGTTCAACGTGGTCCTCTCCGCCCTCGCGCACACGGCGAGCAACGGCGCGCTCGACCCCGCGGCGGCGTTCGCCGCCGGCGCGGCGCAGCTCAAGCTCCTCGCCGGGAAGCTCCAGCTGCTTCCGCCCGCCCAGTGCAGCTTCGAGCGCGTCGACGCCGCGCTCAACCAGCTGGCGACGGCGAGCGGGCCGATCAAACAGCGCCTCGTCCAGGCCGGCGCGCATGTTGTCGGCGCCGACGGACAGTTTCTTATCGCCGAGATCGAACTCCTGCGCGCCATCGCCGCCGCGGTCGACTGCCCAATGCCGCCGCTGCAGGGCTGACACCGCGGCCCGCCGCCGTACGAATCTCCGCAGGTGGAGCGCATTGCCCCAATGCGCTGGAGACGCGAGCCGACCTTTTGTCTGTCGACGCAGCGTCCACCGCATTGGCGGCCCCCGAAAAAATCAGTTGCCCGCGAGACCGGGGGTTGGCGTCCTCGCTCCGACATGCGCGCCGTCGATCTCTCCGCCGTCAAACGCCCCGGCCGCCGCCGCTCGGGGCACGACGAGCTCGCCTGGTGGCGCGAGGCCCGCTTCGGACTCTTCATTCACTGGGGACTGTACGCGATTCCCGCCGGGGTGTGGAAGGGGCGCCGCGCGCCCTACATCGGCGAATGGCTGATGTTCCGCGAGCGCATCCCCGTGGACACCTATGCGAAACTCGCGCGGCGCTTCCACCCGCGGCACTGGGACCCGGCCGCGATTGTCCGCCTAGCGAAGGAAGCGGGCACGGGCTATCTCGTGATCACCGCCAAGCACCACGAGGGCTTCGCGATGTTTCGTTCCGCCGCGAGCCCGTACAACGTCGTCGACGCGACGCCGTGGCACTGCGACCCGATGGTCGGCCTCGCGCGGGAATGCCGCCGCCAGGGAATCCGGTTGTGCTTCTACTACTCGCAGGATCTCGACTGGCATCATCCCGACGGGGCGTGGAACGACTGGGATTTCGACCCGGCCAAAAAAAACCCGGAGCGTTATTTCCGCGAGAAGGTCTTCCCGCAGCTGACGGAACTGCTGACGAATTACGGGCCCGTCGGCATGATCTGGTTCGACACGCCGCTGACGCTTTCCGCCGCCGACAGCGCGGCCCTCCGGCGTCACGTCAAACGTCTTCAGCCCAATTGCCTTGTCTCCGGCCGCATCGGCCACGGCCTTGGCGACTACAGCCTGCCGCGGGATAATTTCCTCCCCCCCGGGCGCCTGAACGGCGATTGGGAAACCTGTGCGACGCTCAACCACACCTGGGGATTCAAACGGCATGACCACGCCTGGAAGTCGTCGGCCAACCTGATCACCACGCTCGTGGACCTCGCCAGCAAGGGATCGAATTATCTCCTCAACATCGGGCCTGACGCCGATGGCGTCGTTCCGGCCCAGAGCGTCGCCCGCCTGCGCGCCATCGGCGCATGGCTGCGCGTCAACGGCGCCGCGATTCGCGGCGCATCGCCCAGCCCGTTCGGGTACGAGTTTCCATGGGGAAGGATCACGGCCCGCGGCCGGACCTTGTATTTCCACTTCTTCGGCCCGCCCCCGCGGCGCTTTCGCCTGCATGGATTGCGTACGCGCGTGCGGAAAATTTCCGCGCTGGCCGCGCCGCGGACGAGCTTTTCCTTCCGGCAAAGCGACGACGAAAAAACCGGCACGTCCATCCTCGACGTCGATTTCACGGGCGCCCGCCGCGTGAAGCCGGTCACGGTCTTCGCGGTCGAACTCGCCGCAGCGCCCCAGGTCGAGCCGCAGACGCTCCAGCAGCCCGGTCACGCGATCACGTTCATCGGCCCGATGGCCCGGGTCGGCACCGACGCAAAGAAACCGGCGATGCGGATCGGGGGAAACGGCCTCAGCGAAAACTGGCGCAACACCGACGATTTTCTGACGTGGCGGTTTACCGTGCTGCGCCCGGGAACGTACGACGTCACCGTCGTCACGACCCATCAGCACCTCGAGCCGTGGAGCGGCGGACACGCGCTGCGGCTGGAAAGCGCGGGGCAGACCCTGCGGCAGACGACGAAGCGCGACGTGGTTCTTCCCGGGCTGCGGTCAGCGTATTATCCCCAGGTCGGCACGCGTTTCGGACGGCTGAAGTTCGACCGGCCCGGGCGCTACTCGCTCCGCCTCCAGGCCGAGCGCGTGAAGCTGTCGAAAAAAAACCGGACGCTCTTCTCGGACGGCGGCATGCAGTTTTCGGAAATCCGGCTCACGCCCGAGCACTAGGACGCGGCGAAACCGATTCCCCGCCGGGCAGCGCATTCGGGCAGCCGCCGCGCTCTATCCATTTGCCTCGGGCTTTAACGTGCGTTGATGCTGGCGGCCATGCTGCTGGCCCTCGCGCTCTACCTCGCCGCCTACGCGCTCTGCCTTGGCCTGCTCTGGTTCTGGCGCGTCAACCGCCGACGCGAGCGTCCGCCGGTCGCGCCAACCCTTCTGCGCGGTCCGGGCGAATCCCTGCGCTGGCGCCTGCAGCGCCTCGACGACGCCCTGCTGCTCCACGCCTTTGGCGCGGCCTTCCTGCCGATGGGCGTGTTCGTCGGCGGATTGATGATCGCGCTTAACCTGCCGGCCGCGGACCGCGACGCGGCGATGCTGGGCGCGTTCGTGCTCTTTGTCCTGACGCTGTTCTTCTCCGGACGGTGGATGCTGCAGAAGTTCACGCTGCGCCGCGATTGCCACCTCGGCCTGCTCGGCGAGAAAATCGTGGCCGAGGCAATCGCGCCGCTGGCGGCGGAAGGCTGCCGCATTTTTCACGACGTTCCCGCGGGCCCGTTCAACCTCGATCATGTCGTCATCGGGCCCACCGGAGTCTTCGCGATCGAGACCAAGACCCGCCGTGCCGGCCGCGCCTTGGCCGGCCGGCGGCCCGACGAAATCGTCTTCGACGGCGCCCGCCTCGCCTACCCGTGGGGCGAGGACACGTTCGGCCTCGACCAGGCGATGCACCGCGCGGCGTGGCTGGCGACGTGGCTCCGCGACAAGGCGGGCGAGCCGGTGATTCCCGTCCCCATCCTGACATTTCCGGGGTGGAACGTCACAACCACGGCAGCCGGCGCCGAGGTCCAGGTCGTTTCACCCAGCGCGATTCCCGGCGTCGTGCGCAACCGCCCGCCCAGCCTCGCGCCCGCGCAGGTCGGACACATCGCCCGGCAGCTGGAGATCCTCTGTCGCGACGTGGAGTTCTGAACCCCGGACGCGGACGGTTCAGGCTTCCTTCGCGGCCACGAGCACCAGCCGCTGCCACCACCAGCTGATTTTTCCATAATCGTCGCGCAGCCGCATGAAATCGCGCACGGCGGGCGAGGCGGTGCGGACGGCCTCGAGCACCTTTTCCCGATTTTCCGGGGGAGTCGCCGCCGCGTTGAAGTACCATTCCAAATCGGGCTGCTGAAAGGTCAGGAGCTCGAGGTGCCGCACCGCGAGCCCCGCTGCGGCGCACCACCGGCGCCAGCTTGACGGCGCCCAGAGCCGGTGGTGGCTCGGGTCCCGCCATTTCTCCACCGCATGCAGCCAGGCTTCCGCTTCCGGGTGGCCGTCCTCGATGCTTCCATCGATCAGGAGAAAATATCCGCGGGGCCGCAACACCCGGGCGGCTTCGCGCACGAATCCCTCGGGATTGCTGAAGTGATGGGGCGCCACCCGGCAGCTCACGAGGTCGAACTCGCCGTCGCCAAAGGGAATCGCCTCGGCGGGGAACTGGCGGGTCTTCACGCGCAGGCCGCGCTCGACCGCCAGCGCCGCCGCCCGCTCGAGCATGTTTTTCGAAATGTCGCCCAGCGTCACCTCGCAGCCGCGCGCCGCGAGGAGGAGTCCCGTGTGCCCGCCGCCGGTCGCGACGTCGAGCGCCCGCCACCCCGCGGCCAGCGGAATGTGCTTCAGCGCGCTTTCCACGTCGTCCGTGCGTTCCAGGACGTGTCCCTTGCCGTAATGCTGGCTCTGCCGGTCAAACTGCGCCGCCGAAGCCGCCTGGATCGGATCGAGATTCATGGAGGATCGGCCCACCATGCGCGTCCCAGCAGACGCGCGCAAGAAGGCAGCGCCCGGAATTTCCCGCGGATGAAGCGGCGCCGTCCGTCCCCGCCGACCGACGTCACCCGGGCGTCGAGCGGATTCCGGTCACCCGTTCGACCGCCGCGATCGCCCGCGCTTCGCGCCCGGCCCAGCTGCCGGAAATATCGACGAAGGGAAATCCTCCTTTGACCAAAGTCTCGCGCCACAGCTGCCGGCCGCGCTCTCGTCCCGCCGCGTCCGGAAACGAACGCTGCGGATCCGGCGCAAAGGGGACGTCCGTGTCGCACAACAGCCAGAGCGACGTGACCTGCGCGCGCTGCGCGGCCTCGGCGCGAACCCACTCCGGGCAGCTTCCCGGGAACAGGACGTCATCCCAGATCGTGCAGGTCAGCAGATCGGTATCGAGAATCGCCACCCGTCCCGCGCGTGCGGCGGTGTGGTCCTCGTTCGCCATCTGGCCCAGCGCGACGGTGCCAAGATCCTCCGCGAGGATCTTTCCGCCGCGAAGGTCCCAGAATTCGCGCACAAATTCCGGCGACCAGGGCTCGCCGAAATGCGCCGCCAGCTTCTGCGCGAGCATGGTCTTCCCCGTCGATTCGGTGCCGAAGACGACCACGCGTTTCACGTCGCGCATGGGACCGCGCCTTTCATCGCGCGCCGCCACTCGCGCCAGCCGATGAAGGCCATGACGAAGAAAATCGCGTAGAGGAAGGCGGTGTAGGCCAGCGCCGCGCTCCAGTAGGACGCCACCGCCACGACATTGACGACGATCCAGACGGGCCAGTTCTCGATGTTCCGCCGGACCTGGAGGATTTGCGCCGCCACGCTGAACGCGGCGATGAACGCATCCCGCCACGGCATCGCCGCCTTCATCCATGGGCCGATCGCCAGCGCCCAGACCGCCGTGGCGACGCCGGCGGCGGCGATCGTGAGGATCCGCCCGCGAATTCCCAGCCGGGTGACCGGCAGTTCCGGCGTCGCGCCGCGATCCTGCAGCCAGCGGCGCCAGCCCCAGGCAAAGATCAGGAAATAAAAAACCTGCAGGGTGGCGTCGGCGGGGAAACGGGCCTGGACGAACAAGACGCCCTGCACCGTGACCGCCGCGAGTCCGACCGGGAAGGCCCACAGGCTGCGCCGGATCATGAGCCAGACCCCGGCGACATTCAGGACGAGGTTAAGCTGGTCGAGCGGCGTCCCGGATGCGAAGCCCTCCCGGATGGCGTGGAAAACTTCGCGCATTGTCGGTGCGCGTCACTTCACCTCGGAAACAAAGGCCTCGAGCGCCTCGCGCGTGATCGCGTGCCGCGCGCCGCAGCGCGGGCAGCGGATCTCGATCACGGCCTCGCTCCCGAACAATTCGTCGGGATCCTCGCGCATCGCGGGCGCCAGCACCTCCATCATCCGCGCCTGGTTGCAGCCGCAATGCCAGCGCGCGATCCGGCGCTCCATCGGCACCACGGTCTCGGTCTCTTCCAGGCGGCGCACCTGCTCCGCCGTGAGCGCGCGCAGCCACGCCAGGTCGGCATCCGGGTGCTCCGTCACCAGCGCGAACTCCTCCTCGCCGAGCTGAAAATAGCGCCCCGTCCGCTGCTCGCTCTGGAGGTAGAATTTTTCCACCGCCGCCAGCGGGTCGGCGCTCTCGAAGCTGACGGTGCTGCGGCGCTTCGGCTGCTGGCCGCGGACCACGTCGGCATAAAAAAGGTTTTCCGGCAGCTCCTTCACGTTCTCGTCGAACACCCGCCCCGTGACCGCGCCGGTCCCGTTGTCCCCGGTCAGGAAGAGGTTCACGAGCGGCTCCTGGAAATTGACAGTCCACGCCGTCATCTCATCCCACGGGCGCGAGGCGGCATGCAGGACGAACGCCGCGAGGGCCCGCTTGAACAGGGCGTCGTGCTCCGGCGCCGGCCGGATCTTCTGCGCGGCGAGATGGAGATAATAGTCGACGAACAGCTCGCTGAAATCGGCCCGCGCGACGAGGACGTTGCGGCTCCGCACAAAATGCGTGCGCACCTCGAGGCCGCTTTCGGCCGGGTTCGGCGGAGTCGTTTCAGGCATGGCCGACACCATTGCCGGGAATGCCCGGTTGTAAAGGGAGCGGCGCCCTACTTCTTCTGGTGGGCCTTCAGCTTGTCGACCTTCGGCGCGATCACGAGGCGGCAGTACCCCGCCTCCGGATTCTTCGCGAAATAATCCTGATGGTACCCCTCGGCCGGCCAGAATCTGGCCAGAGGCACGATCTCGGTGGTGATCGGATCGCGGAAGGTTTTCTGCGCTTCCGTCATCGACCTGGTCGCGGCGACCTTCTGCGCCAGGTCGGAATAGAGGATGATCGAGCGATACTGCGGGCCGTCGTCATTCCCCTGCCCGCCCACCTGCGTGGGATTGTGCACGGACCAGAAATAATCAAGGAGTTCGGCGAGCGACACGACCGCCGGATCGTAGTCGATCTTGATCACCTCGGCGTGGCCGGTCGCATGGGCGGAGACTTCCTCGTAGGTCGGGTTCGGCTCGGTCCCGCCCGCATAGCCGGAGGTGACGTGCTTCACTCCGGGGAGGAGCTTGTACGCGGCCTCGGTGCACCAGAAGCAGCCGCCGCCGAGCACGATGGATTCAGTCTTGGGCGAGGGAGTCGTCACAGCAGTCATGGGGGAGAAAAAAATGGCGGACAGGGCAAGGAGCAATCCGGGTCGTTTCATGCCAGTGAGAGCCACGCTGTCCGGAAATATTCCGGCCGCAAGGCATGGCCGCAAGTCGCAACCGGAGCCGGCGCGGCCTCAGCGGCGCTTTCGTCCGCCAAAAACCGGGACATGCCAGACGGCGTAGGCTTCCGGATTCCGGATGTTCGCGATCATGTGGTCGAAGTACCCCCGCACTTTCGCCCGCGAAAGATTCGCATGCTGGCTGAGCACCTCCGTGTAGCCGTCGCGCCACGCCTCGATGATGGCCGCAAACGTCTTCCGCGGCACGCGGACCGTGTCCACGGTCAGATAATCGACGGTGATCGCGCCGAGGCCGAGCTCCCGCAGCAGGCTCCAGGTGCGGCGGCCGACGCGTTCGTCGACGCCCATGCCGGCCGCGGCCGCCCTCACCGCTTCGTGCCAGAAACGATCGGGATCCACTTTTCCCGGCGCGAAATGGAGCATGCCATAATCCTCGCTCAGCACGTGCATCCATCCGCCCGGCCGGCAGATCCGCTTCATCTCCGCGAGGACTCGCTCCGGCTCGGGAATCGACTGCGTCACATGGCGGCAGACGACGAGATCGAAATTCCCCGCCGGCAGCTTGAGCTCGAACGCGTCACCCTGCTGGAACTGCACGCGGGGCGCGAGGGCGGCATGACGCTTTCGCGCCAGCTCGACCGTGTGCTCGAGGATGTCGATGCCGATGATTTCCGCCCGCGGATAAAGCAACGCGAGCCGCGACGTGATTTCGCCGCTTCCGCAGCCGATGTCCGCGATCCGGCAATCCGGCGGGAGCTGGTAGCGCGCAAACAGCGGCTTCTCCTGCGGCCAGATCGCGTTCGCCTGCGCGGTCAGGTTTCGGATCATCGACTCGTCTGCCATCTGCTCGGCCTGGGGATTGCGGTGCTGGGTCATGGGCATAACGGCTAACGATCACGGGCGCCGCTGCCAAGCCCGTCGCGAACCGAAAGCGCGCGGGCGGGATGCCGGCGCCGCTTTACGGCTCGAATCGTCGCGCCGTTGCTGTTGCATCGCCGGCGAATGCCCTCCGCCACCGTCGACGACGTGTTCAGCGCGCCCTGCCTCTGGTGCCCGGAGGCGAAGCCGGACGACCAGGACCGCTATTTTGCCTTCCGCGCGACGCTCGACATCCCGACGACGGGACCGGTCCGGTTTCGCCTGCTCGGCGCGGACTCCTTCGTCGGCTGGATCGATGGCCGGAGGTTTTGCGAAGGTCCCGCGCGCTTCCCGAAGGCGTTTCCGGAGTTCTCCACCTTTGTCGAAAACCTCTCCGCGGGCCGGCACACACTCGGAGTCGTGGTTCATCACCTCGGAGTTTCGACGCGGCTCCTGGAGGGCATCGATCCGTTTCTTGCCTGCACGGTCCTGTGCAACGGGGTCGAGCTCCCGGCAAATTGGAAGTGCCGGCGCCTTCCCGGTTTCGCGCCCGCCGTTCGGCGGATAAATCCCCAGCTCGGATTCATCGAGTGGTGCGACACGCGGCAGAATCCGGAGTGGCTCGCAGCGGGCTTCGACGACCGCGACTGGAGTCAATCCGTCGCCGTCGAGCGCGGCCTCGGACCCGCGCGACCGGTCACGTCGGCAAACCCGCGCAGCCTGGATCGTCGGCTGAAACCAATGGCGTCCGGGATTTTCACCGAAACATTCGGCTACGAGCGGGACGACATTCCGGCGCGATTTTTCCTCCGCGATCTCGCGCCGGCGGACCTTCCCGCCCAGGGAGTGTGGCGCCGTTACGATCTTGGCCGCGTGCGGCTGATGCGTCCGCGATTCAAACTCGATTTGCCCGCCGGCGCGGTCGTGGAGTTCGCTTATGCGGAGGCCCTCCTGCAGGGGCGGGTGCCGCCCTGGATCACGCTGTCGGGCGGCGATTCGTGCAACCTCGACCATTACGTCGCGCGCGGCGGCCCGCAGGAATTTTCCCCGCTGACGCCGCGAGGGGGGCGTTTTCTCGAAATCCATGTCTTCGCCTCCGGGTCGCAGGCGACGTTCCTGGAGGAGGGAATCGTTGAGCGCGCCTATTACGGGCCCGCGGAGGGCGCGCTGCAGACGGACGACCCGCTGCTCGACCGGATCTGGCTGACCGGCGTGGAAACCCACCGCGCCTGCGCCGAGGACGCCATCACCGACAATCCCACCCGCGAGCGCGGGCAATGGGCCGGCGACGTCGTGACCGTCGGCATGGACATCGCGGCGGCCGCGTTCTCCGACCTCCGGCTGTGCCGGCGCAGTCTCGTCCAGAGCGCGCAATGCGCCCGTGCCGACGGCCTCGTGTCCGGCCTCTGCCCGGGCGGCGGCGCCTACCTCACCACGTACGCCGCCCAGTGGGTCAACGCCTGCGTTCATTACTGGAAGCTCACCGGCGACCGCGCCCATCTCGAGGCGATGTTTCCGTTCGCCGAGCGCAATCTCGAAGCCTTCGCCAGGAAAACGAGCGCGCATGGAATCCAGGACGATCTCGGCTGGGGCTTCGTCGACTGGGGTTACGTGCGCAATCCGGGTCCTTCCGACATGGGAGTGAATCTGCACCACCTCGCGGCGCTCCGCAGCATGGTGGGCTGGGGCGAGACATTGGGACGCGGCGGGCGCGCGGAGTTTTATCGCGGCGCGGCCGAGGGGTTTTCCCGAATCATCGCGCGGTATTTTGCGGAGGAGTTTTCCGCCGCAGGGGAAGCGTGGACGCGGATCGGGTATCATCGCGCGGCGCTCGGGCTCCGGCTCGGCTTCTTCGATCCGCAGCAGGCGGCGGCGGGACGGGTCTATCTGAAGGAGCACATGCGCCGGTGCTTTCCGAACCGGGCTGACGCGCCGCGCCTCAGCGATCCCGCGGCGAACAATCCGCAGCTGATCACGCCGTATTTCGGGCACTTCGCGCTGCCGGAGCTGATCGAGAACGGGGAAATGGATTTTGTGCTGGATCAATACCGCACCTGCTGGGGCTGGTCGCTCGGCGCGGACCGGACCACGTGGCTCGAGGTGTTCGACACCCGCTGGAGTCATTGTCACCAATGGGCCGGTTGTCCCACCTGGCAGCTTTCGCGTTATCTCCTCGGACTGCAGCCGCGCTTCGACCTCGGCCCGATGCATTTCGCCGTGTCGCTCGCGACCGGATCGCTGGCCCGGGCGAAAGGATCGCGGCCGATTCCCGGATTGGAGGAAGGCATCCAGATTGGGTGGACGAAGGATTCGGCCGGACTGCACTACCACTTGGAAACGCCAGTCCCGTTGACCCTTCACTTGGATTCCCGGATCGCCGGCGGCAAATCAGAGCTTGTCGCAGTCGAGCGCACCTACTCCGCGACCTGGCCCGGCAGCGCCTGCAGCTAACCCGAATTTTCACCGCGAAGAGCGCAAAGGGCGCGAAGGGAAACGGGTACGCCGCATTTTCCGGCCTTCGCGCCCTTTGCGCTCTTCGCGGTGAAAAAAAATCAGGTCCGCGTCAGCTTGCGGTATTTGATGCGGTGCGGCTGATCCGCCTCCTTGCCCTTCCGCCGCCGGAAATCCTCGAGGTAACTCGAATAGTTTCCGCTGAACCAATGGACGACGCTGTCGCCCTCGAAGGCGAGGATGTGCGTGGCCACCCGGTCGAGAAACCAGCGATCGTGCGACACCACCACGGCGCAGCCGGCGAAATTCTCGAGCGCCTCCTCCAGCGCGCGGATCGAGTTCACGTCGAGGTCGTTCGTCGGCTCGTCGAGCAGGATCAGGTTCGCGCCGCTCTTGAGCAGCCGCGCGAGATGAACCCGGTTGCGCTCGCCGCCGGAAAGGATGCCGACCTTCTTGCTCTGGTCGGGGCCGGTGAAGCCAAACTGCGCACAGTAGGCGCGGCTGTTCACCTCGCGGCCGCCCAGTTTCATGATCTCCTCGCCGCCGCTGATCGCCTGCCAGATCGTCTCGCTGTCCGGCAGCGAATCGCGCGACTGGTCCACGTGCGCGATCTTCACCGTCTCGCCGACGCGGAGCGTGCCCGCGTCGGGTTTCTCGGCGCCGATGATCAGCCGGAACAAGGTCGTCTTTCCGGCGCCGTTCGGCCCGATGACCCCGACGATCCCGCCCGGCGGCAGCGAGAAATTCACTTTTTCGAAGAGGAGGTTGTCGCCGTAGCCCTTCGCCAGGTCCTTCGCCTCGACCACGAGCGCGCCGAGACGCGGGCCCGGGGGAATCAGGATCTCGAACTCCTTTTCCTTTTCCGCGACGTTCTGCTTCAGCATGGTCTCGTAGGCGTTGATGCGCGCCTGCGATTTCGCGACCCGGGCCTTGGCCGATTGACGGATCCAGGCGAGTTCGCGGGCCATGGCTTTCTGGCGGCGGTCCTCGGTCCGCTGCTCGACTCCGAGCCGGGCCTGTTTCTGCTCGAGCCAGGACGAGTAATTTCCCTTCCACGGGATGCCATGACCGTACGACAGCTCGAGGATCCACTGCGCGACGTTGTCGAGGAAGTAGCGGTCATGCGTCACGGCGATCACGGTGCCCTCGTAACGCGCCAGATGCTGCTCGAGCCAGTTGACGCTTTCGGCATCGAGGTGATTCGTGGGCTCGTCGAGAAGCAGGATCGCCGGTTTCTGCAGGAGGAGCCGCGCGAGCGCCACGCGCCGGCGCTCGCCGCCGGAAAGCCGGTCGACGGGCTGTTCTCCGGGCGGGCAGCGCAGGGCGTCCATCGCCATCTCGACCTGCGGAGCGACGTCCCACGCGCCGAGGGCATCGATTTTTTCCTGCAGCTCGCCCTGCTTCGTCATAGTCGCATCCTTCGCCTTGTCGTCGGCGGCGTCGTTCAATTCGTCCCACGTCGCATCGTATGCGGCCGTCAGGTCCGTCAGGTGCTTGACGCCCTCCTCGACGCACTGCCGCACCGTGGCCCCAGGTGTGAGGTGCGGCTCCTGCTCGAGGAATCCGACGGAATAGCCCGGCTCAAAATGGACGCGGCCGTCGATGTCCGTGTCGCGACCCGCGAGGATGCGGAGGAGCGACGACTTGCCCGAGCCGTTGAGGCCGAGCACTCCGATCTTGGCGCCGTAGTAGAACGACAGCGAGATGTCGCGGAGGACTTCCTTGCGTTCGATCTTCTTCGAGACGCCGAGCATGGAAAAGATGATCTTCGGCTCTTCGGGTTTTGCCATTTTCTGAGGTTGTGACTTGCCGGTTCCTGCGCAATTCTTGTCGGCAACTGCCCCCGACCGTTTTGATCCCATCATGACCCCGAGTCTTCGTGTCCGTCGCGCGACGCCCGCCGATGTCCTGGCGATCGCCGAGACTCACATTGCCTCCTGGCAGACCGCCTACCGCGGTTTTTTTCCGGACGAGGTTCTCGACACGCTCTCGGTCAAGGAGCGTTGCGAGCTGTGGGCGCCGCGGCTGGCGGCCACCACCCATACGATCTGGGTCACGGAAGCACACGGGCGCGTGAATGGATTTCTGTCGGCCTGCCCTTCGCGCGACGACGACCTCCGGCCTCCGGCCGTCGCCGAGATCGCGGCGCTTTACGTGCACCCCGCGGCCTGGGGCACGGGCTGCGGCCATGCGCTCTCCCAAACTGCGTTCGAGCATCTCCGGCAAACGGCGGCGCAGACCGTCACGGTGTGGGTGCTCCTGGCGAACACCCGGGCCCGTCATTTTTATGAGCGCATCGGCTTCACCCCCGACGACTCGAGAAAAGAAATCACGCTTTTCAATGTGACGCTCCCCGAGGTCCGCTACCGGCAGAGCCTGCGCTGAGCCGAGGCCCGGCCCGAATTCACCGGGCGTGAGGCGACGCCTTCGTGAAACCCACCGCGTCCTCCGTGCAACGCGTGGCGACCTCCAGGTGGGCGAGGAAGTCGAGCGCTTCGCCGCGGGTGCCGCCGCACATCTCCTCCATGGGGCGCAGGCTCGCGCAGACCGCGGGGCGTTCCGGCTGGCCGAACAGGGCGCAGCGAAAGTCGGGCAGCAGCTGCACGCAGGGTATTCCCGCCGGCTTCCCGAAGGGCATTCCCGGGATCGCGGAAGAAATTGAAGGCGCGATGCAGCACGCGCCGCAACCGGCTCGACAGTTCATGCCCCAAGCTCCCCACCATCGATCCAATTGAACAGAAGATAACGAAGCAGGTGTGAGCCTTCAGCGCCTCATGAAGTCAACCGGATCGGCCCCGCTCCCTTCGTCAGCTTCTGGTTCGGGGAGGCCCGAAACGTCACTTCAATCCCGCGATCAACGTCCGCAGCTGCGCCCCGTGGCCTGCTGTGTCGACCTTTTCGGCCACGGCGAGAACCGTCCCGTCGCGGTCCAGCACATAGGCGGCGCGCGCCGGGCCGGAGAATTTCCGGCCGTACATTGATTTCTCCACGATGGAATCAGCGGCCTTCGCGAACAGATCGTCCGGGTCGCTGACGAGCGCATAAGTGATTTTCTTCTTCGCCGCGTAGCGCGCATGCGACCCGGCGGTGTCCCGGCTTACGGCCACGAGATTGTACCCGGCGCGCTCGAATTCCGCCGCGGTTGCCGCCAGATCGTCATTCTGACGGTCACAACCCGGAGTATTGTTGCGCATGTAAACCGAAACGATCGTCGGCCGGGTCAGGAGGGCGCCGAACGGAATTGTCTCGGCCTTTCCGTGATGGAAGACCTTGACGTGGAAACGGGTATCGAGCTTTTGCCGCGGGCCGATCATGAGATGAAAACGCCTTTTTCGTCGGGTCGGGCGTGAAGTGCGACGCTGAAGTTCGACAATAGTAACAGGTTCGGCCCCGCGGGCTTTGACGCCGGGCGTTTTAGTCTACAACGTCCGGGCCGAATGAAACCGGTCAAAGTCCCAGCGTTGGAGCTTTTTCTGCACGAGATGATTCCGCTCGCGAAGGCGATGGGGGTCGGCGTGGAGGTGAGCGACGATCGCGCACTGGTGCTGACGGCGCCGAAGGAGCAGAACAAAAATTCGCTCAACACCGCCTTCGGCGGCAGTCTCGTGTCGCTCGCCACGCTCGCGGGTTATGGCGTCGTGTGGGAACTGATGCGCAACGAAAAGAGCGCGGACAAGGCCGTCTGGCACATTGTCGTGAAGGAAAGCCGCGCCGCCTATCGCCGTCCCGTGCTCGGCGACCTGCGCGCGATCTGCGAGCGTCCGGCACAGGCCGCGATCGCCGAGTTCAAGGAAGCCCTTGCGCGTTACGGCAAGGCGAAGCTGAAGCTCAAGGCGCACGTGGTCGAAAACGGCAACGTGGCCGTCGACGTGACCGCGGCATTTGTTGTCACGCGCTGAGCCGCTGCTGCGCTGTCAGCGATCAGCTGTCAGCATTCAGCTATCGGCTCGTTGCGGACAGTCCACTGCGCGCTCAGATGTGCTTCGAATCCGCCTCGTCCTTTTTGACGTACCCGGACTCCTGGCGCTGGTGGTTCACCGCGTTTTTCTTGAGATAGGCCTGATAAACGTCGTCGGCCGACATCCCGAGCGTCTGCGCGAGGGACACGAGAAAGTGGAACAGGTCGACGACTTCGACCTTCGCGTTCTGCTCGTCGAATTTCTGGTATTTCGCCCACCATTTCCACGGCACGCTGTCGATCAGCTCGGCGGTTTCCTGCTGCATGGCGCGGGTGTAATTCAGGATCCACTTCGTCTTCTCCTCATCGGTCGGCGGCGGAAGGTGGACGCCGATCCGCGAATTCAGCGCCGACTGCATCTGGAAGATTTCCTCGAGTTTATCCATGGGAGCCGAGGCTGCGAACCGCGCGCGGCGCTGGCAAGCCCGCCTTGGAGCGCGGGTTGCGGGCGCGGCTGGAATTTGAGGTTGCCCCGCATCCGCCCTGCGACGACGGTTCATCCTTCACGCCTGTGTCGAGCCGCAGTTTCTGCGCTCCGCAGGCCCTCCACAAAACGGCCGTTCTCCCGCCCTGCGGGATGAGCGCCAGCAAAGAAAAACCAAACATGTCAGATCAAGCATCGTCCGGCCAGCCCTCCGAGGCTCCTGCCGCGACCGCCGGACCGGCGTCCACCGCCGCCTCCTCCGGCAATCAACCCGCTCCGGCGGGTTCGTTCGGCACCGCCAAGGGCACAGGCCTTTCGCGCGGAAAACGCCCCTCCGCCTCCGCCGCCACCGCGGCGCCCGGCACCGCCAGCGGTTACCAGCCCAGCGCCCTCGAGGTGCTTCGTCCCCAAAGCGAGTACAAGAACCCGTTCACGGGTGAAACGTCCGTACCCGTCGTCAACGAGCCTTCCGCCGCGCTGCCGGCGGAGAGCCGATCCCCCTCGCCCCCCACCCCGCCGGTCGCTGCGAAGGAAGTCGCGCCGCCTCCGGCGGCCGCCCTGGCCCGCGCCCCGGCGAACGAGAGCGAACTGTTTCCCTTCACGCCGGATTCGAGCGCCCGGCCCGCACCCGCGGACGCGCCAGTCTCGAAGGCGGAACTCAACATCCTCCCCACCGAGCAGGTCAAACGGCCCGCGGTCAGCTGGGGCGACCCGAACGTCGCCCAGCAGAACGAAGCCCGGCCGCGTCGCGATGACCGTCCGACGTTTCAGCCGCGCGAACAGCGGCCCTTCGAACCGAGGCAGCCGCGCGATCCGCGCGAGGGGCGGGAAACCCGCGACGGCCGCGAGCCGCGCCGCGATTTCTCCTCCGAACCGCGGCGCACCGAGCCCCGCTTCGAACGTCCCGTCCAGAACGAGCCGGTCAAGAAATCCGGCGGATTCATCAGCTGGCTGAAAGGCCTCTTCGGTGCCAAGCCGGCGGAAGCCAGCATCGCCGAACGTCCCAACGCCGGCAGCGAGGAACACCAGCGGCAGCACCGCCGCCGGCACCGCGGCGGACGCGGGCGCGGCAGCTACCAGGGCGGCGGCGAAAATCGCGGACCCCGCGAGAACCAGCCGCGCGATCCGTCGTTCGAGGGCGGACAGCCGCGGCCCGAAGGCGAAGGCTCCGGCGAGAATCGCTACGAAGGCGGCGGACGCCGTCGTCGCCGCGGCGGCCGCGGACGTTTCCGTGACGACAGCGGTCCGCGGCCCGAAGGCCAGCAGGGCGGCGGCGCGATCTGACCGGTCCGCCTCCTCCCGTGTCTCCCAAGGCGCCCGCCAAAAAGCGGGCGCTTTTTTATTGGATCCGGCGGCAGCCCGGCGCCTCGAAAAGCCCGGCCAATTAACCCGGCTCCGGATTGAGTTTGTTTTTTTGACCCGGCTCAGCCTTCTCTGAACGTCCCTCCGGTTTTTGGTTCAGGCTTTCAACTTTCAACCCGCAGCCTTCAACTTTCCTCGATGGCCGATCTCATCGTCAACGGCGGCAAAGCCCTTTCGGGCACCATCACGCCCTCCGGCAACAAAAATTCCGCGCTCCCGATTCTTTGTGCGACGCTCCTCACCGACGCCCCGGTCCGGCTGCTGAATGTCCCGGCGATCACCGATGTCGAGAAGCTCGTGACGTTCTTCGCCGAGCAGGGCTCGCGCATCGAGTGGGACAAGCCCACGGGCACGATGACGCTCGATCATTCGCGATTCGACGCCGCGCGCCTGCAGGGCGAACTGCCGTCCGGCATGCGTTCCTCGGTCCTGCTGTTCGCGCCCCTGCTCGGGCGGATGAAGAAAATCGCCATTCCGACGAACGCCAAGGGATGCTCGCTCGGCATCCGCGAGCTGGACCCGCATCTCGAAATTCTGGAAAAGCTCGGCGCGAAGGTTTCGCAGAACGGCTCGTTGACGCTGAAGCTCAACGGCCGTTTTCGCGGCGGCCGCCACTGGCCCGATTACATGTCGGTCACCGCCACCGAGAATTTCGTCATGGCCGCGGCGCTGGCGGACGGCACCTCGACCATCATCAACGCCGCGAGCGAGCCTCACGTGCAGGACCTGTGCGGCGTCCTGGTCGGGATGGGCGCGAAGATCTCCGGAGTGGGCACCAGCCAGCTCACTGTCGAGGGCGTGAAGCGGCTCAAGGGCGGGACGTTCACCATCAACACCGACTACCACGAGGTCGTCACCTTCCTCGCGCTCGGCGCGATCACCGGCGGCGAGGTCAAGGTCCGCCATTCCCTGCCCCATCACTTCGACCTCATCACGCGCTCGTTCGAGAAACTCGGCGTCGTCGTCGAGCATCAGGGCGACACCGCGATCGTCCGCCGGCGCCAGAAACTCACCATCGAGGCGCCGTACACGAGCAACCTGCTCCCGAAGATCGAGGCCGCGCCGTGGCCGTATTTTCCAGTCGACCTCCTGCCGTGCATGATCGCGCTGTCGGTCCGCGCGAACGGCGCGATCCAGTTCTGGAACAAGGTTTATGAAGGCGGCTTCACCTGGATGCCCGAACTCTCCAAATTCGGCGCCCACGTCGTGGTCAGCGATCCGCACCGCATCATTGTCTTCGGCAACCGCCCGCTGCACGCCACGACGGTGGACGCGCCCTACATCATCCGCGCCGCGGTCGCGCTCTACATGGTGGCCGCCAGCATCCCGGGACGCTCGGTCGTGAAAAACGCCGACACGATCAAGCGCGCCCATCCCAACTTCGTCGAAAACCTCCGCAGCCTCGGCGCGGACGTGGAGTGGAAATGATCCGGATGCCCCGCACCAAGGACGCCGAGCCCGCGAAGGAAATGCGCTTCCAGCCGGCATCCTCCGTTCGCGTTTCCCGCCGGCTTCGCGGTTAAGAAAACACCCATGTCATCGCCTGAATCCAAGAAGGGCCTCGGCTTCATCAGCAGCGCGCTCTCCTCCCCCGTTTCGCCCGCGGAGGCCGCGCTGCGCCCGCTCTCGTTCGCCGACTTCACCGGGCAGCTGAAAACCGTCGAGCGCCTGCAGGTGATGGTGGGCGCCGCGCGGAAACGCGGCGAGGCCCTGAATCACATCCTGCTCTCCGGGCCGCCCGGACTCGGCAAGACGACCCTCGCCTTCATCCTCGGCAACGAGCTCGGCAAGAGCGTGCGCGTGACCTCGGGGCCGGTCATCGAGAAGGCGGGCGACCTGGCCGGGCTCCTCACCAGCCTGGAAGAGGGCGACATCCTGTTCATCGACGAAATCCACCGGATTCCGAAAACCGTCGAGGAATACCTGTACTCGGCGATGGAGGACTTCCGGCTCGATATCATGATCGACCAGGGCCCGAACGCGCGGAGCGTCCGGCTTTCCATCCCGCGCTTCACGCTGATCGGCGCGACGACGCGCAGCGGGCTGCTCACCGCCCCGCTCCGGTCGCGTTTCACGCTGCAGACGCGGCTCGACTACTACGATCATCCGACGCTCGAGGGGATCGTCCGCCGCAGCTGCGGACTGCTCAAGGTGAGCATCGACGACGACGGCGCGCGGGAGATCGCGACGCGTTCCCGCGGAACTCCCCGCGTGGCGAACAACCTCATCAACTTCGTCCGCGACTTCGCCCAGGAGCGCGCCAGCGGAGTCATCACCCGGTCCGTCGCCGCGGCGGCGCTCGAACTGCTCGAGATCGACGCCTCGGGGCTCGATGAAATGGACAAGCGCATGCTCCGCGAGATGGCCGAAAACTACGGCGGAAAACCGGTCGG
>JAQGON010000001.1 GCA_028293565.1 Verrucomicrobiota bacterium | reverse complement strand
GAGGGAATTGATTTCACCATCGCAGAAACGCGAAAAAACGAAAGCGCAGATCGTGTTTCCGTCCTTTCGCGCCCCCGGCAGAGCTGCTTGGCTTTTCCCGTGCTGCTCGCGATCCACAAACCCTATGGCGTGCTGTCGCAGTTCACGCCGGAACCCGGATCGCGCTGGAAACCCCTCTCCGGCTTTGCCCTGCCGCCCAAGGTCTACGCCTTGGGCCGCCTCGACGCCGACTCCGAGGGGCTCCTGCTGCTCAGCGACGAACCGGACCTCAACCACCGGCTCCTCGATCCCCGGCATGCGCACCGGCGCGAGTACTGGGTCCAGGTCGAAGGGATTCCGACGCCGGACTCGCTCGAACGGCTCGAGCGCGGCGGAATCCTCCTCGAAGGCTACCGCACCCTGCCGTGCCGCGCGAGAGCGCTCGACCCGACGCCGGATCTCCCGCCGCGAACTCCGCCGATCCGTTTCCGGAAAAGTGTGCCCGCCGCGTGGCTGTCCCTCGAGCTGATTGAGGGAAAAAACCGCCAGGTGCGCCGCATGACCGCCGCCGTCGGACACCCGACGCTGCGCCTCATCCGGGTGCGGATCGGCCAGTTTTCGCTCGGCAGCCTGCCCGCGGGAAAGTGGCGACCGCTCGACGCCGCGGAACGCGCCCAGGTCTTCGCCTGAATCCGGACCGCCGATCCTTTTTTGCCGGAGGAAAAAAAGGACCGGGGACCGGTTTCGTCAGACCAACTTCGCGTCCAGGGTGATCTCGGCCTTGAGCAGCCGCGAAATCGGGCAGCCCGCCTTGGCTCCGGCGGACACCTCGGCGAATTTCTGCGCCGACACGCCGGGCACCTTTGCCTGGGTCTCGAGGTGGACCGCCGTCACCGTCCAGCTGGTCTGCGGATGATTCTCCATCGTGACCGTCGCCGTCGTGTTCAGCGTCTCGGCGGTGAATCCCGCCTGCTGCAGCGCGAGCGAGAGCGCCATGGTGAAGCAGCCGGCGTGGGCCGCCGCGATGAGCTCTTCGGGATTGGTGCCGCGGGCGCTTTCGAACCGGGTCTTGAACGAATAGGGAGCCGCGGTGAGCGCTCCGCTTTCGGTGGAGATCGTGCCGTTGCCGTTTGCGAGGTTGCCGTTCCAGACGGCGGATGCTTTGCGTTTCATGTGGGTGGGATTTTGGATTCGGTTGAGAAACAATTCATCAATACGGAAACGGAGGAAAATCGCGGAGCGCAGCAGGAGGCTTTTGATTTGCTCGGTGAGCTCGGCTGGATCAGCGGCGCACGATCACATCCTCCGGCTTGAACCGGACTTTCTTCGTGTCGGCGTACTTGTCGTCCGTCCGCCGGTAACCCGCGGCGCAGGCCACGACCGTCGCATAGCCCGTCTCCTTCAGGTCGAGGATCCCGTCGAATTTTTCGGGATCGATTCCCTCCATCGGGCAGGTGTCGACGCCGATGACCGCCGCGCTCGCCATGAACTGCCCGAGCGCAATGTACACCTGGTGGGTTTGCCAGGTGTCGAGCCGCTCCTCGGAGCGCGCCTTGTCGAGATTGCCCGTCGCCATCCGGCGGAATTTTCCCAGCGACTCCGGCGTCACGCCGCGCACCTCGGCCATCCGCGCGATGTGCCGGTCGACGTGATCGTGCCCGAGATTCTTGCGCACCGTGAAAACCACGAAATGCGAGCAGTCGACCGTCTTGGCCTGGTCGAACGACGCGGGCAGCAGCCGGGTTTTCAGCGCCGCATCGGTGATGACGATGAATTTCCACGGCTGGAGTCCGATGGACGACGGCGAAAGCACCAGCGCCTGCTCGAGCGCGAGCCAGGTCTCCTCCGGGATCTTCCGCGCCGGATCAAACCACTGCGTCGCGTAGCGCCAGTGCAGCGCGCGCACGAGCGTGTCGGGCGAAACGGGATGCATGGCGAAAACGTAGTCCGCGCCTCACCAAGCGCGAGCGTATTGGCGCGGCGGCGGGACCGCGGCGGTTTCGTTGAGCGTCCGCGCCGCGTGCGCCGGCCAATAGGGATCCCGTAGCAGCGCCCGCGCCAGCAGCACCACGTCCGCCTGTCCGGAGCGGATGATGCCGTCCGCCTGCTCCGGCTCGGTGATCAGCCCGACCGCAGCCGTCGCGATCTCCGCCTCCCGGCGAATGCGCTCGGCAAACGGCACCTGATAACCCGGCCCCACCGGAATCCGCGCATTCGCGACGTTCGCGCCGGAACTGCAGTCGATGAGATCGACGCCCTCGGTCTTCAGGCGCTGCGCCAGCTCGACCGACTGGTCAAGATCCCATCCTCCCTCGGTCCAGTCCGTGCACGAAATCCGGACGGTCAGCGGCAGCGACTCGGGCCAGACCTTCCGCACGGCGCGCGTCGTCTCGAGCAGGAAGCGGATCCGGTTCTCGAAGCTCCCGCCGTAGTCGTCCGCGCGATGATTCGAGAGCGGCGAAAGAAATTCATGCGCGAGGTAGCCATGGGCGGCGTGAAGCTCCAGCCATTCGTAGCCCGCGGCGAGCGAACGCCGCGCCGCCGTTGCAAAATCGGACTGCACCCGCGCAATCTCGAGCTTGGTCAACGCATGCGGGACCTTGGTCAGCTCGCCGCCGAAGGCGATCGGGCTCGGCGCCACCGGCGTCCAGCCTCCGGCGTCATCCGCCAGATGCGCGCCGCCGTCCCACGGCCGGGCCGCGCTGGCCTTCCGGCCCGCGTGGGCGAGCTGAATCCCGGGAACGGCCCCGTGCTGCTTGATGAACCGCGTCGATCGCGCCAGGGGCTCCACGTGCCCGTCCGACCAGATGCCGGCATCGCCGGGCGTGATGCGGCCTTCCGGTGAAACCGCGGTCGCCTCGGCGATGACGAGACCCGCGCCGCCGACCGCGCGCGAGCCGAGATGGACGAGGTGCCAGTCCGACGCCATGCCCTCCTCGGAGGAATACTGGCACATCGGCGACACGCCGATGCGGTTCCGGAGCGTGATCGCCTTGATCGTGAGCGGCGAGAACAGGTGAGACATGGAACCGCCACCAAATGCGCGCCGCCGGATTTGGCAAACGCACCCGGCCCGATCATTTCACCACGAAGGACGCGAAGCCCGCGAAGGCCAGGCCCGCCGCCGCCTTTTTCCGACCTTCGCGTCCTTCGCGGCCTTTGCGGTGAAAACAGTCCGTCGGGTGCTTTGTGATCTTGGTGATCTTCGCGGTGAAAACCCAGATCGCTCAACGCTCCGATCATTTCACCACAAAGGACGCGAAGCTCGCGAAGGCCAGGCCCGCTACCGCCTTTTTCCGATCTTCGCGTGCTTCGCGGCCTTTGCGGTAAAAACCTGCCACCTCCGTGCCTCGGGTGCTTCGTGCTCTTTGTGACCTTCGTGGTGAAAACCGAACCCGAATTCCGCTCAACGCCCGAGCAAGTCGCGATATTCCGCGTGCCGCTCGATGAAGACGGCGACATACGAACATTGCGGCTCGACCGTGTAACCCTCGCTGCGCGCCCACTCGAGGGCGGCGCGCACGAGCTTCTCGGCGACACCCCGGCCCCGCAATTCCGGCGGGACAAACGTGTGCGTGAAAATCATCCGCCGGCCCTGCAGCACATAGTCGGCGACCGACTGCCGCCCATCGACGTAGGTGTCGAACCGCGACTCGCCCGGATTGTGGCGCACCGAAATTTCCCGTGAAGGTTCCGGAGGCATGAGATCACTTCCGCCCGCCAAACCCGCGGCGGAGAAGCCCCTTCAACTCCTCGCGACCCTCGATGCGCAGGAGCCAGAGCACGGCTCCGTAAACCGCCGCTCCAATCGGGATCAGCCCGAAAATCGCGACGGCGTCGGCCGTGCGCGCATGCGCGAGCCCGCGCCGCAATCCCTGCCACCCCAGCGCCACCACGACGGCCATCGCCGCCGTCGCCAGCAGCACCTTCCCGATCGTCCGCCAGAGATCGCCGAATCCCATTCCCGGCACCTCCCGCGCCAGCATGTGCTGCATCGAAAACGTCTGCACGATGATCGCGACCGTGCTGGCGATCACGAGCCCGGGCGCGCCCAGCACGTCCTTCACTCCCCAGCTCAGCGTCAGGTTCACGAGGAAGCTCAGCGCCGCCAGCCGCACCGGCGTGACCGTGTCCTTCACCGCGTAAAACGCCCGGGTTGTCAGGCTCACGATCGAGAAAAACGGCATGCCGATCACGAACAGCGTCAGCAGCGGCGCCATCGCCTGCGCCATCTCCGCCGTGAACTTCCCGTGCTGGAACAGCAGGCGCACGATCGGGTCGCTCAGCAGCGCGAGCCCGGCCGCCGCCGGGACGTTGATGATCAGGATCAGCCGCAGCCCTTTGCGGTAGTCCGCCGCCATCGCCGCATAATCCTGCGCGGCGGCGTGGCGCGCGATCAGCGGATAGATCACCGTCGACACCGCGACTGCGAAGACCCCGATCGGAAACTCCATCAGGCGGTTCGCGTAGAACAGTAGTGTCGCCGCCGACTCGTTGATCGAAAACGCGAAGAGGCCCGAGATGTAGACGTTGACCTGATAGATCGCCGTGCCGAACACCCCCGGCGCCATCCACGCGGCGATGGTTTTCACCCGCGGGGAGAGCGCGAGGTCGAACCGCGGACGCCAGCCTTCGCGCATCAGGACCGCGGCCGGCACCGCCATCTGGAGGAAGCCGCCCACGAGGACGCCCGCGCACAGCCAGTGGATTCGGCCGAGCTCGGTGTCGGCGAGCTTCAGTCCCGCCGCGCCCAGCGCCGCGATCCACGCCAGGTTCAGCCAGATCGGCGACAGCGCCGGCTCGGCGAAACGCTCGAAGACATTCAGCACCGCGCTGAAGGCCGCCGCGAGGCAGACAAAGAGCAGGTACGGGAAAAGCCAGACCGTCAGGCTCGCGGCGAGATGCCATTTCGGGTCCTGTCCCGCGATCAGGTGCGACTGGCTGAAAATCGCCATCCCGGCCACGACGCAGCCGCCGGCCACCACGACCAGCCAGCTCGTGACCTGGTTCAGCAGCGCAAAGGCGCCCGGGCGTCCGCCCTCGCGCAGCTCCTCCTGCAGCGACGGGACGAAGGCCGCCGCGAGCGCACCCTCGCCCAGCAGCCGCCGGAAGAGGTTCGGCAGGCGAAACGCGGTGATGAACGCGTCCATGAACACGCTCGCGCCGAAAATCGAGGCGCTCAGCGAATCGCGCAGCAGCCCGAGCACCCGCGAGACGATCGTCAGCAGCGAAACGATGCCGATGTTCTTGAGCTTTTTCGACACGCGGAAAATTCCCCGGCGGCGGCGCGGGTTTCAGTCCGCCCGTCCGGCGGCGCGTCCCGTGCTCCTCACGGCTTCGCCATCCCGAGCTTCAGCGTCGAGCCTTCGATCCGGACATCCGCGAGCTTGTCCCACGCCGTGGCCATGTCCGGCGGGAACCGGTCGGCGTTCAGGAATTTTTTCATCACCATGCCCTTCAGCATCGGAATCCGGTGCACCGGGCACGACCCGAGATAAACGGTGTCGGGCTGATAGACGAAGACGTCGCCCACCTTCTCAAAAACTCCCTGCGACTGCACGAGGATCGTCGTGTCCAGGCCCACCAGCGCGTACTTCACGTGGAGCGGGACGCTCATCTGCAGCCTGCCCGAGGTCAGCCGGAAATTCGACGCCCCCGCCGTGAGGAATCCCGTCGCCTCCGGTTCCGCGGCTGGCGTCTTCGCCGGCGGCGCGCCCTTCGCCGGCGGCGCGCTTTTCGCGGGCGTCGACGTCGTGACGGGCATGACCGCGAGATTGAGTTCGTCCTCGCTCAGCTCGATCGGGCCGCCCTTGAGGAAAGCCTGCTGCTTCGCGACCAGCCGCCGCGCCTTCGCGCTGTCGTGCGAGCCCTCGATGTAATAAATCATCCCCGGGACCGGTTCCTTCGGGATTTCCTTCACCTGGGTCACGGGTTTGAGGACCAGATACACGGCGGCGAGCACGACGCCGAGCGCCGCGGCCAGCACGGCGCCGAGGATGACTTCCGTCCAGCTGGGTCCATACAGGGCGCGATCGACTTTTTTGCTCATGGGGTAAAATTATTTGGCCGCAACCGGAGCCGCCGGCTTCGCGGGCTGGTCGGGCTTCGCCGCCGGCGCCGTCTCGCCGCCGGTTTTTTCGGGAGCCTTGGATTTCTTGTAATCGGTGATGTAGAAGCCGGAGCCCTTGAAAATCAGCCCGGCGCCGCTGCCGACCAGCCGTTTGACCCCCAGCTTCCGGCACTTGGGGCACCGCGTGAGCGGCGCATCGCGCATGGATTGGAAATGTTCAAAGGCGTGGCCGCATTTCGGGCAGGCGTACTCGTAGGTGGGCATCGGAAATCGTCGCCGGTTATGTGCCCCCGCCTGATTCATGGCGAGGCTGTTCTCCGGGCGGCGCCTTCCGGGGATTGCGCCCCGAAACAATTTCGCCCACCCAAGGAGCGATGGACTTTCCCGCCGAACTGAAACGCCTGTCCTCTGAGGTCGAACGCGGCATCGACCTTTACCTCCCCCCCGCCTCGACTCCGCCCGGCCGGCTGCATGAAGCGATGCGCTACAGCCTGCAGGCCGGCGGAAAACGCCTGCGCCCCGTCCTCGTCCTCGCCACCGCCAGGCTTTTTCCGCCCCAATCCCCGTCTCCCGACCCGCTCGCGGCCGCCGTCGCGATCGAATGCCTGCACACCTACTCCCTCATCCACGATGACCTCCCGTGCATGGACAACGACGATCTCCGCCGCGGGCGTCCCACGGCGCATCGCCAGTTCGACGAGGCGACTGCGCTGCTCGCCGGCGACGCCCTCCTGACCCACGCCTTCGCGCTGCTGGCCACGGCGTACGCTTCCAATCCCTCTCTTGCCCATGCCCTGGTCAGCGAGTTGGCGGACGCGAGCGGCAGCCGCCGGCTGATCGGTGGACAAATGGCGGATCTCCTCGCGGAAAAAAACGAGCGCATCACCGCCGCGGATCTCGAGTTCATCCACCTCAGCAAGACGGCGGCGATGATCGAGGCGGCGATGGTGCTTGGCGGTCTCATCGCCAGCGCGGACGAGTCCGCGATCGCGACGCTGAGGCGCGCGGGACGTCACCTCGGCCTCGCGTTTCAGATCAGGGACGACGTCCTCGACGCGACGGCCGACAGCGCGACGCTCGGAAAAACCGCGGGCAAGGACGCCAAGGCAGGCAAGACCACCTTCGTGAAACTGCACGGGCTGGAGGAATCGCAACGGCTGGCGCGCGCGCAGTCCGACGCCGCCCGCGACGCGGTGCGGGAACTCCGCGGCGACCGGGGTTTTCTGCTCGCGTTGATCGACTCGATGTCGACCCGGGCCCGCTGAATGGTCCCGATTTATTAGGGCCGATCGGCCCTCCCTTTTCTG
>JAQGON010000234.1 GCA_028293565.1 Verrucomicrobiota bacterium | reverse complement strand
GCACGTTCTCCGTCACCATCAGCTGGAGGCCGAGCGTGAGTCGCGAATACGTGCCGGGAGGAATCGGCGCGCAGAGCAGCCAGAGCCCGATACCGACCAGGGCGCTCCAGTTGAGCGGCACCCACTGGACCGGCGCCGAGGAAAAAACCAGCAGGCCCGCCGTCAGAAAAACGACGAACGACGCCGTCAGCATGAACGCGACGAGATCGTGCGACCAGCCGAGGGAGACGGCGTAGAGCCCGCTCGCGGCCAGCCCGGCCAACCCGACGAGCAGCAGCGCGCCCAACGCGGCCCGGCCGCCGCGGCCGAGCGCGAAGTGGCGCGGCGCACCCCGCCGGGCCTCCGCGATGAGCAGGAAAAAAATGAACGGCATGAACAGGCCGTGCGAGAGGTCCGGATTCCGGCGCCAGTGAGGCCAGAGCACGATCACCAGCGCGACACCGAGGACCGCGAGCAGGGTGGCGCTCAGCTTGAGGGCGGGCGCCAGGACGCGGAAAGGGGGCGGGGTCATCAGTTGCCGGATCGGCCGCCGGCCGGGGCGGGGGTCTTCGTCCCGGGATATCTCTCGATCAACGCGTAGGTCACCTCGATCGGGAGCGGCAGCACCGGCAGGATGGAGGTGGCGCGGGTGGACGTCGTCCGGCCGCGGAAAAACGATTCGATCGCCAGCAGGAAAGACGGATTCATGCCCGAACCCGCGGTGATGAGCCGGCCGACGGAGTGGAATTTGTCCCAGTCGCCCTCGACCCCGGCGGCGCAGAGGAACGAAAAATAGACGCCGGCGCTCTCGGTGTTGAACGGAACCGGCTCGCGGGAGAATTTTTCGAAGAGCTGGGCGAAAACCCGGGAGTCGGGATGGCGGATGAGCTGCGCGGCCAGCAGCTTGATGACGGGCAGGGAGAGGCGGGGCGCGAGCAGGAGGTCGACCTGCTGCTGGAGCGGAGCCGCGGCGCCTTCGCGCGCGCAGGCGGAAAGCTGGAGGGCGACCCGGGTTTCAAGGTCGAGTTCGCCGACGGAGGCGTCGATGTGCTCGCGGGCCGCAGGGATTTCGCCGAGCGCGATCAGCTGTTCGATGCGGTAATAAATCCCGTAAGGAGGGAGCGCCGTCCAGTTTGCGGCGTCGAGACGCGCGCGGGCTTCCGGGACTTTCTGATCGAGGAAGAGCAGTTCCGTTTCGAGCAGCGGACGCCAGACGCCGGCCGCCGGGTCGGAGGATCCGGCCAGCGCGCGCAGGATGTCGGTGCGGCGGGATTGGCGCGTGGTGAAGACGAGGGCGCGCATCCAGGGCGAGGCGTGCGGCGTGCGGTCGAGCAGGCGGTCGCGCGCGAGTTCCTGGATCGTGGGAAAATCGCCGCGGGCGAGGAGCGCGCGAAACCATTCCTGCGCGGTGGCCTCGCGCTGCGCCGGATGCTCGTGGTAAAGCCGCTGGTAAACGTGGTCGGAGGGGACTGGCTGGCCGGCCTGGAGCGTTTTCGCGAGGGTGAGCCCGGCCACGTAATTGCCCGGATCGAATTCGTACGCGTTCGACAGATAGAGGAGGGCCTCGGCCGTGTGGTTCGCCGCGAAGGCGCGCCGGGCTTTGTCGGCGAAGTACCAGCCGCGGGCCTGTCCGACGCGGTGCCACGCCGGCGGCCAGGTCACATGGATGATGCTGACGGGGTAGCCGACGATGCGGAGGAACACGAACACGCCGAGCGCACCGAGGAGGTAAAGCGCGGCGGCGGTTCCGCCGTAATAGCGGAGGAAGCGTCCCCAGAAGGGACGGACGTTCGGCGTATCTACCGAGCACCGCCAGCCGGCGGGGGTTTCGACGAGCAGGGGGCAGACGCGGCGGAAACGCCGGGCCTTGTCCCATTGCATCGAGGCCTCGCAGTGGGTTTCCATCGCGCGGCCCGAATCGCTCGGGCTCTGGCACGGACAGGGTGCGCGGCCGCGGCGAAGCTGGAACCACGATTTGCGAACGTTCCAGTAGATGAGCCCCCAGATGAGTCGGAAAAAATCAGCGAGCGCGCCAGGCACGTCCGCGACGCTAAGCCCGCGCCGAAGCGCGGCAAACTGAAAGGGAGACGCGCGCCATTCAATTCGAACTTTTCGGCGGAGCGCGCGTCTTACGCAGAATCTTATCATGAAACACGCACTCAAACTCGTCATTGCCGCGGCCGCCGGAGCGGTCGCGTTCGTCGGAGCCGCGCGGTCCGAAGCCGTCGTGGGCCAGCCTGCGCCGGAATTCTCCCTGCGCGATGTCAGCGGCAACGTGCAGCGCCTGTCGGACTATCGCGGGAAGACCGTCGTCCTGGAATGGGTGAATCCGGAATGTCCCTTCGTGCTGAAGCACTACGGCAGCGCCAACATCCCCAACCTGCAGCGGGCCGCGACGGCGGACGGCGTGATCTGGCTGACGATCAATTCCGCGCATCCGGGGGGCGAGGGTGATTATACACCGGCGCAGATGGCAGCATGGATGGAAAAAATGCACGGGGCGCCCACGGCCTATCTCCGCGACCAGGAGGGAAAGGTGGGGCGGCTTTATGCGGCGAAGACGACGCCCCACCTGTTTGTGATCACGGGCGATGGAACGCTGGTTTACGACGGCGCGATCGACAGCATTCGTTCCGCGAAAGTCGGGGACATCGCCCGGGCGACGAACTATGTCAGCGCGGCGCTGGCCTCCGTCAAGGCGGGCAAGCCGGTCGAGAAACCCAATTCGCAGCCGTACGGTTGTTCGGTGAAATATTAGGAATGCCCGCTTGCGCCGCGGCGGTCCGCGGAGCATTCAATCCGCGACGTCGTCCTCCCGGCGATCTCGGCGAATCCTCCGCGATCTCCGGGCCGCCGCCCGGCATTCATGAATGAGTTTCCCGTCTTCTCGGTCGCGATTCCGGCCTACAACGAGGCCGCGCTGCTGCCGCGCCTGCTGGACAGCATCGAGGTCGCGCGCGTCCGTTATTCGCCGGATGCCGGGGCGGTCGAGGTGATTGTCGGCGACAACGCGTCCACCGACGACACCGCGAAGATCGCCCGGGCCCGCGGCTGCGTCGTCGCCGCCGTGGAGAAGCGGGCGATCGCGGCGGCGCGCAACGGCGCGGCGCGGCTCGCGCGGGGTTCGATCCTGTGTTTCATCGACGCCGACTCGATCCTGCATCCGGACACGTTCGTCGAGATCGCGGCCGCGATGCACGATGACGGCTGCGCGGTGGGCGCGTCGGGGGTGCGGATGGAGCGGATGTCGCCCGGAATCGCGCTGACCTGGGCGATGATGGTGCCGATGACGCGTCTCGCCGGATTCGACACCGGCGTGGTGTTCTGCCGGCGCGCGGACTACCTCGCGGTCGGCGGCTATCGCGAGCACCTGCTCGTGGCGGAGGACGTCGACTTCATGTGGCGTCTGAAACGCCACGGCGCGAAGCGCGGCGCGCGTTTTCGCCGGCTGCCGTCGGCGCGCGCGATCACCTCGACGCGGAAGTTCGACCGCCACGGCGACTGGCATTACGTCCCGCTGATGCTGGCGCTGCCGTTGAAATTGATGTTCGCCCGCCGCGCGCTGCACGCCCAGGTGCGCGAGTACTGGTACGAGCGGTGAGCAATCGCGGAGAGCGGGAAGCTCAAAACGGAAACCGCCCGGCGCTCTGGCAATTCGAACTCTGAAATCCGCAATCGGCGCTGCGCGCCCGTCACACCTTCACCAGGAACAGGTCGGGGTGCATTGTCCCGTCGGCGACCTTGTTCACGGTGCCGGTCATGAGGATCGAGAAATTGTCGCCGATCTCGATGCCGATTTTTCCGCCGGGCATGTGGACGGTGACGCTGCGGTCGACGAGCCCGAGCTTGTGGGCCACGGCCGCGGACGCGCTCGAGCTGCTGCCGGAGGCGAGCGTGTAGCCGGCGCCGCGCTCCCAGATCTCGATCTGGAGGTTGTGGCGGTCGATCACGCGGAGGAACTGGACATTGGTCTTGCGCGGGAAGTTGGCGTGGACCTCGAGATCGGGCCCGTAACGGCGCGCGAGGGCCTCGGAGATTTCCGGGAGGACGATCACGCAATGCGGATTGCCGATCGTGGCGGCGCAGAACGTGAACTCGCGGTCCTGGATCCGGATCTTTTCGTTGATGACCTCGCGCGCCGGTCCGGCGACGGGAATCTTCGCGCTGTCGAAACTCACGTTCCCCATCTCGATCGTGAGGAGCTTCCCGTTGTCCTTGATCACGGTCCTGACGTGACCGCCCGGCGTTTCGACCGTGAACGTGGGCTGCTTCACCAGGCCCTGGTCCCAGAGGAAGCGGGAGAAAATCCGCAGGCCGTTGCCGGACTTCTCGGCCTCGGAGCCGTCGGGGTTGAAGATGCGCAGCCCGAACTCGCTCTGCTTCGAGGGGAGGGGGCCCCACAGGATTCCGTCCGAGCCGACTCCGAAGTTCCGGTGGCAGACGACGCGGATCTGCTCGGCGGTCGGCGCGGGTTTCCACGAGGGAAAATCGGCGGGGTCGAGCACGATGTAGTCGTTGCCGAGGGCGTGGTATTTATGAAAGCGCATGGAGCCCGGATTACAAACGACTCGGCCGGCGGAACGCACGGCAATTTTTTCCCGCGAAGGTTCCGCGGGGTCCGCGAGCCTCCGCGCCAGTCGCGGGGATCTCGTGGTGCCTAGACCTTGACCGCGAGGGGCGGGGTGTAGCCGAAGAGGCCGCGTTTCCTGATCGCGGCGGCGACGGTCGCGGGGACCATCTGCTCCCACTTGGAGTCGTTCTCCTTGATGCGGCGGAGGACGTCGCGGGAGAAAATGTGGAGCATGCTCGTGTCGAAGCCCACGATGCAGTCGATGTAATGGTTTTCGAGGAGATGGTTGTAGAGGTTCCGGAGGTGATCCACCACCTGGACGTTCTTCGCGTTGATCAGGACGCCCGAGGCGAACGAGTGCGCCTGGTTGTTCACCGGCGGGGTCGAGACGGAGGTCTGCCCGGTCGAGAGGTAATGGTCGTAGGCTTCCTGGCGCATCGGGTAGATGTAGAGCCGCACCGAATTCCGGAAGAGCCGGCCGAACGACTCGAGGATGCCGCCCTCGAGGTTCTCGTAATATTTCTCGTTGAAGATCTCGAGGAGGTTGTTGATCCCCATCGCGACGCCGATCATCTCCTTCGTGTAGCGGCGGAAATAGGACGTGAGCCGGAAGTACTCCGAGTAGTTCGAGATCAGCACGGTGAAGCCGATGTCGCCGAGGAGATCGACGCGCGAAAGGAAGTCGTGGGGATCCAGCTCCCCGGCCGAGAGCAGGTTGTTCATCGTGATCTCCATCAGCACGACGACGGGCTTGCCCTTGACCAGCGGCTCCTGGACGAACTGCGCCGTCGCGCAGTTGAGCATGTCGACATTGACGTGCGTGACCGGGCGGAAGCTGCCGCGCTCGACGAGGATCGCCTTGTGGTGCAGCACCTCGGAGGGCTGGAGCACGTCGCCCGCCGGGCCGAACATCACGGCATTGGTGAGGCCGAACTGGACGAGCAGGAGCGACATGAGCCGGTTGTCGACGGCGGTGAAGGCCGGTCCGCTGAAGCGCAGCATGTCGACCTCGATCCGGTCGGAGCTGAGGTTGTCGAGGAGCGACTCGGTGAACTTGCGGGGATCGTCGCGGTAATAGAACGCGCCGTAGATCAGGTTGGTGCCGACGATGCCGAGCGCCTCCTGCTGGAGGACGTTCTCCTTGTCCCACATCCGGACGTGCAGGACGATCTCGCTGGGCGGCCCGCCGGGTTCGAGCTGGAAGCGCATCCCCATCCAGCCGTGCGCCTCGTTGGTGCCCTTGAAATTCCGCGCGGCGACCGTGTCGGCGAAGACGAAGAACGTCGTGCGCTCGCCGCGCGAGGTCGCGAGCCGCTCGAGCAGCAGCTGGTACTCGTGGTCGAGCATCAGGTCGAGGCGCTCGCGCGAGACGTAACGCGGCGCCTTGCCGTAGATCGCGTCGCTGAAAGCCATGTCGTACGCGGAAATCGTCTTCGCGACGGTCCCCGAGGCGCCGCCCGCCTGGAAGAAGACGCGCGCGACCTCCTGCCCGGCGCCAATCTCGGCAAACGTCCCGTATTTGGGCTCGTCGAGGTTGATCGTCAGCGCCTTTCGATTGGTCGTTAGCAGGTTTTTCTGTTCCGACATAGACTCGAAGTTGAAGGGCCGCGGTGCGGACAGCAACCCGTTCCTTTGCGGACGGACGAAGGCCATGCGCGGTTCGCACCGGTCCCAGGCGACCGGGAGCCGCGTTCTCGCCGCTCATCCTGTTTCTACTGGAGGAATGGGGGAAAGCGGGTAGCTTCCGGCCACTGTATGAAGAATTTCTTCACCTCCATGCTGGGCGCGCTCGTCGCGCTGATCATTTTCTCGGGCGGCGCGGTCCTGCTGTTCGTGGGCTTCCTCGGGGCGGTCGCCGCGATGAGCAACCAGCAGAAAACCGAGAACGTCGAGCGCGGCGCGTACATCGTCTTCGACCTCGACGCGAACATCACGGACAGCCCGCCGCTGATCGACCTGGGCATTTTCAACGGCGGCCGCAAGGAGACGCTGCAGCTGCGCACGGTCACGCGGGCGCTGCGGGCGGCGGCGAAGGACGACCGCATCGCCGGCGTGCTGATCAAAGGCGCCCTCGCGCCCGCGGGGTACGGTTCCGGCTATGCCGCGCTCAAGGACGTGCGCGCGGCGCTCGCGGACTTCAAGGCCTCGGGCAAGCCGGTGAAAGCGTATTTGAATTTCGCGATGACCAAGGACTACTACCTCGCCTCGGTCGCCGACGAGGTGATCATCGACCCGTATGGCATGATCCTCATGCCCGGCCTCGCGAGCCAGCCGGTGTTTTTCGCGGGCGCCTTCGAGAAATACGGCATCGGCGTGCAGGTGACGCGCGTGGGGAAGTACAAGTCCTACGTCGAGCCCTACACCCGGAAGGACATGAGCCCGGAGAACCGCGAGCAGATCCAGAAGCTGCTCGACGACGTCTGGGGCAGCCTGGTTTCGGACATCGCGAAGAGCCGCGGAATCACGCCCGAGGCGCTGCAGGCGACGGTGAACGCGCAGGGCTTGATCCGCCCGGACGCGGCGAAGGCCGGGAAGCTGATCGATCGCGTCGCCTATCGCGACGAGGTGATCGACGAGCTCAAGGCGAAGACCGGCCGCAAGGGATCGAAGCAATCCTTCAAGCAGATCTCGCTCGCCAGCTACGCGAAGACGGCGGCCGACCGCGCCGATGGCGGCAAGGGCCGGATGGCGCTGGCACACGGCGACCGCATCGCGGTCGTCTATGCCGAAGGGGCGATCGTCGACGGCGACGGCGAGCCCGGCGAGATCGGCGGCGCGAAGTTTTCCCGCGAGCTGCGGAGCCTGCGGCAGGACGACAACATCAAGGCGATCGTCCTGCGCGTGAACAGCCCCGGTGGCAGCGCGGCGGCGTCCGAAACGATCCAGCGCGAGCTGCGCCTGGCGCGGAAGGTCAAGCCCGTCGTGGTGTCGATGGGAAGCTACGCCGCCTCGGGCGGCTACTGGATCTCCACCTATTCCGACCGGATCTTTGCCGAGCCGACGACGATCACGGGTTCGATCGGCGTCTTCGGCCTGCAGTTCGACGTGCAGAAGCTCGCGAACAACTTCGGGATCACGTTCGACACCGTGAAGACCGGAAAATTCGCCGATGCCCTGACGATCGCCCGCCCCAAGACCGACGAGGAGCTGGCAGTCCTGCAGCACATGGTGGACTGGATCTACGACCAGTTCACGGAGAAGGTCGCGGACTCGCGCCACCTGAACCTCGATTTCGTGAAGGAGATCGCGCAGGGGCGCGTCTGGTCCGGCGCGGAGGCGAAGAAGCTCGGCCTCGTCGACGAGATCGGGGGGCTCGACGCGGCGATCAAGTTTGCCGCCGAGAAGGCCAAGCTCGGCGCCGACTACCGCCTGGTGGAATATCCCCGGAAGAAGGAGCTGGCCGAGGCGATCGGCGAGCTGATCGACCGCGTGACCCCCAACACGCGGGTGCAGCAGGGCGGGCTCCTGGGCGAGATCAGCGAGCGCCTCGGCGCCGAACTGAAAACGCTGAAGACCTTCAACGATCCGCAGGGAATTTATGCCCGGCTGCCGCTGGATCTTTACGTCAAGTGAAGCGGAACAACCTGCACCACCGATGACCCACAAACTTTCGCGGGATGTTCCCGCCACGGCGATTCCCGCCGGCGATGCCGTGACGCTGCCGGCCGGCTCCGATGTCTTCGTGACCCAGACGCTCGGCGGCAGCGTCACGGTGCGCACGGACCGCGGGCTCTACCGGATCGCGGCCGAGAACGCGGCGGCGCTCGAAGGCTATACGCCGTCGGCCGAGGCGGCCGCGCCGGCGGGCGAGTTCAGCGAAGCGGCGGTCTGGGCGGCGCTGAAGACATGTTTCGATCCGGAGATCCCGGTCAACATCGTGGACCTCGGGCTCGTGTACGATCTCGCGGTCGACGCCTCGCCGACGGGAAACCGCATCGAGGTGAAGATGACCCTGACCGCGCCGGGCTGCGGCATGGGGCCGGTGATCGCGGAGGACGCGCGGCAGAAAATCTCGGCGTTGCCGACCGTGGAGTCGGCGAAGGTCCACATCGTGTGGGACCCCGTCTGGACCCCGCAGATGATTTCGCCCGAGGGGCGAAAGGTGCTGGGACTGGAATAGCGGTTTTGATTTCACCACGAAGGGCGCGAAGCACGCGAAGCTCTGACACCCGAGGTTTGAACTTCGCGTGCTTCGCGCCCTTCGCGGTGAACCAAACCGGGCGGAGACCGGGAGCTACCGCAGATAGGGAATCGTGAGCGGTCCTTCCGGAAGGATCGCGACGGGGGCGTCGCGTCCGACGCGGTCGAGCTCGGCGTCGAGCGCGGCGCGGAGATCGTGCACCGGAATGAGGTGCGCGCGCCGGACGTCGGCGTCCGGCAGCTCGCTGTAAAGCCCGACCCGGGCCTTGAGCAGCACCATGGCAAGGTGCTGCGCCTGCCACTGGTCGAGCATCGCGAAGCCCGGCGTCGTGATCCGGTTGATGAGCTCCTGCGCGGAACGCGATTCCTCGACGAGCCTGCGAAAATTTCCGTGCGCCGGAAACCCGTCGTTGCACCGGGCGGCCGCGAGAATCAGTCCGCCCGGGCGAACGACCCGCGCGGCGGCGGCCATTCCCTTCACGGCTTGATACAGGCTTTGATCCAGGGGAAACCCGCTGTTCGTGGTCACCACGATGGGAAAATCGTGCGCGCAGGCGGCCATCGCGGTCGCCTTCACAAAGGCGCCGCCTTCCCGGTGCGCGGCGAGCGTGTCGCCGCAGAAGTAGCGCGTGATCTGCCTGCGGGCGTTCAGCGTGACGTTGATGCAGAAGTCGACCGGCAGCAGGGAGCCGCCCGCGCGCACGTGGCGCTGCGTGGGGTTGTCCTCCAGTTCGCCCCAGGTGCTGCGGGGGTCGCCGCTGACGTCGGCGCCATGGTAGCGCATGATGGCGTCGAGCGAGGCGACGCCCGGGAACGCGGCTTTGAAGCCGCCGGAAAATCCGGCCATGAAATGCGGCTCGATGAATCCGAGCAGAATGCGGCGGTCGGCGGCGACGTAGTCGCGCGCAAAGCTCACGTCGTAGCCCATCGCGGAGCGTCCGGCAAAGGCGAGCGTCGCGGCCTCGGCGGCGGCGTGATTGACGACGCGGTAGTTCCGCGCGACTCCGGGGCCGAGCATCGCGTCGAGTTCGGCGGCGGTGTTGGCGCGGTGCGAACCGGTGCCGACGAGGATGGTGAAATTTTCCCGCGGCACGTGCGCGAGCTCGGAGAAGAGCCAGGGCAGCAGGCGGTCGCTGGGGAGGGGGCGGGTGCCGTCGGGGATGACGACGGCGACGCGGTCGGCGGCGGCGATTTTTTCCCGGAGCGGGGCCGAGCCGATGGGACTCCGCACGGCATCCGTGAAAGCCGACGCCTCATCGGGGAGGCCCTCGAGAAAACGCGGCGTGAGGATGGTCGCGTCGATGCCCGAGAGATCGAGGGCAAGACCCGTCGTGCCGTACTGCAGGTGGACCCTCACGCGCTGATCGTCTCGAGCGAGCAACCGTCCGCCAGCAGCGAGGGCGTCTCGCAGTTCGGCCGGGCGATCACGCCGGGATAAGGTTCGGTCGCGAAGGCGCGGGCCGGGTCCGCGAGCAGGTGACGGTCGCAGGCCTCGAACAGCGCGGCCTCGGTCTCGGTGCGGCGCATGTCGTACAGGAACGCTCCGGCGTCGTCGACCCCTTGTCCCACGAAGTTCAGATATTTCTTCATCTTGTTCACGTGCAGCCGCTCAGCGAGGCCCGGAACCGCGGTGGCGCGGTAGAGGCGCTCGATGTAGTCGCGGACGTCGCCGAGCGTGACGGCCGTGACCGGCTCGCCGGCGAACTCCTGGCGGCACTGGCGGAAAATCCACGGATTGCGGATGGCGTGGCGGCCGATCATGACGCCGGCGGCGCCGGTTTCGGCGACGACGGACCGGGCGCGCGCCGCCGAGGTGACGTTGCCGTTGGCGAGGACGGGGCACCGCACGTGCGCGACGGCGTGGGCGATCGCGTCGTAGTGCACCTCGCTGCGGTACATTTCCTTTACGGTGCGGCCGTGGACGCTGAGGAGGTCCACGCGATGCCGGTTCACGAGTTCGAGAATGCGGTCGAAGTTCCGGGTGTCGTCGAACCCGATCCGCATCTTGACGGTGAAGAGTCCCGGCACGGCTGCGCGGAGGGCGCCGAGGATTTCGTCGATCTTCCCCGGCTCGCGCAGGAGGCCGCCGCCGACGTTCTTCTTGTAGACCTTGGGCGCAGGGCAGCCGAGGTTGAGGTCGATGCCGGCGACGGGATGGCGCAGCAGTTCGCCAGCGGTGCGCGTGAGGTGCGCGAGATCCTCGCCGATCAGCTGGGCGAAAATCGGGCGGCCCGTGGAATTTTCGTCGATGGAGCGGAGGATGTGTCTTTCGGGCTGGGACTGGGCATGGACGCGGAAAAACTCCGTGAAGAAATAATCGGGCGCGCCGTAGTGCGCGATGACGCGCATGAACGCGAGATCGGTCACGTCCTGCATCGGCGCGAGGGCTGTCAGCGGGACCTGCGGAAGAATGCCGGCAGGGAGGCGGGCGGCCGGCGGCCCGGCGGGCTCAGGTTTCATCCGCGCCCGGTTCCTCGTTCTCCGCCTGCTGCCGTCGCACGCGCTCCAGGATTTCCGTCATGTCCTCGGCGGCGGTGAACACCTCGCGGGAGACAAAGATCGGGCGTTTTTGCTGGAGGGCCAGGACCATCGAGTCGCTCGGCCGTGCGTCGATTTCGACGATTTTTTTCCCGAGCTCATTTTCCATCCGCAGGATGATCCGGGCGAAATAGGTTCCCTCGTTGGCGTCGTTGATGACCACGTGATCAAGCGTGGTCCCCAGCCCGAGGAGGATGCTGCCGATCAGGTCGTGCGTCAGCGGCCGCTCCTTTTTCACTCCGTCAATCGTCATCTGGATCGCGTTTCCGACCGAGTGATCGACGTAGATCACGAACGTCTTGGAATCGTCGCCGAGAAACACGGCGCACCCGTTGGCGGCGGGCATCACGCCTTTGACGACGGCGGCGACTACGTCTGGGTTCATGGCCGAA
>JAQGON010000218.1 GCA_028293565.1 Verrucomicrobiota bacterium | reverse complement strand
AACGTCCAACATTCAACTTCCAACATTGAATGCCGACCACAAGCGCACCTGACTGCGAGCGGCGGCAGTTCCGAGGTTCATTCGGAATTCAACGTTGGAAGTTGAATGTTGGACGTTCGATGTTCGCCCGATTCCGGAGCCGTCACCCGCCGCGGACCTTCCGGCGGAATTCGGAGGGGGTCGCCCCCGTCACTTGTTTGAAGGCCTTCGAGAAATGAAAGACGTCGCAGAACTCCAATTCCTCCGCGAGCTGCTTGAGGGTCCGGCCGCCGTGGTAAATCGCCGACTGCGCCCGCTCGATCCGCTTGCGCTTTTGAAATTGTCCGGGCGAAACCCCGGTGCGCGAGGCGAACTGCTTCCGGAAATTCTCGTAGCTGAACCCGACCTTCGCCGAGACCTGCTGCGGCGTGAGCCAGCCGCGCGCTGACGGCGCGCCGAGCAGCCGCTGGCTTTCCTCCAGCCAAGGGTCCCGCGCAGCCCTGAGCGCATCCGTGTCGCGCAGCGCCACCAGCGAGGCGAGCACGTCGAGAAACCGGCCCAGCGTCCGGAGCGCCGCGGCGGGACCATGCCGCTCATCGGGCTGCACCGTTTCCGCGAGCCGCCGCGCCCAGAATTCCACCGGCCCCGCCCGCCACACCGGCCGCCGGGGATCCAGCAGTCCGCACTCCCGCCAGAGGTCGAACTGCGGACCGGAAAATACGAAATAAAGGTGCCGCCACCTGGTCCCCGGCTTCGGTCCGTACGCATGCGCCAGATCGGGCGTGATCAGGATCACGTCGCCAGCCGCCAGGTCGCGCCGAAGCCCGGAGGCGTCGGCGTAATATCCGTCGGCCGCCAGGACATAGATCAGGCCATAGCTTCCCAAAACACGCATGTTCTCCGGATCAATGCCGTCATTGTCCTCCAAGGCCCCCGCCAGCTCGACGCCGCCGGCGGCAGTCGGAAGCGGACTCTCCAGCCAGGCCCGCGCCGGCCATGCCTCGTGGTGGATCATGGGCTACCAGAATCTACATGTCTTTTCCCACTTCAACCATTTTGTCTTTCCGCTCCCGGGTGTATCTTTCGGCATGAGCACCGCGACCCTTCCCCAGATTTATTCGTACGGACACGCGCTGGACATGAGCGAGCAGCGCTTCGGGTTGCTGCGCGATTCGTCCGATGCGGCGGACGACATGGTGGAGTTGCGGCGGCGGTTTGCCGACGATGGCTACCTTTACATGAAGGGGTATCTCGACCGCGGGCTGGTGATGGAGGCGCGCGCGGGCCTGACGCAGCGGCTCGCCGAAGCCGGGGTGCTCGATGAAAATCATCCCCACATCGAGGGCATCGCGAAGAAAGACGCGGGCTACGTGTTCAAGCCGGAATTGACCAACGGGAACGCGCCGGTCCAGCGATTGCTCTATGCGGGACGCCTGCCGGAATTCTACCGGAAGTTTTACGGCGAGGAGATCCGTCACTATGATTACACCTGGCTGCGCGCCATCGCGCCGGGGAAGGGCACGAACCCGCATTGCGACCTGCCCTACATGGGACGCGGGACGCACCAGCACATGACGTGCTGGGTGCCCTACGGCGATGTCTCCTTCGACCTCGGCGGGCTCATGGTGCTTGAAGGTTCGCACCACCGGATGGATCTCCTGGGGAACTACGTGTACCGGGACGTCGATTCGTTCTGCGAAAACAAAGCCGCCGATGTCGCCAAGGTGAAGGACGGAAAATGGACGTTCACCGGCACGCTGTCCCACAACCCGCCGTCGATCGCCAGCAAGTTTGACCGGCGGTGGCTCACCGCCGAATACCAGGCGGGCGATTTCATCACCTTCGGCATGTTTCTCGTGCATGCTTCGCTCGACAACCGCACCGAGGACCGCCTGCGCATCTCGAGCGACAGCCGCTATCAGCGGGCGTCCGAGCCGATCGACGAACGCTGGATCGGCATCAATCCTTCGGCCCACGGCCCCAGCGGCAAGCGGAACCTGGTGTGCTGAACGCCGCACCGCCCCTGTCATCGCGAGCGCCGCGTCGCCGGGCCTCGGTGCCAATGACCGGCTGAAAATCACTCCCATGCCCACCGCCGCCTCCCCTGCCCGCACCGCATCCGCCCTCGCGGGCCGCATGTCCGCAGTGAACGAAATGACCCGCCTGCTCCGGCTCCTCTTCGAGGTGGAGCGGGAATTTGTCCGCACCGCCCCCACCTTGGTCTACCGCGTCGGGGAACCGGAATTGAAATACCTGGTGTGCCAGCATGTCTGGGAATCGGCCGGCCACGCGCGGTTCCTGCGCGAACGGGGGCGCGAGCTCACGACGTTTGGATCGAACGAAACCGTCCGGGATCCGATCCGCCGCATTTTTTCCGAGACAGTGGGACGCAACGACGAGGACCCGCTGATGATCCTGGCCGGATTCTACGAGGTGCTGAAACCCGCGTTGCTGGCCGCCTACCGTCATTACCTGAAAGTCACGGATCCCCTGGCCGACTGGCCTTCGAAAAAACTGGTCGAGGAATTCATCGCCGACGAGGAGCGCCACCAGCGGGAAGTCGCGCCCTATCTCGGCGGCGGCGACGCGCGTGAATGGAAGCTGCACCTGACGCAGGCCTTGGACGACATGGGCGGCTGGCTCGGCCACGAGACCAGGCTGCCGCTCGCCGCCACCTACGTCTGGCAGCACGAGGCGACGCCCTACACCCATCCCGCGACGTGCAACCGTGGCAAGTACCCGGTCTGCTCCGGTGTGTTCGGCTTGGATCCGGCGGAAGACCCGATCGTCCGCCCGTGGCTGACCGACCCGAAAACGGATGCCCGGGTCATCCGCCTGATGGTGTATGTCTGGCTCATGATGGAAATGGACGCGATCGACTACCTCTCCACCGTGTTCCTCGAAACGCCCGCGGCGCCGTTCGACCTTCACTACGATCTCGCACGCCATCTGTGGGACGAGTCGCGGCACAGCCAGTTCGGTTTCCGCCAGCTGCCGAAACTTGGCGTCGACCTGATGACGGTCGAACACTCGCTCGACCTCTACAACATCCTCGTGCACCTGCCGCCCCACGAACGGTACGCGATGATGACGATGGAATTCGAGGCGAACAGTTTTCCGACGAAGGCAACGGTGATGGATCGCGTGCGCGAGTTGAACGACTTCGAGGCCGACACGCTCCTCGCCTTCGACCGGAACGACGAGCAGAACCACGTCCGCTACGGCCACCGGTGGCTGCCGGAGATCATGGCGCTGTTCGACGAGAAGCGCCCGCCCGAGGAGTTCGTGAAGGCCACGAAGGAGAAGTTTTACCGGTACGCGGAGATCTACGGCGGCAAGGTCCCGCATTCGCTGCCGAGGGAGAGACGCCTGACCGGCGAGAAGATCCTGAAGCTCGCCGGGGTTTGAAGTGGCACGGGTCTCCCGACCCGTGAACGCGGACTCCGCCAACTGGGAACGTCGAGCTCAACCGTTCAGCTCGCATCCACTTCACGGGTCAGGAGACCCGTGCCACCCTGAATGTTCTCAGCCTCGCCGCTTGAAAGTGCCCGGACGCTCCCTTTTCCTCGGCATGGATGTTTGCCCGCTCACTCCGCCTCCTGGCGTTTTTCAGTTGCACCGTTTTGGCCGCGCACGCCGGCAACCTGGTCACCCTTAAAGTCACGCCGCTCTCGAGCGTCGCCGCCGGCAGCGTCAGTCGCTCCTCCGAAAACCAGTCGTTCGTCCTCGCCGGGAAAACCTTGCCGCTGGGCCGCAGCCTGGAAGGCCAGGCCGTGCCGGATCTTGACCCCGCCCTGGCCCCGCTCACTGCGGTCGAGCAGGACGGCGCGGTTTTTCTTCTGGCGCGGGACGCGGCGGGAAAGGAAATCCTGCTCCGCCATGTGCTGCGCGAAGGGTGGAAGCCCTGCGCCGAACCGCCTGAAAAACTTCAGCCGGTCGGACAGCCGATCGGACAGTCCCACGTGTTTTTTGTGTCCGCGCCGGCAAAGGAAGGCGAACTGAAGCTCTGGGCCTATCACACCATCACCAACACGTGGGCGGTGCATGGCAAATGGACGTCGCGCGGGAACATCGTTTCGCTGGCGCGTTCTCCGAACGGCTTTGTCGTGACGACGAAGGATGGGAACGGAGAGCCTCAGGCCACGCAGGTCGAGCTGGTGTCGGCGAAGCGCGGGCTGAAGACCATCGATTACGTCGTCATCTTCATCTATCTCTGCGTCGTCGCGGGCATCGGTTTGTATTTTTACCTCACCGGAAAAAAAGACCCCACGAACTTCTTCGTCGCGGGCCGCCGGATTCCCTGGTGGGCCGCCGGGCTCTCCCTCTACGCGACCGGCACGAGCGCGATCAGCTACCTCGCCATCCCGGCAAAATCGTACGCGACGGACTGGCTCTATCTCTCGCAGAATTTCATCACGTTCTTCGGCACCATCTACGTGGGATTTTACGTCGTGCCGCTGGTGCGCCGCCTGAACCTCATCTCGGTCTACGAATATCTCGAAATGCGCTTTCATCCGACCGTGCGGATGATGGCCTCGCTGATCTGCATCGTGCAGCACCTCGCCGGACGGATGAGCGTGGTGCTGCTCCTTCCGGCCCTGGCGCTGTCCGCGGTCACGGGCGTCGGAGTCACCACCAGCGTGCTCGTGATGGGCATCATCACCACAATCTACACGGTCCTGGGCGGGATGAAGGCCGTGATCTGGACCGACGTGCTCCAGGTGTTTGTGATGGTGGGCGGCGCGCTCTTCGCGATCACGTGGATGGTTCACGGTGCCGGCGGCTTCGGCGAGGTGGTGCGCATTGCGCTCGCGGACCACAAGACCCACCTCTTCGACTGGAGCTTCGACCTGACGCTGCCGAGCATCTGGGTTTCCGTCATGATCCTGGTTGTGGGCACGCTGACCTGGCCGCAGGACCAGGTCATGACCCAGCGGGTGCTCTCGACCAAGGACGACCGCGCGGCGCGCGGTTCGCTCTTCATGCTCACGGCGCTGGCCCTGCCCGGCAGCGTCATGTTTTTCAGCGTCGGCACCGCGCTCTACGCGTACTACAAGGTCCATCCGGCTGAACTCAATCCGCTGCTGACAACGGACCAGATTTTTCCCCAGTTCATCGCGAGCGACCTGCCGGCGGGCGTGACCGGCCTGATCATCGCCGGGATTTTCGCCGCCTCGATGGCCACGCTGAGCTCGAACATCAACTCGATCGCGACGCTCGTCTCCGTCGATTTCTATGAGCGCTACGCCAAGAAAGCCTCGGCGGCGAAAAGCGTGCGGCTCGCGGAATGGGTCACCGTATTCACCGGCATCGCGGGCACCGGGCTGGCCCTTTACCTTTCATCCCTCGACCTGAAGTCGATCTGGGACAAATTCATCGAGCTGATGGCGCTGCTCGGCGGCGGATTCTCCGGCATCTATGCGCTGGGCATGTTCACGCGCCGCGCCAACTGGCAGGGCTGCGTGATCGGCATCGTCGCCAGCATCGTCATGACGATTCTGACCAAGCTGTTCACCCCGCTCCACGTCTGGATGTATCTCGTGGTGTCGGTTGGATCCTGCATCGTCTTCGGCTACCTGGGCAGCTGGCTCTTCCCTGCGTCCACGCGCTCGCTGAAGGGCCTGACCGTGTTCGACCAGTTGAAGACACCATTGTCCATCGACGCGACGAGGCGGGGTGGGCATTGAGCTTCCGGACGGCATCCGGAGGTCGAACCTTCGACATCGAACTTTCAATGTCTTCCCCGTCCGCAGGCGCCTTTTTTGAATGAATAAAATCCACCGTGCAGTCCTCGTCGGCACCGGCGGCATCGGCGATGCCCACGTGCGGGCTGTCGCCGACTCCCGCGGCCGGGTGGAGCTCGTGGCCGCGTGCGACATCGATGCCGCGCGCGCGCGCGCCTTTTGCGACCGCCACGGGATTCCCGCCGCGCACACGGATTACGCCGCGATGCTCAAGGCGGAGCGGCCGGACTTCGTGCTGATCGCCGCGCCTCCGGGGCTGCACGCCGACATGAGCATCGCCGCGATGGAAGCCGGCGCCTGGGCGCTCTGCGAAAAACCGCTGTGCGCTTCGCTCGCCGAATTCGATCGGATCGCGGCGGCCGAGCAACGCACCGGCCGCCGGACGGCCTGTGTGTTCCAGATGCGCTTCGCGTCCTCGAACACCCATGTGCGCTCGATGCTGCGAGCCGGGCAGTTTGGACGGCCGCTCGTCGCGATCTGCCACACGCTCTGGTATCGGGACGCCGCCTATTATGCAGTGCCATGGCGCGGGAAGTGGACGACGGAGCTTGGCGGGCCCACCATGAGCCAGGGGATTCACACGATGGACCACCTGCTCGACCTGATGGGCGACTGGACGGAGATCCGCGCGGTGGCGGACACGCTTTACCACGGGATCGAGGTGGAGGATGTCTCGATGGCCCTGGTGAAATTCGCCAACGGCGCGCGCGCGTCGATCGTCAACAGCACGCTTTGCCCGCGGCAGGAAACCTATCTCCGCCTCGACTGCGAACGCGCCACGCTCGAGCTGACCCATCTTTACGCCTACCAGAAATCGAACTGGAAACTGACCCCCGCGGACCCCGCGGAGAGCGGCGCGCTCATGCAGACGTGGGAGAAATTCCCCCCCGATGTCGGGTCAAACCACGGTGCGCAGCTCAACGCGCTCGTGGACGACCTCGAGAGCGGGGCGGTGCCGCTCACCAGCGGCCCCGAGGCACGCCGGACACTCGAGTTCCTCACCGCCCTCTACAAATCGGCCTTCACCGGGACGACCGTCACCCGCGGCTCGATCCAGCCCGGCGATCCGTTTTACACGGCCCTGCACGGCGGCCAGGCGCCGAAAAGGGAGAAGAAGGGTTGAAAGATGAAAGTTGAGGGTTGAAAGAGGCGGGCTCGCCGCCCTGCGGATCCACTCTCCTCATTTTCCCGTTCAGGTCCGCGCCACCCCTTCAATCCTCAATTTTCAATTTCCAATCGCCGCCATGGGCAACCCTCTCGATCAAAACAGCCTGGCCTCCTATTTGTGGGCCGCGCGCGGGAGGTTTCGCACCGGCGTCACCCTTGCGATGCTGCGAAGCCTCGCCGCCGCCCCGTGCACGCTGCTGATCCAGCTGATCGTCGACAAGCCGCTCAAGGAAGGGAACATCGCCGGCGTCATCCACTACAGCCTGTGGTTCGTGCTCTGCCTTGTCGTTCACTACGGCTTCTCGGTGTGGGGCGCGCGCTCCATCGCCCGGACGATGTCCGATCTGGTCGTCGAGATGCGCAGCCGCATCTTTTTCCGGCTTCAGTTTCTC
>JAQGON010000185.1 GCA_028293565.1 Verrucomicrobiota bacterium | reverse complement strand
TCGACGTCGAGGCCGCGCGCCGCGACGTCAGTTGCCACGAGAAACTCGAACGCCCGCCGGCGGAACTTGTCCATCACCCGGTCGCGCTGCGTCTGCGAGATGTCGCCATGCAGCCGGTCCGTCTGGTAACCGCGCGCATGCAGGTGCTCGTCGAGATCGTCCACCATGATCTTCGTGCTGCAGAAAATGATCCCGTAGCGGAAATCGTGCACGTCGATCAGGCGGGTCAGCGCCTCGATTTTCGATCGGCGGTCGACCTCGAAATAGGTCTGCTCCACCTGCGGCGCATTCTGGGCGACCGACTCGATCTTGATCCAGGCCGGATCCTTGGAGTAACGGCCGATCAGGTCCTGGATCTGGCGCGGAATCGTGGCCGAGAAGAACAGCAGCTGCCGGGTGGCGGGCACGGATTTGAGGATGTGCTCGATGTCGTCGCGAAACCCCATGTCGAGCATCCGGTCGGTCTCGTCGAGGATCACCAGCTTCAGCTGGTCGAACTTCAGCGTGCCCCGCTCCATGTGGTCCATGACGCGGCCCGGGGTCCCGATCACGACCTGCGCGCCGGCGGCCAGGGCGCGGAACTGCCGCTCGTAACTTTGGCCGCCGTAGATCGGCACGCCCATCACGCCGCGCTTGAACAGCGCGAGCTTGCCCATTTCCTCGGCGACCTGCACCGCGAGTTCGCGCGTGGGGCAGAGCACGAGGACCTGCACGGCGCGCTTTTTGGGGTCGACGCGCTCGATCGCCGGAATGGCAAAGGCCGCAGTCTTCCCCGAGCCGGTGGACGATTGCCCCACGACATCGCGTCCCGAGAGAATCGTCGGAATGACGGCGGTCTGGATGGGCGACGCCTCCTCAAAGCCCATCTTGTCGACCGCCTTGAGGATCTCGTCGGACAGGCCGAGCTCGGTGAAGCGTAGTTTTTCCATGTCACACCATGCGTCACTCCGCAGGGTTCGCCAACCTCCATTTGTTCGGCCGCGCCGCACGTCGGCTCCATCGCCTCAGCAACCCAACAACTCCCGTCTCAACGAACAGGGCCCAGGCCGGCAAAAGGCGCGGGCCGGCTGGCCCGAGTCATGCCGGTCGCGGCCAATACTTCGCCATCTTTGCGCGCAGGAACCGCACGCTGGCCGCCAGCTGCTCCATGCCGTCGACGCCGTCCTCGATGCTGATCCAGCTGTCGAACCCGACGCCCCGAAGCTCGCCGAAGATCGCGTCGTAGTCGTTGAGACCCTTTCCGATTTCGCCGTGGCGGAGGCGTTTCGCATAACCCTGCGCCCCGCCCTCCTCCCGCCGCAGATCCTCGAGCGTCCCCTCGCTGAGAAACCGGTCGCTCGCGTGCATCGTCACGACGCGCCGCTTCACCCGGCGCAGAAGCTCGAGCGGATCGTCTCCAGCCAGAAACGCATTGCTCGGATCGTAGTTCACGCCGAACCGCGGATGATGAATGCGGTTCACGAGCTCGCAGAACACGTCCATCTTCTGCGCGAACTCCGGAAAATCCCAGAAGTCATCCTTGTAATGGTTCTCGAGAATCAGCGTGACGCCGCATTTCTCGGCCTCGGGAAGGCACGCCTCGATGTTCGCCACGACGATGTCCAGGCCCTGCGCCTTCGTCAGCTCCGGACGCTTCTGCCCGGAAAGCACCCGGCAAAAACCGGCGCCGAGCGCCGCGGCGAGCCTGATCCAGGTCTTCTCCTTTTCCACCTCGCGCCGCCGCAATTCGGGGTCGGGCTGCGAAAAATCCGGCGAGCAGCAGAGCATCGGGATCACCATGCCCTCCGCCTCGACCGTCCGGCGCGCCTCCGCCCAGCGCGACGGATCGGCCAGCTCGGCGAAGCCGCTGTAATACTCGAGCCCGTCCAGCTTCAGCGGCGCCGCCAGCGCCACCCACTGCCGGAGCGTCATGGAACCCTCGCAGAGGGGACGAATGTAGGCCTTCGGAAACGCAGCGAGCTTGGGCATGGGATTATTTCAGAAAGGCCAGGGCCGTGTCGTTGCCGGTATCTTCGGCGAACCTTCCGGTGCTCGGTGGGACACGTCCGGAAGTTTTCGGGAAAAACAGAGGGAACGAACGGTCGAGTGGCGCTCAGACCGGTTTCAGCACGGCCTTCACAATCTGGCCCGAGTGCATTTTCTCGAACGCCTCGTGCCACGCCTCGAGCGCCCAGATGCCGCCCAGGATCGGGCGCACGTCGAGCTGGCCCGAGCTGAGCAGCGCGAGCACGCGCTCCCACACCGGCCAGTTATGGCTGAAGCTGCCCTGCAGCGTGATGTTTTTCTGCACGAGCGGATCGAGGGAAAAATTCAGCGGCTGCGGGCCCCAACCCACCTTGCTGATCCAGCCGGCCGGCCGGACCAGCTCCAGCGCCGTCTTCAGCGCGGCCGACGCGCCGGCGGCGTCAATCACCCCATCCACGCCGAGACCGTCGCGCGCCTGGGCCCACGCCGTCGCATCGCCCACGATGACCTCACAGCCGTAGGCCTTCCCCGCCTCGAGGCGCGACCGGTCGCGCTCGAGTCCCACCAGCGCGACCTGCGCGCCCGCGAGGCGCGCCATCGCCGCGCAGAGGATTCCGATCGGTCCCGGACCCAGCACGATCACGCGGTCTCCGGGACGAATCCGGCTGTTGTTCAGCACCGCGTTGAACGCGACGCAGCAGGGCTCGGTCAGCGCCGCCTGCTCCATCGGAAGATTGTCCGGGACCCGATGCAGGCAGCGCGACGGCACCCGCACAAAACGCGTCATCGCGCCGTCGACCCCGTAGCCGAAGCCCTTCCGCGTCGGATCGAGATTGTAGAGGCCGGCGCGGCTGAGCGGGCTGTCCGGGTCGATCACCGCCGCCGTTTCGCTCACCACGCGGTCCCCTTCCTTCCAGCCGCGCACCGCGGAACCCACGGCCGCAATCCTGCCGCCGAACTCGTGGCCGAGCACGACGGGATAATTCACCTTCCAGCTGTGCATGCTGGTCCACTGGTGCAGGTCGCTGCCGCAGACGCCGACGGCCTCGACGGCGAGGATGACATCCTCGGGCCCGGGCTCCGGACGGTTGAACTCGCGCAGTTCGACGCTGTGGGGCGCCGCTGCAAAATTGACCACCGCGGGACTTTTCATCGTAGGGCCTTTCCAACCGGCACATCGCCGTAAGCATGCACGCGCTCGCAGATGATCCGGAGCGAACCTTCCAGGTTTCCATCCGCCGTGCGGAATGAATCGGCGTCTACGGCCAGCGGCGCCCCGATCACGACCAGCGGCGCGCCATATTCCGGCGTGCGCACGGCCTGCTCGAGCGTGAGGCCCCCGACCGCCTGCACCGGCAGGTTCACCGCCGCCACGACCTCGCGCAGCTGGTCCAGCGGGCTCGGCATCCGGCGGCCCGCCGCGGCAATGCCGCGGCGCTCGTCGTAGCCGATGTGATGAATGACAAAATCACAGCCGGCGTCCTCCAGGCGCCGCACCGCCGCCACCATGTCGGGCTCGCCCAGATTGTCGCCCATCACTTTCGCGCCAAAATCGCGGCCGGCCTTGACGACGCACGCGAGCGTCTCCGGATGCGCGCGGGACATGACCACCACATGGGTCGCCCCGGCCTTCGCCATCATCTCTGCCTCGAGGTAACCTCCATCCATCGTCTTCAGGTCTGCGACGATCGGCACGCCGGGAAAGCGCTGGCGCAGGGCCCGCACGCCGTGAAGGCCCTCGGCGAGGATGAGCGGCGTGCCCGCCTCCAGCCAGTCGACCCCCGCCCGCCGCGCCATCGTCGCCGTTTCCAGCGCCTCCGTGATGTCGGTCAGGTCCAGCGAAATTTGCACAATGGGACGCATGGGACCTCCGAGGGTTGGCTCCCGCACCCGGGCGCGTCAACGCTCCGGAAGGGTCACGCGTGTCCTATTTTTTCCCAAAGCGGCGCCGGGTTCGCTTCTTGCCCTCCCACTGTTGAGCGAAAACATTAGCGACGCCCGCGCCCTCCGCCCCACCATGAAAATCCGCTTTGCCTTCGTAGGCTTTCAACATCCCCACATCTGGGATCTCGTCGCGCGAGCGACCGCCCATCCCGATGTCGAGGTCGTCGCCTGCTGCGAGGAGGATCCGGCGACCCGCGACAGCCTGGCGGCGAGCGGCAAGGTCAGGATCACGCACACGGATTATCGCGCGATGCTCGCGGCCGAGAAAATCGACGTCGTCGTGGTCGGCGACTGGTTCGTGAAACGCGGCCGCATCGTGATCGACGCTCTTGCCAGCGGCCGCCATGTCCTCGCCGACAAGCCGATGTGCACGACCCTCGCCGAACATGGGGAGATCGTGCGGCTGGCGACGACCGGGAACCTCACCGTCGGAATGATGCTCGATATGCGCGATTCCGGCGTGTTCATCCGGGTGCGCGAGCTCGTGCGCGCCGGGGAGATCGGCGAAATCCGCGCGGTGGCCCTCGGCGGCCAGCACCCGCTCCTGCCCGGGGTCCGCCCCGGCTGGTATCACGAGGCCGGCAAACACGGCGGCACGATCAACGACCTGGCGATCCACGGGCTCGACCTGGTCCCCTGGATCACGGGCATCGGCTATCGTCGCGTCGTGGCCGCCCGCACCTGGCAGGCCGGCGTGCCGGCGGGATCGCATTTCCGGAACGCCGGCCAATTCATGATGGAGCTCGCGAACGGCGCGGGGCTCGTCGCCGACGTCTCGTACCTTTCGCCCAACAGCCAGGGCTACACGCTGCCGCTCTATTGGCGGCTCACGTTCTGGGGCAGCCTCGGCGTGATCGAAACCGCCCTCAACGCGAAGGAAGTCACGCTGTACAAGGAAGGCGAAAAAAGCGGCCGCGCCCTTCCGGTCGCGGCGCCGGCTCCGGGAGGATATCTCGAGTCCTTCCTCAGCGAGGTAAAGGGACACCCCAATGCCGCCCTGACGCAGGCCGAAATTTTCCGCGCCAGTTTCGTCACGCTGAAAGCCCAGGAAGCCGCCGATCGCGGGCTGATCAACGTGGAGCTTTAGACGTAGCACGGGGCTCCGACCCGTGAAGGTGGACTCAAGCTAAACGGGTGTGCTCGACGTTCTCCGTTGGCAGAGTCCGCCCACATGGGTCGGAGACCCGTGCTACGACCGCGGCCCGCTTCCGCACCCGCGAGGATCTTATCTGACCTGCAGCGTGTCCGCCTCGAACGTGATCCCGAGCGAAGGCACGACGACCGCCTTGCGTCCGCCTTCCTTCCGCACCCGCCCGGCGAGCCATGCGTCGTACCCGGCATCCTTCGCGGCCTTCAGCACGGCCTCCGTCGCATCCGGGCCGACACACGCCGCGAAACCCACGCCCTGGTTGAACGTCGCGTACATCTCGCGGCGGGCAATCGGACCCGCCTCCTCGAGGAACCGAAAAAGCGGCGGCGCGGCGCGCGGCTGCGTGATCTCGTAGACAAACGGCTCCTCCAGCCGCATCAGTTTCCGCCATCCATGGCCGGTGACGTGCGAGGCGTAGTTGAGCCTCAGCCCGCGACGCTGGCACTCGCGCACGAAGGCGACATAAATCACCGACGGAGCCAGCAGCGCCTCGCCGTACGAACGCGGATCACCGTGCCCGAGCGGTGTCTGGTAACCTCGCGGGAGCCGGTCGGCGATGAGACGGCACAGGCTCAGCCCGTTGGTCTGCACTCCCGAGCTCGCGAGAAAAACAATGCTGTCGCCGTCGCGAACCTCGCCGGTGATCCGCAGATTTTTCGGCGCGATCCGGCCGACGGCCGAACCGGCGAGCACGATGGTCTCCGCGTTGACGATGCCCCGCAGCGTCGGCGTCTCCCCGCCGCCCCATACCGCGCCCGCCTGCCGGCAGCCCTCGGCCCAGCCCGCCACCAGGGCTTCCATGCGCGGCGCATCGGCGAACCACGCCGAGTCCCCCACGGCGGCGTGCATCGCGACGGAAATCGGCAGCGCCCCGCAGGTCGCGAGGTCGTTCACGATCGTCGCGACGGCGTCGATCGCGATTTCGCCGTAGAAATTTTTTCCCGTGGCCGCATACACCGCGTCCGCCACGAGATTCTTGGTGCCGAGCCCCTCTTCCACATGCGCCAGGTAATGATCCGGCGCCTCCATCAGGTATGCGCTCTCGCCGCGGGTGGTCGCGGGTTCGGCGTAGCCGTGGTCCCGCAGCAGTCCCGACGTCGTCTTCGCCGCGCGCTGGCACGCCCGCTTGAAGGCGTCGAGCAGGTCGTAGTTCACTCCGGCGGATTCGTAGGACAGGCTCATTCAGGTGCGCGGAGGGATTGGCTCGGCCGGGTCGGCTCCCCGCCATCCGACATCCGCCATCAATAGGATCTTCCTTCGTTTTTTTCGTAGTAGTTCACGAAGGCCTGGTTCACGACGCGGTAACCGCCGGGCGTCGGATATTTTCCCGTGAAGTACCAGTCGCCCGTATGATTCGGGACCGCGGCGTGCAGATTCTCGATCGTCTGGAAGATGATCTCGATCTCGCCGGTCCACTCGATGCCCTTCGGCCGCACCCGCTCCACGATCTTCCGCGACAGCTCCTCGGGCGTGAACGGCTCATAGATCCGGCGCACGTGGTTCGCCGCCCCGCCGCGGGCGATTTCCTCGCGGCAAAGCTGGTACACTTCCTCGAGCAGCGCCGTCCGGCCGCGCTCCTTCAACAGCTCGATCGCCGCCTCGAACGCGATGAATTTCCCCACCTCCGACATGTCGATGCCGTAACAGTCGGGATAACGGATCTGCGGGGCCGTCGAAACGATCACGATCTTCCGCGGGTTCAGCCGCGCGAGAATCCGCAGGATCGATTTCCGCAGCGTCGTGCCGCGCACGATCGAATCGTCGACGCACACGAGGTTGTCGCCCGGCTGCACCGAACCGTAGGTGATGTCGTAGACGTGGCTCGCCAGCTGGTTCCGGAGATTCTCCTGGCCAATGAAGGTGCGGAGCTTGATGTCCTTGCTCACCACCTTTTCCCCGCGCGGCCAGTTGCGGAGGATCAACTCGTCGAGCAGCGCCTCGGTCAGTTTCCCCTCGGCCTGGGCCTTGAGGATCGCCGCCTTCACCTCGTCGCGGCGCCGCGTGCGGAGGGCGGACATCAGCCCGTAGTACGCCACCTCGGCGGTGTTCGGGACGAACCCGAAGACCGTGTTCGCCCAGTCGTTGCCGATCGCCTTGATCACCTGGTCGGCGAGCCCGGCGCCCAGCGCCTGGCGCTCGCGGTAGATGTCCAGGTCGTTCCCGCGCGAGAAATAAATCCGCTCGAACGAGCACGACGTGCGCGGCAGCGGCGCGGTGAAGGCGTGGTTGGAAATCAGGCCGTTCCGCTTGATGACGATCGCATGCCCCGGATCGACCTCCTTCACCTGCTCGACCGCGAGGTCGAACACGGTCATCAGCGGCGCGCGCTCGGAGGCGAAGGCCATCACTTCGTCGTCCTGGAAATAATACACCGGACGGATCCCGGACGGATCGCGCGCCACAAACGCGTCGCCGTTGCCGATGAGGCCCGCGAGGGCGTAACCGCCATCCCACTTGGCCGACGCGCGCGTCAGCACCCGGGTGAGGTCGAGACCTTCGCTGATCCGCCGGGTCAGCTCGGATCCCGACAGGTCGCGGGTCCGCAGATCCCGGTAAATGTCCTCGTGCTCCTCATCGAGGAAGAACCCGATTTTTTCCAGCACCGCCTGCGTGTCGGACGAGAAAATCGGATGCTGGCCGATCGCGATGAGGCTGTCGTTCAGCTCCCGCGTGTTGGTCATGTTGAAATTGCCGCAGAGCGCGAGATTGCGGGTCGGCCAGGAGCTGCGCCGGAAATATGGGTGGCACGCGCTGACCCCGTAGCCGCCCGAAGTGCCGTAGCGGAGGTGCCCGAGATAGAGTTCGGCGCCGAAGTCGAAGTGCTGCTTGACGGTGTCGGCAAATTCCGGGTGGACGCGGCCTTCGGTGACCAGCGCCTCGTAGCGGCTGAGCAGGGACTTGAACACGCGGTCGAGCGGGTTGGACTCGGTGTTGCGTTCGCGAAACATGTACGGCTCGCCCGCCGGCATGTCGAACTTCACGCACGCCACGCCCGCGCCGTCCTGGCCGCGGTTGTGCTGTTTCTCCATCAGGAGGAAAAGCTTGGTGAAGCCCCACAGCGGCGAGCCGTATTTCTCCTGGTAATAGGAGAGCGGCTTCAGCAGGCGCACCAGCGCGATCCCGCATTCGTGGCCGATGTGGTCGCTCATGGCCGCGTCTCCATTTTTTCCGTGACCCACACCGCGTTTGTCTTCCGGCAGAGGGGGCCGGGAGGGAGGTCAGTGGGTATTGGGTCGGGAACGATCCGCACGTGTGAGGGAAAAGGGCTGATTTCGAGGAGCGAGCGCCAATGGTCAACGGCTTTCTCCGGCAAAGCAAACGTCAGAAGCGTTCGTCGCCGAATTTGAACGGAAGATAACAAACCGACCGGCCGCCGGCCCCCAGGACGCGCCAAAAGGGAGAGGAACGAACTCAGGCTACTTGACCGCCCCCGCGATGTTCGGAAGCATCGGCCACCAACCATGCTGATCCTTCGAGGCTCACCCGCATTTTCGCCGTTCCGCCTCCAGAAGCTCGTCCAGGATCTCATCGCCGCCGGCCTTCCCGTCCGTTCCGCGTCGGCTGAATTTGTCCATGTGGTCGAGGAGAACCCGCCGCTGACGCCGGAGCAGCGCGGGATTCTCGACCAGCTTCTCACCTACGGCCCGCGCCGCGAGGCGTCGCCGGCCGCGGGCCTGCTCCAGGTCGTGGCCCCGCGCCCGGGGACGATTTCCCCCTGGTCGTCCAAGGCCACCGACATCGCGCACATCTGCGGGCTCGCCTCCGTGAACCGGATCGAACGCGTCGTCGCGTACTCCATCGACTTCGAGCCCGGCCGCGCGCCCGATGCGACGCAGCGCCAGGTCCTCGCCGCGCGGCTGCACGACCGGATGACCCAGGTGGTCTTTCCGGAGTTCGATTCCCTCGCAGCGCTGTTCCGCCATGAACCGCCGCGGCCAATGACGAGCGTGCCGGTCCTCGCCGAAGGCCGCCCGGCGCTCGCCGCCGCCAACCAGGCGCTCGGCCTCGCGCTCGCGGACGATGAAATCGACTACCTCGTGCGCGCCTTCGCCGCGCTGAAACGCGATCCCCACGACATCGAGCTGATGATGTTTGCGCAGGCGAATTCCGAGCACTGCCGGCACAAGATCTTCAACGCCACCTGGGAAATCGACGGCGCCGCCTGCGACCTCTCGCTGTTCCAGATGATCCGGAACACCTATCAGGAGCATAGCGACGGCATCCTGTCCGCCTATCGCGACAACGCCGCGGTGCTCGACGGCACGCGGGGGGGGCGGTTTTTTGTCGACCCGAGGAGCGGCGAGTACGGCGCGCACACCGAGGACATCCACCTGCTGTGCAAGGTCGAGACGCACAACCATCCCACCGCCATCTCCCCGTTTCCGGGCGCGGCGACCGGATCGGGAGGCGAAATCCGCGACGAAGGCGCCACCGGCCGCGGCGGCAAGCCGAAGGCGGGGCTGACCGGTTTCACCGTCTCGAACCTGCGGATTCCCGGCGCCGTGCAGCCGTGGGAAAAGGACTGCGGCAAACCCGGCCGCATTGTTTCCGCCCTCGACATCATGATCGAGGGCCCGCTCGGCGGCGCGGCGTTCAACAACGAATTCGGCCGGCCCAACATCAATGGTTACTTCCGGACCTACGAGCAGGAAGTGCCCGCGGGCGCAGCGGCGGGCGACGAGGAACTAGCGACGAGCCCCACCGAGTGGCGCGGGTACCACAAGCCGATCATGCTCGCCGGCGGCATCGGAAACATCCGTCCCGGGCACATCAAGAAGGGCGCGATCAATCCCGGCGACCAGCTCCTCGTGCTCGGCGGACCCGCCATGCTGATCGGCTTGGGCGGCGGCGCCGCCAGCTCGATGGCGAGCGGCAGCGGCGACGAGGATCTCGATTTTGCGAGCGTGCAGCGCGACAACGCGGAGATGGAGCGGCGCTGCCAGGAGGTCATCGACCGCTGCTGGGCGCTGGGCGACGAGAATCCGATCACGTTCATCCATGACGTCGGCGCGGGGGGAATTTCCAACGCCCTGCCCGAGCTGGTGAACGACGCCGGGCGCGGCGGACGCTTCCAGCTCCGCCAGGTCCCCAGCGCCGAGACCGGCATGAGCCCGATGGAGATCTGGTGCAACGAATCCCAGGAACGCTACGTCCTCGCCGTGCCGGCCGTGCACCTCGAGACCTTCCGCCGGCTGTGCGAGCGCGAGCGCTGCCCCTTCGCCGTCGTCGGCGAAGCCACCGAGGAAAAACAGCTGGTGGTCGAGGACGCGCATTTCCGGAACACGCCGATCGACCTCCCGCTCGACGTTCTCCTCGGCAAGCCCCCGCGCATGCACCGGACGGACACCACCCGCGCGCGCGCCCTGTTGCCCCTTTCGTGCTCGATCCCGCTCGACGAGGCGGTGCGCCGCGTGCTCTCGCACCCCGCCGTCGCCGACAAGACCTTCCTCATCTCCATCGGCGACCGCACTCTCGGCGGCCTGATCGCGCGCGACCAGATGGTCGGCCCGTGGCAGGTGCCGGTCGCGGACTGCGCCGTGACCGCCGCGGCGTTTGACGTCACCACCGGCGAGGCCATGGCCATGGGCGAACGCACGCCGGTCGCGGTGAACAGCGCCGCCGCCTCGGCGCGCCTGGCCGTCGGCGAGGCGCTCACCAATCTCGCGGCCGCGCAGATCGGCGACCTCGGCAGGGTGAACCTCTCCGCCAACTGGATGGCCGCGCCGGCCGTGGCCGGCGACGGCGCGGATCTCTACGCGGCGGTCCGCGCCGTGGGGATCGAGCTTTGTCCCAAACTCGGGATCACCATCCCCGTCGGAAAGGACTCGATGAGCATGAGCACCGCGTGGACGGATCCGGGGAAAGGGGACGCCCGCCGGATCACCGCGCCGGTCTCGCTGATCGTCTCCGCCTTCGCCGCCGTCGACGACGTCCGCCGGACGCTGACGCCCCAGCTCCAGCCCGGCGACACCGCCCTGCTCCTGATCGATCTCGGACGCGGGAAGAACCGCCTCGGCGGGTCGATCTTCGCGCAGGTGCTCTCCCAAACCGGCCGCCAGCCGCCGGACGTCGACAGCGCGGATGACCTGAAGGCGTTCTGGAACGCGATCCAGCAGCTCGGGCGCGAACAGAAAATTCTCGCATATCACGATCGCTCCGACGGCGGACTCCTCGCCACGGTCGTCGAGATGGGCTTTGCCGGCCATCTCGGGGTCGACCTCGAGCTTCCCGCGCGCGGCGCGGAAAACGGCGCCGTCCCGGAACCGGCGGCGGACCCGGCCTTCGCCGAATTGTTCGCGGAGGAGCTCGGCGCCGTGATCCAGATCCGGCACTCCGATCTGGCAGCCGTCATGGCGGTGCTGCGGATGCATGGGCTCGACCGGGCCACCTTCCGGATCGGGACGACCAATCGGGACCACGCGTTGCGCGTCTCGCACGGCGGGCAAAGGGTCTTCGCGGAAAACCTTTTTTCGCTGCGCGCGATCTGGTCCGACGTCACGCGACGCATCGCCGCGCTGCGCGACAATCCGGCGTGCGCCGAGTCGGAATTCCAGCTCAAGCTGGATCCGGCGAATCCCGGGATCACGCCCCGGATCACCTTCGAGCTGCCCGCGAAGGTGGCCAAGCCGCCTTCGGGCGCGACGACCGCACCATTCATGATGCGGAGATCGCCGGCCGTCGCGATCCTGCGCGAGCAGGGCGTGAACGGCGAGGTCGAGATGGCCGCGGCCTTCACGCGCGCGGGGTTCACGGCGATCGACGTCCACATGACCGACATCCTCAGCGGTCGGATCTCGCTGAAGGATTTCCGCGGCCTCGCCGCGTGCGGCGGCTTCAGCTACGGCGACGTGCTGGGCGCGGGCGAAGGCTGGGCGAAAAGCATCCTGTTCAACGAGCGCGCCCGCGCGGAATTCGGGGCGTACTTCGCGCGCGAGGACGCCTTCGCCTTCGGCGTCTGCAATGGCTGCCAGATGATGAGCAGCCTGCGCTCGATCATTCCGGGCGCCGAACTGTGGCCGCGCTTCGTGCAGAATCTCTCGGAGCGCTACGAGGCGCGCTTCGTCTCGCTGAAGGTCGAGAAGAGCCCCAGCCTTCTGTTTGCCGGGATGGAAGGATCCGTCATCCCCATCGCCGTGGCGCATGGAGAGGGCTTCGCCGAATTTCGCGATCCCGCGGCGATGCGCGCCTGCAGCGAATCCGGCCTGGTGGCGGGACGCTTCGTCAACAACCACCATGAAGTGACGGAGCAGTATCCGTTGAATCCGAACGGCTCGCCCCTGGGGATGACGGCGCTGACGACCGCCAGCGGCCGCGTCACGATCATGATGCCCCATCCCGAGCGCGTGTTCCGGACCGCGGCGATGAGCTGGGCCCCCCCCACGTGGAGCGAGGATTCGCCGTGGATGAAGCTGTTCTACAATGCGCGGGCGTGGGTCAGCTGAAAGGGAACCGAATCAACCCGGACGAACATCGAACGTCCAACTTTCAACTTCCAACCTCGAATTCCGAAGCGTAGCCACGAGCCTCAGCGCGTGAGCTTTGGACATCGCCGTCCCAGTCGCTCACACTCTCAGCAACCGGATAGGATGTCTTGGTACCACCGGATCGGAATTCGACGTTGGAAGTTGAGCGTTGGAAGTTCGACGTTCAGATCGACCCCCCGTCATTCGCTCCCCGGGCCTCATCCACCCGACAATCCCGGCACCGCCTTCTGCATCGGCCTCGGCGGGCTCGGATCTTTCGGCTCGATCGGAATCGCGGGATGCCATTTCAGCCAGTCGTCGTCCGCCGACTTGTGCAGCGAAAACACCGCGCCGTCGACCGCGGTCTCGCCCGGCTCGTCGGGGGTCGCGAACGCGATCGCGCCCGTGATGATCGACTGCAGCGACTTCCGCTGCGGGCTGCGGCCAAACAGGCTGAACTGCAGCGGCGCCCCGCCGGCATTCCAAAACCGCGTCGTCGTGCGCACCAGCGGAACATAGGCCTCCTGGACCCGGATCCGGATCTGCACGCCCGTCGAGTCCTGCGCGAGGCGCGTGGACTCGACCTCGCCGACTTTCACGTCGCGGTAAAACACCGGCGCCCGCACCTGCAGTCCCCCCACCCGGTCGGTCTGCAAAATGTACGCGCGGCCCTCCTCCGTGTTTTCCGGGGCCGGCGGCGCCTCGAGCCCGCGAAAATGCCGCGCCGGTGGGCCGGCGCCCAGCCGGACGCCGAGCTTCGATCCGGTCAGGAGCGTCTCCAATCCGCTGACGCCCGCGAATCCGATCTCGGGTTCGACAATCCAGAATTCCGCGCCCTCGCGGGCGATTTTCTCGGCGCCCCGCACCAGCCGCACCCGCACATTGACGCGGCGCAATTCCGGATCGAGCTGGACGTCCCTCACCTCCCCGACCGTGACGCCCTTGTACTCGAGCTTCGTCTGCCGCCCCTCCAACCCGGCGCCGTCGGCGAATTCGATCGTGATCTCCGGGCCGTGATTGCGGTTCTCGCGATAGAGCATCCACGCCGCGACGCCGAGCGCCACGAGCGGCACGACCCAGATCAGGGACACGCGGGGAAAACGGGAAATTCTCGGTGCGGGAGGAGCCATGATGAATGAGGGGGTCGGCAGGAACGGTTGAATTCAGCGCGGCGCCCGCGTCGAAACCCAGAGGAGCCGTGGATCGAAGCGGCTGGTCGCCAGCATCGTCAGCATCACGACCGCGGTGAACGCCGCCACGCCGGGCCGCGGCTGCACCGAGGCGAGTTTTCCGAAGCGCACCGCGCCCGACAGGAATGCGACAAGAAAGACGTCGAGCATCGACCAGCGTCCGATGAAATCGATCGCGCCGTAGACTTTGGTGAGACGACGGCGGCCCGCGACGTCGTCATCGGTCCGGCGCACCGCCCAGAGCAGCCACGCCAGCCCGGCCAGCTTCAGCAACGGCACGAGAAAACTCGCGGTGAACACGATCGCGGCGAGTCCGCCCAATCCCTGGCGCCAGAGCTGCAGCACACCCGAGAAAATCGTCGTGTCCGAAGTCGTCTGGCCGACGATTCCCAGATGCATCACCGGCAGCGCATAGGCGGGGGCCAGCATGATGACCGCCGCCGCCGCAAACGCCGCGGGCTGCGCAATCGGGGACGCGTCGCGGGCCACGGTCGAGCTCATGACAGCGCGCCGACCGGCAGGCAGACGCCGGCGTCCCCGCGGGGCCTCAGCTTGTGGCACCGCCACGCGAGGAGGGTGAAGAGCGAGGCTCCCGCGTAACAGCAGAGTCCCGGTCCGATGGTGACGTCGACCACGTCGCCCAGCTTGAAAAACGCGACGAGCACGCCGAGCACCTGCACCTCCGGCATCGCCCAGTACTGGACCCGTTCGGCCACCTCGCGCAGCCGGCCGTTGGTTCTCCGGAGCCGCGCCGGGCCGTCCGTGAAATGCACCGCCGCGAGGAGCACGAGCAGCAAAACCGGCGCGACGATTCCGCCGTACAGCACCGCCGCGCCCACCCAGCTGAACCCGCTGCTCCAAAGGCCCGCCACCACGTCGCCCAGCAGAACGGTGCGCGCGTTCCCGAATTTCGAGAGCGTGACGAAGGGCAGCCTCATCGCGGGGAGGCAGAGCAGCAAGCCGGTCAACGACAGCGCGACGCAGCCATGGAGGCCGAGCCGTCCGCCTTCGACGATCAGCGTCCCGCAACGGGTGCAGGAGGCGCGCTGGCCCGGACGCAGCGGGACGGCGGCGTGAACCTGCCCGCAAAGCGGACAATGCAGTTCGGATTTTTCGACAGACATGGCCGAAGACGCCGCCGCTGGAAGGAACGGGGCGGCGCCTACAGCTTGGAACGCCGTTTGCAGGCTTGGTTCGCCCTGAAATACCGATTTCACGGCTCCGTTCACTTTTCCGAACCTCCGTGGCGGTTCTTCGCGCCTCTGGATCTTTCCTAAAAAAGCGTCGAGTTAAACGCGAGGCCGCCTCGGCGCGAAGTTCAGCGCTGCAAGGCAGGATACGTCAGCAGGAGGAAATGAAAGGTGTTCAGCCCATAATGCGTCAGGATGCTCGCCTCGACGCGGCCCGTGCGCTGGTACACCAGGCCATACCCCAGACCGGCAATCGTCGCCAGCAGAACATAAGCGGGGCCGCCATTGGCGTGTGCGATGCCGAAGAGCACCGCGGCCACCGCGAGGGCGAGCCACCGGCCGCCGGAAAAATCCTCCCACGCCCGCTGGAGCCGGCCCTGGATGAAGCCGCGGAAGAGGGCTTCCTCCGCGACGCACGTGAAGCACAGGTTCGCCCACATCCACAAGGGCGTTTGCGGAGGAAGTTTCGGATCGAAGCGCACGTAGCCCATCGCGAGCGAGACCATCATGACCACGAGGATCGTCGCGCCCGCCCAGGGGGCCGCGGCGACGAGCAGGGCGCGCCATTCCCTGGCGCGCGCGACCCCCGGATGACAGCAGCCGAGCAGCACGATTCCGGCGAGCGTCTTGTCGAAATTGAGGTAGAGGGTGAACGGCAGCGCATGTGCGCTGAATCGCTGGCCGGAAATCACCCGCGGATTTTCGAATCCGGGCAGCAGGTGAGTCATCAAGCCTTCCGCCAGCAGGAGCATCGCCAGCGCCGACGCCACCCGCTGCCACCGGTCGGAGCCGGGTCGCGAAAATACCCACGCCGCCACGGCAAGGGCGGCGACCCAGATCAGCCCCGCCACCAGAACGACCCGGTCCAGCAGTCCCGCCAGCAGCGAAGCCCCGAGCAGGATCATCCACAAATTCCTCCGCCACGCCGGAGCCTTTTCCCCGCCCGCCCAGAGCGCGAGAACGGCAAGGGTCAACAGGAGATACGTGGCAACCACCCGCGCAGTCTGGGAGCGGCCACCGGCGATTGCAGCCCTCTTTTCATCCGCTGCGAGCGGCCGCCGCTGCGGTCAGCTGTCAGCTATCGGCTATCAGCGATCAGCGGCGAGGTCAGGACACGCCTTCCTGGCGCACTATGACACCGCTGCTTTGCGGTGAAAATAGAAGGTCGCTCACGCGCACCCGAACCTTTTTTCACCGCGAAGACGCGAGGAACGCGAAGGTCAATCCATGAGGATCGCGCACAGAACCGGTTTGGCCTTCGTGCCCTTGGTGCTCTTCGTGGTGAAAATCATCGGCCGAGCTCAGCTCGGGGGCTTTTGTTTTTACCACGAAGGACACGAAGCACACGAAGGTCACCCTCCCCGATTGATCGGCCTTCGGGTTCCTCGCGTCCTTCGCGGTTAAACCTGCGCAAAAGCCGACAGCTGACCGCTGACCGCTGATCGCCAAAATCGACCGGAGACGCCGCGCGACTCCGCGCGCTCACTTCGCCTCGAGCAGCCGCGCGATCTCGCGCTCGAGCTGCGGACCGCGCGCGTTCGTCGAAACCAGGCGGCCCTCGCGGTCGAGCAGGAACATCGCCGGAATTCCGCGAATTCCATATTTCTTCCCGAACGGGTTGTTCCAATACGTGCCGTCGTAGTACTGCGGCCACGGCATCTCGTGCTCGCTCGTGAAGGCCTTGAATTCCTCGGCGCTCTTCTGCCGCCTGGCCGGCTTGGCGGCGTCATGCTCCTGCTCGAACGAGATCCCGGCGATTTCAAAGCCCTGGTCGTGGTGTTTCCGGTAGGCCGCTTTCACGTTCGGCAGCTCCTGGAGGCACGGCCCGCACCACGTCGCCCAGAAGTCGATCAGCACGACTTTCCCGCGCCACTTCGACAGATCCACCTCGCGGCCGTCCACCGCGGTATAGGCCAGCGTCATGGGGGAATCCAGCAGCGGCGCCAGCTGCATCTTCACCTCCGCCAGCTCGCGGATTTTCGGATTCGCGCTGCCGAGAAAGGAGCGCCATTCGGCCGCCGCCTGCCTGAGGTCCACCGATTCAACGAGGTAGAAATAGTCCCGCACCAATCCCGGCAACGCATCGGAGTCGGGATGATCCCGCAGGAACGCGTCCAGCTTGGCGCGCAGGGCCATCATGCTCGGCGGTTTTCCCACGGTCAGCGCGTCGTCGAACGCGGTGAACGCGTCGTCGAGCTCCATGCGGGCCTGCATGGCCGCCAGCGCGCCGGGGGCGTCCGGCGTCGCCTTCAGCGCCTCGAGCATTTTTTCCGCGTTCTTGTTGGCCGGATCGAGCTCCAGGGATTTCGCGTAACTCTGGAGCGCCTGCGTCCGGTTGCCGGCCTTGATGTGCGCCTCGCCCAGACTGTCGTAGACGTTGCCCGAGGCCGGAAACTGCTCGGCATTCCACTGCAGGATCGCCAGGGCCTCCGGCACCCGGCCGCGCTGGAGGTAATGGTAGCCGAGCGCGTTCATCAGGGCCTCACTCAGATAATAGTCCCCGAAATTCACCGCTTTCTGCTCCGCATGGAATTTCTGCGCCGCCGCGAGGCCAGCCGTGTCGAGGGTCTCGCGCAGCGCATCCGAAAACGCGCGGTCCTTCAGCCCGATCAGCTCGACGTCAAAGGTCAGCGTCGATCCCGGGGGGATCTTGCCGCGGAGCTTGTCTCCGTAGGCGAGCGCCGGCGGAATCACGAGCGTCGCCCGGTCGCCGACGTGGAGGTGCGGAAACGCCTCGTCCCAGCCCTTGATGACCTGCCGCTTCCCGAGCGAGAAGGCGAAGGGCGCGTCCGGCCTGGTCCGCGAGCTGTCGAAGACCGTCCCGTCCGCCAGCGTGCCCGTGTAGTGCGCGATCACCACCTGTCCCGGCTGCGGCTGCGGGCCGGTGCCGGGTTTCGTGATGCGATACTTCAGCCCCGAAGGCGTCGTCGTGAACTCCGGCGGCGGGTCCGCCGCCAGCAAGGGTCCGACGATGAGCGCGAGCGCAACGAACAGGGGAAGTTTCATCGCGCCAGCCTAGGGAGCGCCCGCATTGTCCGCAATCCGCCAAAGGAATGAACGCGGCCGGGGCGCTCACGCGTCGGGAACGAAGACGGGCGGACTTTTCTCGAGCCGGCGCATCGCGCGGGCGTGGGTGAAACTTCGCCAGCAGTTTCCGAGCAGGAAGAGGGCGATGACCCCGGTCCAGAGCGACTCCCAGCGCAGTGCCAGCAGGACCAGTGCGGCGCCGCCAACGAATCCGACGACCGTCGCCGCCATCAGGCTTCGCGCCGGCCCGAGCCCGAACCAAAGCAGCGAGCGCAGGATCTGCCCGCCGTCGAGCGGATAGACCGGAAGCAGGTTGAAGCAGAGGATGGTGAGGTTGATGATCGCAACGGTGCGCAGGAAAATGAACAGGTCGGCATGGTCCGCCCTCCACCCCGCATTGCCTCCGAAATACACGATGCCGAACAACACCGGCAGCAGGATCACGTTCACCAGGGGACCGGCGGCGATGCTCCAGAGCGTCGCACCGGGGCGCGCCGGCGGGTCGACATAGGCCACGCCGCCCAGCGGCCAGAGCACGATGAGGTCGGCGCGGCCGCCGACGCTGCGGCACGCGAGCGAGTGTCCGCATTCGTGCATGAGGACGATGAGGAACAGCGCGAAGTATTCCAGCGCGCCCCAGACCGGCGACCGATAGCCCGCGATGCGCGAGGAAATCGAATACATCGCGACGAGGAACCAGGACCAGTGGAGGTACACGTCGATTCCCAGAAGGCGGAAGAGGCGAAAGGAGCCCTGCGGTGTCGGCGTCATTGGAAAGAGTCGGTTGAAAGCTGAAGAATGGCCCGATCGAACGCCGAACGTCCAACATTCAACTTCCAACCTCGAATTCCGGAGAGGTGGGATAGGATGTCTTGGTACCACCTGCTCGGCATTCGAGGTTGGAAGTTGAAAGTTGGGTGTTCGATGTTCGCCCGATCCCGCCAACCGTCGCATCCCTTCAGGATGGCGTCAGGGAAATCTTCACCGCCGCGGCGCACTCTCGCGCGCGGCCTTTCGCCTCGTCGATGGTTTCGCCCGCGGCGACCGCGACGCCGAGCCGGCGGTGCCCGCGGCACTCGGGCTTGCCGAACAGCCGGATCTGGCTTTCGGGCACGGCCAGCGCGGCCTCCAGGCCGCTGAAGGTCGGGACGCCGTCGCCATAGCCGAGGAGCGCGACGCTGAAGGCCGGGCGCAGCAGCCGGATGGGCGGGACCGGCAGGCCGAGGATCGCGCGCGCATGCAGCGCGAACTGCGACCACTGCTGGCTGCCGATCGTCACGAGGCCGGTGTCATGCGGGCGCGGGCTGACTTCGCTGAAAATCACTTCCTCGCCCCGGACGAAGCACTCGACGCCAAAAATGCCGTGCCCGCCGAGCGCGCTTACCACCGTGCGTGCGACGCGCTGGGCCTCGGCCCAGGTCTTTTCGGACATGGCGCATGGCTGCCAGCTCTCGCGGTAATCGCCGTCGATCTGGACGTGGCCGATCGGCGGACAGCATTGCACGCCGTTGACGGCCGAAACGGTCAGCACCGTGATTTCATAATCGAACGGAATGAACCCCTCGACGATGCAGCGTCCCGCGCCCGCGCGCGCGCCTTCCTGGGCATAGCGCCAGGCGGACGGCAGATCGGCCGCGGTCTTCACCACGCTTTGGCCATGTCCGCTCGACGACATCAGCGGTTTCAGCACGCAGGGAAATCCGAGGGCATGGCCCGCGGCCAGTGCCTCGGCTTCGGTGCCGACGAAACGGTAGGGCGAGGTCGGAAGCCCGAGTTTCTCGGCGGCGAAGCGACGGATCCCCTCGCGGTTCATCGTGAGCTGGGCGGCGCGCGCCGTCGGGATCACGCGCTGCCCGGCCTGCTCGAGTTCGACCAGCACCTCCGTGGCGATGGCCTCGATTTCCGGCACCACCAGGTCGGGTTTCTCCCGCGCGATCACACGCCGGAGCGAAAGCGCATCCAGCATCGGAAAGACATGGCTCCGGTGGGCCACCTGCATCGCCGGCGCGTTCTGGTAGCGGTCGCAGGCAATCACCTCGCAGCCGAGCCGCTGAAGCTCGATCACGACTTCCTTGCCCAGTTCGCCCGACCCGAGGAAAAGGACGCGCGCGGCGCCGGACGTGAGCGGGCTGCCGAGCGTGCCGGGAGTGAGCATCGCGGGATGTTCGCGAGCGGTCCGGGGTTGGCAAAGGGATTTTGCGGGGCGGCGGATTCATCGCGCCACCCGCCTCCGTGCCGGCGCATCCGGAAACTTGACCACGCAGCAGACCTCGGCTGACACTTCGGTCCGTGAATCGCCCCGCGCCGACCCCGCGCATCCTTCCGCTTTTGTTCGTCGCGGCCTGCCTGTCCGAATCGGGCTGCACCAACACGCTGAACCGCGCGATCTATCGCGAAAAGCCGGAGGCGGTTGCGCAGTTCCTTTCCGCCGGCGCGGATGTGAACGTGGCCGACGACGAGGGCGGGACGCCGCTGATTTACGCCGCGCAGTTCGGCGATCTCGCGCTGATGAAAACCCTCGTCGCGCGGGGCGCCAAGGTCGGGCCGCTGGACCGGAAGGGAAATTCGGCGCTCAGCTATCTCGCATCGGGCCCCGCGTACAAGAACGAGGCCGTCGCCTTCCTGATCGCGCAAAAGGCGCCTCTCCAGATCGTGAACGACGAGGGCCGGATGCCGCTTCATCTCGCGGCGATGCGAACATGCAGCCCGGCGGATGCCCCGCACCAGACCGAACTGCTGCGTCTGCTGGTCCAGGCGGGCGCGGATCCGGATGCGGCGCCCAACGGCGAGCTTCCACTCCACCTCGCCGCCTACGCCGGACAGCCCGATGAATCGCTGGCTTTTCTCCTGACCGTGACAAGGGAGCCGAGGGCCCTGACGCGCCGGGGTTTCTCGGCGTTCTCGGAAGCCGCGCGCGGCGACCAGCGCGGGGCTGAGGCGTTCTTCGCCGAGCACGGCTTTGAACCGCAGGATCTTCCGCCTCCGCCCTCCACCGGGGCGGCGGAGATTCCGGACGGCAGGCCCGAGAGCGCGGTGGCGGCGCGCGGTTACGAAACATTCGGCGACCTTTTGCTGCGCCGAGGACGCACCGCGGATGCCCTCGCGAGCTACGGGAAAAGCGCGGCCCGGTACCGCGCGGCCGTCGCGGGCTCGCAGACCGCGGTGAACTATTATGGAAGCCTTCTTGAGGAGGCGAAGTCCAAGCGAAGGAGCCGATGGACCAAGGCGATCGCGCTGAGCGTGGTGGGCGCCGGGCTCGCCGCCGGCACGGGCGTGGGGTTTGCCGTCGTCCCGAAGAAAACCGAGACCCGCATCGACGATTACGAGGAAAAGCTCGAAAGCCATCAGGCGGAGCTCGCGCTCCTGCTCCGCGAACAGTCCACCTTGGACGAAAAGATCCGGAAGTCGGAGCCCGCGGTCGCGAAGGATTCGCCCGCCAGGCAAGGTTCGCCGCCCGCCGCGACGCACGCCGGCCCGACGGGTTAAGCTGAAAAGGTTGGCGCGCGCCCTAGCGGTTTCCGGCCGCCGCTCCCTCGCCCGGAAGGGGTTTGACGGCGTAGTACGGGATCAGCTGTTTCAAATGCCCCTGCACGATTGCGGCAATCGTGTCGGCCGGGAGGCTGCCCTTGTGCAGTTCGAAAATGGCGACGAGGAGGGCGAGTTCGATGTCCACCTTCTTCGGCGTCACGCCTTTCATCGCCGCCAGCAGTTCGAGCGCCTTTTTTTCGGCCTGCTTGTAGCCCTGGAAATTCTGCTCGGTGGGTGTGGTGGACATGGCCCAACGCCTCGCGCTTTCTCGGGCGCCGTCAAGCGCGCAGTGGAGTGCACGCGCTCGCGGAATACGGGTCAGGAGACCCGTGCCACTCCGCGATGTCCGGGCATTTCGAGGGGAATGATGGCGTGGCGGCGGAGCTCGACCCCGCGGAGGAAAGTCACGATCGCGCGCTCGCCGATGCGGTCCGCGGTCAGAAGCTTGTGCAGGGCGTCGACCGCCGGCGTCGGCGTGCCGTCGAGCGCGAGCACCACGTCGCCCTCGAGCAGGCCGGACCGCATCGCCGGACTGCCGGGCTCCATCCCCGCGACCAGCACGCCCGTGTGCTGCGCGAGATGGTGGTAGCGCGCGACCTTGCGGATCAGCGGGACGTTTTGCCCGGCCAGTCCGATGTAGCTCCGGCGGATCCGTCCGTCCTTGATCAGCCACGCGACGACCCATCGCGCGGTGTTGCTCGCGATCGCGAAACAGATGCCCTGCGCCGGCCGGATGATCGCGGTGTTCACGCCGATGACCTCGCCGCGCGCGTTGACAAGGGGGCCGCCGGAGTTTCCGGGATTGAGCGCGGCATCCGTCTGGATGACGTTGTCGATCAAACGCCCCGAGGCGCCGCGCAGCGACCGACCGAGGCCGCTGACGATTCCCGCGGTGACGGTCTGCTGAAAGCCCATCGGCGAGCCGATCGCGATGGCGATTTCTCCCGGGCGCACCGCGTCGCTGTCTCCCAGCGTCAGATGGGCCAGTTCGTCCGCGCTGACGCGGATGACGGCGAGATCGGTCTCGGGATCGTCGCCGACCAGGTCGGCGATCAGCTTGCGTCCGTCCGCGAGGAAGACGCTCAGCTCGCGCGCGCCGTGCACGACGTGGCTGTTCGTGAGCACGTAACCATCGGGAGAAATGAAAAACCCCGATCCGGACCCGCCCATCGGTTCATCGGACGGTCCCGCGGAAGCGGACGCAGGGTGCCCGCGCACCTCGATGTGCACGACCGCCGGATGGGCGGCGGCCGCGGCTCCGGAAACGGCGTGCGAGTAGGCGTCGAGCAGCGCGTGATCGGATGGTGTTTCGGAAACCGGCAGGACGAGGGAATCGATCATCCTCGAAACGAGTCGAGGAAACCGCTCAACGCAAGCGGAGCCCGATTGGGATAGTGGTACGGCTCCGTCTGCCTTCCAGGCCTGCTCGACTCGCCAGCGCGTTGGGGGCAACGCGCTCCACCTCGTCACTTCGGCGACGCAACGCCCGGACGGCGGCGGAGCTTTTTCAATCCCAGCAGCGAAAGCCCCGCGGCGAGCAGCGCGCAGGTGCTCGGTTCGGGAACCGGCGTGAAGTTCAGGGTGATGCCCTGCGGAAGATAGTTCACGAAGAACTGGTAATCCTGTGAACCGAATGTCGCGGTCAGGCTGCTGTTCGTAAGCGGGAGGCCGGCGAACGTGCCGGTGATCGTCTGCGTGCCGGACGGAATGGAGACGATCGTGTAGGTCGTCCCGTTCGTCGGGACCCCGAGCAGCGAAATGCTCAGCGACAGCAGGCCTGAGCCGATGTCGACGTTGGCGGTCGGGCTTTGAAAGAGGAGCTTGTCCGACGACGCGCCGTTGATCTCGATGTTGAGGATCGATGCGGCCGTCACGCTGAAGCTGCTGCTCGTCAGCGTGAGGGTCCCGACGCCGTTGCCCGGTGCGAGCGCGCCGCCGGCCATCACGAGGCTGCCGTTGAGCGTGCCACCGCCGCGGACGACGCCGGTGCTGCCGTTGGTCAGGTTTCCGTTGGAGTAGAAGGTGCCGCTCTGGATGTTGAGCGTGCCCGCATTCGTCAGCGGCGAATTGAGAAAGGCGTTGCCGCCATTCACCGCGATCGTCGAGGCGCTGGTGTTGGAGAAGGAATAGCCGGAGGAACTGGTGCCGAGGTTCAGCGAACCGGTGTTGATGTTGATCGTGCCGGAGTTCACGAACGACCGCGCGTAAAGGTTCCCGCTGCCGACGGTCTGGTTGATCGGTCCCTGGTTGTTCAGCACGGTTCCGGTGCTGCCGTCGGAATAGATGTTGGCGCTGCCGGTCAGGGTCGAGGTCGCGTCCAGCGTCAGAGCGCTGTTTGCGGTCGTGAGATAAATGTAGGCGCCGTTGCCGAGGTTGACCGTCTTGCCGCTCAGCGCGCCGACCTGCTCCCAGTAAATTCCGGAGTAACTGGCCAGCGTCGCCGTGGTGCCGGTGAAATTCGTGCCGCCGGTGAAGCGGGCGTACGAGCTCGACGAGCCGAATGTCACGTCGCCGTTGAGGGTCACGCCATTCAGGATGCCGCCGCTGGTTGTGAACCCGAGGGCGCCCGCGGCGACGGCGCCGTTGTTGATCGTGCCGCCGTAGAGTTCGAAGGAACCCCCGATGATCCCGTTGAGCGTGGCGGCGGTGTTGTCGAAGATTCCGTTGAGCAGGGCGCGGCCCCCGCCCGACAGCGTGACGGAGCCGAGCGCCGAAGTGAGGTCCGATCCGGTGAACACGAGGCTGCCGCCGTTCTGCGCGCTGAGGGTTCCCTGGTTGAAGATATCGTGAAGGTAGGCCGTGGCACCCGCTCCATTCACGCTGATCGTGGCGCCGCTCGCGTTCGTCGTCGCCTCGCCGGTGTAATATCCAAAATACAGGGTGGCCCCGGCGCCCACGTTGATGTTGCCGCCCGCGGCGTTGGTCACACTTGGTCCGTAGAAATAGCCGGTGCCGGCATTCTGCGTGATCGTGCCTTGATTGGTGATGGCCGAACCGGCCGCGCCATAAAGGTAGGTGTTTCCAATCAGTGAGGTCGCACTGTCGAAGGTGAGCGAATTGCCGTTGCCGACATAGATCTGACCGTAGCCGCCGCCGGAGCCAAGGGTCAGCGCCTTTCCGGTCAGCGTCCCGTTCTGGTTCCAGTTCAGGGTCGAGTAATTGCCGAAGGTCGCGAGCCCGCCGGTGAAGCTCGTGCCGTTGGTGAACGTGACGCTCCCGCTGGCCGGAAGGGTGAAATTTCCCGTGTAGGAGACGTTGCTGAGCGTGCCGGCATAGTTCGTGAACGTCAGCGCTCCCGCGCCGATCGTGCCGTTGCTGATCGTCCCGCCGTAAAGCTCGTACTGGCCGCCGGTCGGGGCCACGAGCGTCGCGAGGCTGTTGTCGATCGTGTTGTTCAGCAGCGCGCGGCCCCCGGAGGCGAGCACCACCGTGCCGAGATTCGCCGTGGTCGTCGAGGCGCCGGTGAACTGGAGGACGCCGCCGTTGGTCGCGTTGAGCGTGCCTTGGTTGACGAGGCCGTGAAGGTACGCGATCGAGCCGGACCCATCGACGCTGAACGTGCCGCCCGCCGCGTTGGTGGTGGTTTCGCCCCCGTAATAGCCGAAATAAAAGCTCGAGCCCAAATCAACATTGATCACGCCGCCGCTCGCATTGGTCACGCTCGGTCCGTAGAAATAGCCGGTGCCGGCATTCTGGGTGATCGTGCCCTGGTTGGTGATGGCCGAACTGGCCGCGCCGTACAGGTAGGTGTTTCCAGTCAGCGAGGTCGCACTGTCGAAGGTGAGCGAATTGCCGTTGCCGACGTAAATCTGGCCGTAGCCCCCGCCGGCGCCCATCGTCATCGCCTTGCCCGCGAGGGTCCCGTTCTGGTTCCACGTCAGCGTCGAATAATTTCCCAGCGTCGCCGCCGTGCCGGTGAAGGTCGCGCCGTTGGTGAACGTCACGGAGGTGCTGGCCGGCAGCGCGAGGTTGCCCGTGAAGGAAACATTACTGAGCGTGCCGGCATAGTTCGTGAACGTCAGCGCACCCGCGCCGATCGTGCCGTTGCTGATCGTCCCGCCGTAGAGCTCGTACTGGCCGCCGGTCGGCGCGGCGAGCGTCGCCAGGCTGTTGTCGATCGTGTTGTTCAGCAGCGCGCGACCGCCGGAGGCAAGAACGACGGTGCCGAGATTGGCGGTCGTGGTCGATGCACCCGAGAACTGGAGCACGCCGCCGTTCGTGGCGTTCAGCGTGCCCTGGTTGACGAGGCTGTGGAGGTATGCGATCGCGCCCGTGCCGTTGGCTGTGATCGTGCCGCCGCTCGCGTTGGTCGTCGCCTCGCCGCCGTAGTACCCGAAATAAAAACTCCCACCCGAGCCGATATTGATCACGCCGCCGCTCGCGTTCGTGACAGTCGGCCCATAAAAATATCCGGTCCCCGCATTCTGGGTGATCGTGCCCTGATTGGTGATGACTGAACCGCCCGCGCCATACAGGTAGGTGTTTCCGGTCAGCGAGGTCGCGCTGTCCAGGGTGAGCGAATTCGCGCTGCCGACGTAAATCTGGCCGTAGCCGCCGCCGGAGCCCATCGTCATGGTCTTGCCCGCGAGGGTCCCGTTCTGGTTCCAGTTCAGCGTCGAATAATTCCCCAGCGTCGCCGCGGTGCCGGTGAAGGTCGTGCCGTTGGTGAACGTCACGGCGGTGCTGGCCGGCAGCACGAGGTTGCCCGTGAAGGAGACACTGCTGAGCGTGCCGGCATAGTTCGTGAACGTCAGCGCACCCGCGCCGATCGTGCCGTTGCTGATCGTGCCACCGTAGAGCTCATAGACGCCCCCGGTCGGCGCGACCAGGGTGGCCGACGAATTGTCGATGCTGTTGTTCAGCAGCGCGCGGGCGCCCGATGCCAGCGTCACCGTGCCGAGATTCGCCGTCGTCGTCGACGTCCCGGTAAATTGGAGAATGCCTCCGTTCAGCGCGGCGATCACGCCCTGGTTGACGATGCCGTGAAGGTAGAGGGTGGCGCCATCCGACGTCACCGTGCCGCCGTTCGCGTTGGTCAGGACCTCGCCGGAGGAATAACCAAGGTAAAGGGTGGTCCCGGCACCCGCGGTGATCGTGCCACCGCTCGCATTGGTGAAGGTCGGGGCGTAGAGATATCCCGTTCCGAAGGTATGATTGATCGCACCCTGATTAAGGACCGTCGAACTTGCGGCTCCGGAAATATAAACATCGCCCGTCATCGACGTCGTGTTCGTGGGATTGAACGTGATGCCGTTGTTGACGTAAATCTGACCGTACGCGCTCCCCGAGCCGAACGTGATGGTCTTGCCGCTCAGCGGAGTCGTGTTCGTCCAGACAAACGTCCCATACGCGCCAATCGTGGCCGACGTGCCGGTGAACGTGGAATTGCTCGAAAAGTTGAGCGTCGCACTGGCGGGAATGACCAGGTTTCCCTGGAGAATCACATTGTCCAGCTGCGAACCCCCGGAGGTGAAGACCACTGCGCCCGCCGCGATCGTTCCGCCCTGGATCGTCCCGCCGGATAATTCAAACACCCCACCCGTGGGCGCGTTGAGCGTCGCGGAACTATTGTTGAGGAGTCCGTTCAGGACCGCGCGGCCACCGCCCGACAGCGTGATGCTCCCCAGGTTCGCCGTGGTCGTGGAGGAACCGGTGAATTGAATCAGGCCGCCGTTGATGGCCGAAAGGGTTCCCAGGTTATTGACGTTGTGCAGATAGATCGTCGATCCCGCTCCCGATGCAGCGATCGAGCCACCGCTCGCATTGGTGAGGCTTTCGCCGTTGTTATATCCGAAGTAGAGCGTGGAGCCGGCGCTGGCCGTGATCGTGCCGCCCGACGCGTTCGTCACCGTCGGCCCGTAAAGATAACCCGTGCCGGAAGTCTGATTGATCGCGCCCTGGTTGATGAGGGTCGATGACGCGTTACCATAAATATAGCTGTTCCCCGTCAGCGATGTCCCGCTGCCAAAGGTCAGCGAATAACCGCTTCCCACGACGATCTGCGCATAGGCTCCGCCGGAACCCATCGTGAAAATCTTCCCGGAAAATGTCCCGGTGCGATTGTAGGTCAGGCTCGAATAACTGCCGAGCGTGGCATTCGTCCCCGAAAAATCCGCGGTGCCGTTGAACACCGCACTCGCGCTGCCTGCGATGGCGATGTCGCCCGTGATCGGGCCCGAATACGTGCCTGAAAGCACAGTCTGACCGCGGAGGGACGACGCAACACCGACGACTACAAATGCAAATATCGTGCAGCAATAGCGAAGGAGCCGCAAAGAAGTGGGGCTGTTCATAGCGGGGATCTACTTCGACTATGCAAACAGGTAACGCCAAGCGTGGGAAGGAGGAAACGCGCGCTTCAGGTTCATTCCCAGGCGCAGCTGAAGGGATGTCGTCCAACCGAGGATGGTCCGTGGCCGTTGAGAAAAATCTTTCAGTCGCGCATGGCGTCCCTTTGTTATCCAGCGTGCCGCCTGCGTCGCCCCCCGCTCCACCGCCGTCGCTGCGCGGAGGGATGCTTTCCCGATGGATCGGACGCCTGGGCGCAATCGCCCTCGCCTGGGCGGTGACCATGACCTCCGTGGCGCTGGTCAGCGCGAGCTGGCAGGACGAGCCGCCCAAAAACCGGCCGGTCAAGGTTCCAGCCGACGATTATGTCTCGTCCGACTCCTGCCGCGCGTGTCATCCCGGCAACTATGCCAGCTGGCATGTCTCGTTTCACCGGACGATGACGCAGGTCGCCGTGGCGGCAAATTTCGCCACGGAAATGGACGGCCTCACGCTGACCTACGACGCGATCGACTACCGCGCGGTCCGAAAAGGCGGCGCCTATTTCGTGCAGTCGAAACCGGCGGGGTCCGCCGAGTCCTCCTTCTCGAAGCCGCAGCAGATCGTGCTGCTGACCGGTTCGCATAATCTCCAGGTTTACTGGACCGAGACGGGCGACCCGCGCGAAGGCCGCACCCTGGGACAGTTTCCGTTCGCCTACATTGTCGCGGAGAAAAAATGGACGCCGATGGTGAACTCGTTCCTCGTCCCGCCCGGTCCGAAGAACGTCTATTCCAAGGGCGACTGGAACAACGGCTGCATCAACTGCCACGTCACCCAGGGACGTTCGCGCTTCGTCGAGAACAGCACCTACGATTCACAGGTCAGCGAATTTGGCATCGCCTGCGAGGCCTGCCACAGCGGCGGTGCGGAGCACATTGCGCGCAACCGGAATCCCGCGCGGCGTTTCATGCTGCATTTCACCGGCGGGCCCGATTCCACGATCGCGAACCCCGCGCGGATGGATGGTCCCGCCGCTTCGCTCGTGTGCGGGCAGTGCCACAGCATCTGGGCGTTCAACAACGCCGCGGCCAGCGTCACTTGGAGCAAACAAAACGGGAAATACCGTCCCGGCGGCAAGGAGCTCGACCTCCGCTGGGTCGTTCAGCCCGACGGCACCGATCATCCCGCGGAGCGCGAGGAGCTCCGGCAGACCGCGCCGCATTTCATGGGCGACCGTTTCTGGAGCGACGGAATGGTCCGCGTGACCGGACGCGAACTGAACGGCACGATGGCCTCCCCCTGCTACAAGGGCGGGAAATTTTCCTGCCTGTCCTGTCACGAAATGCATCCCGCGAAGTCCGATCCGGCGTCGCTCGAGGAATGGCGCACCGCGCAGCAGATGGCGCCGGGCATGGAAACGAACGAGGCCTGCCTGCAGTGTCACGCGGCGATGAGGACCCACCTGGTGGCGCACACCCACCACGCCGCCGATTCGTCCGGCAGCAGCTGCTACAACTGCCACATGCCGCACACGACGTACGGGCTCTTGCGGTCGATCCGCAGCCACCAGATTTCGTCGCCCACCGTTTTCGCGAGCCTGCAGCACGGGCGGCCGAACGCGTGCAACCTCTGCCATCTGGATCAGCCGCTCGCGTGGACCGCCGGGAAACTCGCGGAATGGTACGGGCAAAAACCGCCCGCGCTCTCCGCCGACGATCGCGAGCTGTCCGCTGCCGTGCAATGGCTGCTCAAGGGCGACGCCGGCCAACGGATGCTGATCGCCTGGAGCATGGGCTGGGCGCCCGCCCAACAAGCGTCCGGCCGAGAGTGGCTCTACCCGTATCTGATTTTCGAGCTCAACGATCCGTATGCCGCCGTCCGCTTCGGCGCATGGAAGGCGCTCCAGACGCTTCCTGGATTTTCGGGCCACGAATTCGACTACTCCGCGGACGACGCGAGCCAGAAGGAAGCCCTCGCCCTCGCCTATCGGAAATGGTGGGCCGAAGTGCGCGACAAGGAGGGACGCTACCGGGCCCAAACGGTCCTCGAATCCAGCGGACTTTTCCGGCAGGACATCTTTGACCGCATGCTCAACCAGCGCAGTCACCGCAAAATCTACCTTGCAGAATAGGCCATGCCCCCGCCCGCCGCCACCGTGAGTCCCTCCGATCGTCACCTGCGCTTTGGCTGGTGGTCGCTCCTGGTTTTTCTGTGTCTCGGCGTGGCGCTCGAGACGCTGCACGGGTTCAAGGCGGCGTGGTATCTGAACGCCGGCGTCGAGATGCGGCGGCTGATGTTCACGCTCGCGCACGCGCACGGCACGCTCCTCGCACTCGTCAACATCGCCGCGGGTCTCACGCTCCGCGCGGTTCCGGGGGTTGCGCTCGCCCGCGGTGCGTCGCTCGCCCTGATCTGGGGCGCCTTGCTGCTGCCGGCCGGTTTCCTCCTCGGCGGAATCGTCATCCACGACGGCGACCCCGGCGTGGCCGTGCTGCTCGTCCCGATCGGCGCGCTGGCATTGATCTACGGGGTGTGGAGCATGGCTCGCGGGGTGGCACGGGTCTCCCGACCCGTGAAGCTGGACCCGAGATAAAGCGAGAAGCTCGGCGTTCACCGTAATCTCGCGTCCCATAACATGGGTCGGAGACCCGTGCTACTTGTTCCGCGGATGAAATTTCGCGTGATGGTCCGCCAGGCGACGCGATTCCACGGCGGTGTAAATCTGCGTCGTTGCGATGCTCGCGTGGCCGAGCATTTCCTGGATCGCCCGCAGGTCCGCGCCGCCCCCCAGCAGATGCGTCGCAAACGAATGCCGCAGGCCGTGCGGCTTCACGTTCTTCGCGATGCCCGCGCGCCGGGCGTTTTTCTTCACGATCATCCAGAGCCCCACGCGCGAAAGCGCGGTGCCGCGGGGATTGAGAAAAACCTGGCTGCCGGTCTTCGCCTTCACGAGCTGTGGACGGCCCGAGAGGAGGTAAACCGCCATCGCCTCGTTCGCCTTGGCTCCGATCGGCACCACGCGCTCCTTCGAGCCCTTGCCGAACACGCGGAGAAAGCCGTGCTCCAGGTTCACCTGCTGCAGCATCAGCCCCGCCAGCTCCGAGACCCTCAGCCCGCTCGAATAAAACAGTTCGAGCAGCGCGCGGTCCCGCAGCGCCCACGCGTCCGCGCCCGACGGCGCCGCGAGGAGCTGGTCGATCTCGTCGCGGGTCAGGGTCCCCGGAATGCGGCGCGGCAGCTTCGGGCCCGAAAGCAGGTCGGTGAAATCGTCCTCGCGGATTTTTTCCCGCACGAGAAACCGCGCGAGGCCGCGGAGGGCGGTCAGCTTGCGCGCGAGGCTGGCCGGCGCGCAGGCGCGGCGGTTGAGCGAGTGAATCCACTCCGCGGCCTCTGGGCGGTTGACCGCCCGCCAGTCGGCCACTCCCTTCCGCGCAAAAAAACCGGCGGCCTGGTCGAGGTCGCTGCGATAAGCCGTCAGCGTGTTCCTCGCGAGCGAGCGCTCGAGTTCGAGGAAGGCCAGGAAGGCCTCGGTGTCGTGCGCGAAGGGCGGGGTGGCGCGGCTGTGATCGACCCGCATGGCAGGGAGGCGGCCGGTTTCCGCCCCGCTCAGAAGCGGCGGCGCGGCGGCGGACGGTACGTTGAGTTCTGCTCCTTGACGCGGAAGGTGATCCGGGCCTTTTCCAGATCGTACGGGCTCATCTCCATCTTCACCGTGTCGCCCGCGGCGATCTTGATGAAATTTTTCCGGAGCTTGCCCGAGATG
>JAQGON010000137.1 GCA_028293565.1 Verrucomicrobiota bacterium | reverse complement strand
CGCCAGCCGGTGTTCGTGCAACTCCGGAAGGATCGTCCCGCCGCTTTCCGGGTCGTGGGCGAGATGACCGGCGCCGACGAGCTCATGCAGCGCGCCCTTTTCCTCGGCACTTATCCGGGTCTCACGCCAGCCATGCTGGCCTACGAGATCGAAGTGATTCACCAGTTCGTCCGCTCGCAGTGATGAACACGCCGCTCCCACCGCTGCCGGTCGACGATCTCGACCACGTGCTGACGCACACCCGGCAACTCTGGGCCGGTGCTCGCGGCGAAAAATTTTTCATCACCGGTGGCACGGGCTTCTTCGGCATGTGGCTGCTGGAAAGTTTCGTTCGCGCCAACGAGGCGCTCGATCTCGGCATGCATGCGGTGGTGCTGACCCGCGATGCCGCCGCCTTTGCCCGCAAAGCGCCCCATCTCGCGGCCCGTACCGATCTCGAGTTCATCGCGGGCGACGTCCGCACCTTCCCGTTTCCTCCCGGCCGCTTTGGCTGCTGCGTGCATGCGGCGACGGACGCCCGCGCCCGGTTGATCGACGAACAGCCAGGCGAGGTCCTCGAGGTGATCGTCGAAGGCACCCGCCGCGTGATGGCATTCGCCGTCCAGGCGAGCGTGAAAAAATTTCTGCTGGTGAGCTCCGGCGTGGTCTACGGCCGGCAGCCCGCGGATCTTTCGCACCTCCCGGAGGACTACGCGGGCGTTCCCGATCCGGTCCTGCCGGGATCCTGTTACGGCGAGGGCAAGCGCCTCGCGGAAAACCTGGCCCGCGCCGAGGCGGAGCAACACGGCTGCGAGCTCAAGATCGCGCGCTGCTTCGCGTTTGTCGGGCCGCACCTGCCGCTCGAGGCGCACTTTGCCGCCGGCCAGTTCATTCATGACGCGCTCCGGGGCCAACCCATCCGCGTGGCCGGCGACGGTACGCCCCGGCGGTCTTATCTCTACGCGTCCGATCTGGCCATCTGGCTTTGGACCCTGCTCTTCGCCGCTCCCGCCGGCCGCGCGTACAACGTCGGGTCCGCCGTCGATGTGAGCATAGCCGAACTCGCGGCCGAAGTCGGCGCGAACTCCGGGCAAAACCTGCCGGTCCGGATCGCAAGGTCACCCGTCGCCGGCCGTGCCCCCGCCCGCTATGTTCCCGCGGTAGAACGCGCCCAAGCCGAACTGGGGTTGCGCGTGCGCGTCCCGCTCGACGAGGCCATCCGCAAGACGATCGCGTGGCACCACGCGGCTTCCGCTCTGGCTGCCAGATCCGCCGCGTCGCCCGGCAAAATTTCCTTCGCCCAACCATGAGCCCACGAAAGCTCGGCGTCGCCATCCTCGGCACCGGTAACATCGGCACGGATCTGCTGGTGAAGGTGCTGCGTTCTCCCGTCCTGGATTGCCGTCTCTTCGCCGGCCGCAATCTCGCGTCGCCCGGGATGACGAAGGCCAGCCTGCTCAACGTGCCGGTCTCCGCGCGCGGTTTCGCGAGCATCGCGGATCTGAAGGGCGAGCTCTCCCTCGTGTTCGACGCCACCAGCGCGCAGGATCACGTGAAGCATGCGCCGCTGCTCGCGGAGATGGGCCTTGTCGCGGTGGATCTCACCCCGGCCAAGGTCGGCCGGATGTGCGTGCCGGCCGTCAATCTCGCCGCCTGCCTCGGCGAAACCAACGTCAACATGATCACCTGCGGCGGGCAGGCCTCCATTCCCCTCGCCCACGCCATCAAGGCCGCCAACCCCGGATTGGAATATATCGAGACGATCTCGAGCATCGCGTCACGCAGCGCCGGCCCCGCCACCCGGATGAATCTCGATGAGTATCTGCAGACCACGGAACAGGGACTCGAGCTGTTCGCCGCCTGCCCGCGCTCGAAGGCGATTCTGAATCTGAACCCCGCGCAGCCCTGCGTACACATGCAAACCACGGTGATGGCGAAAATCGCCCATCCGGATCTCGAGCGCACGCGCGCCGAAGTCGCCGCCATGGTCGCCCGCATCAAGACTTACATCCCGGGTTACCGGCTCATCCTCGAGCCGATGATCGAAAGCGGACGGCTCGTGACCATGGTGCGCGTGGACGGGCTCGGCGACTACCTGCCGCGGTACGCCGGGAACCTTGACATCATCAACTGCGCCGCGATTGCTTTCGCCGAGGCTTACGCGCGGCAACAGCATCCCGGGGCGTGACTCACCATGGCTGACGGGCATCACACGATCACGGTTTGCGACGCCACGTTGCGCGACGGCTCGCACGCCTGCAGTCACCAAATTTCGCTCGCGCAGGTGCACGCGTACGCCGCCGCGGCCGAAGCCGCGGGATTCAATTTCCTCGAAGTCGGCCACGGCAACGGGCTCGGCGCGTCGTCGCTGCAGGTCGGCGAAAGCCTGGTGCCCGAGGGCGAGATGCTCCGCGCGGCCAAGGCCTGCCTGCGCCGCACCAAGCTGAGCGTCCACGTCATTCCGGGCTTCGCCACCATCAATCGCGAGATCACGCAGGCGATCGACGCGGGCGTGGATCTTTTCCGCATCGGCTGCCACTGCACCGAGGCCGACATCACGCAGCGCCACATCAGCCACGTGCGCGCCACCGGGCT
>JAQGON010000124.1 GCA_028293565.1 Verrucomicrobiota bacterium | reverse complement strand
CTCACCGGCGAAAGTGATCCGGCCGTTGAAACCCCACGAAATCGCCGGCTTGAAACCGTGGGCGGAAAAATACGTGGCCGTCGCCAAGGCGCACGCCGCGCTGCAGCGATAGATTTTCCTGCGAAGGACGCGGCTGCCGCAAGATCGCACCGTCGGATTTGCCGCGATCCTGGCGTTTCTCGCGGCCGGGTTCAGGGGCGATTGAGCGTGAAAAACGTATACCGGTAACTGGCGTCACTGCTCTCGCGGCGCGATACTTCCCGCCAGTCCAGCTGACGCCACTCGGGAAAGCGCGTGTCGCCGGAGACCGTCGCATGCACCAGCGTGAGGTGAAGCCGCATCGGCCGCTCGAGCGCCAGGGTCTCGGCATAGATCCGCTCGCCGCCGCAGACGTGCACCTCGCCCGGCAGCGCGTCGGCGATGGCAAGCGCGGCGGCGAGGGAGCCAGCGACGTGGACGCCGGTGTTGGCGAGCGCGCGGTTGCGCGTGACGACGACGGGACGGCGTCCGTCGAGCTGCACCCGGGTCCACGATTCGAAGCAGACGCGTCCGAGGACGACGATCTGCCCGGCCGTCTGCTCCTGGAAAAACCGGTAGTCCTCCGGGATCCGCCAAGGCAGGCGGCCGTTGCGGCCGATGACGCGGTTTTCGGCGCAGGCGACCTGGAGGTGGAGGAGTTTGGGCATTGCGGGATTGCCTGGGGTGACGGGAGACCAAAAGCTCGAAGGCATGCGAAGCAAACCTCGTTTTGCGGCGGCGATGCTTTGGGCGGGCGCGGCTTTGCTGGGTCCGGCGCGCGGCGATGAGTTCGAAGCGCGCTATCAGGCAGTGGTCGACGCCCGCGGCCAGGCCACCGAAACCGAGCGGCTCCAGGCGCTCTTCAAAGTCGACTGGGCCTATGCCCTGGCGAGTTCTCCCGAGCTGGCGACGTATGTCGGCACGCCGGGCTATGACACGCGCTGGACCGACCTTTCGCCGGCGGCGATCGCGGAGCGGAAGCGGCTCGCCGGCCGCGCGCTGCCGGTCCTGGCGACGATCGACCGCGGCCAGCTCGGGCCGGCGGACCGCCTGAGTTACGATCTCTTCAAGCGGGAGACGGAGGAGGGCGTCGAAGGCGCGCGTTTCCTTAACGAGCTCGATCAGCTCACGCAGCTCGGCGGCGTGCAGCAGGACGCGGCGCAGGTGCTCGGCTCGATGCCGGCGAACACGGCGGCGCAGCTGGACAACGAGCTCGCGCGCCTTCGCGGACTGCCCGCCGTGGTGGACAACGTCATGGCCCTGCTCGCAGAAGGGCTGAAGCGCGGGGTGACTCCCCCGCAGGTCACGCTCCGCGACGTTCCGGCCCAGGTGCTGAACCAGATTCCGGAGGACCCGTTCGCGAGTCCGCTGCTGCAGGGTTTCGCCGAGCCCGCCAGCCCGATCGCTGGCGAGGAGATGCTGCGGCTGCGCACGGCGGCCGCGAAGGTTTATGCGGAGGAGGTGCGGCCGGCGTTCCAGCGCCTGCATGCCTTCCTCGTGGAAAAATATCTGCCCGGGGCGCGGACCACGATCGCGGCGTCGGCGCTCCCCGACGGCTCGGCGTGGTATGCGTGGCGCATCAAAACGGAGACCTCGACGACCCTGACGGCGCGGCAGATCCACGAGATCGGCCTCGCCGAGGTGAAACGCATCCGGGCGGAGATGGAACGGGTGAAGGCTCTCACGGGATTCAAGGGCACGCTGCCCGAGTTTTTCGCCTACCTGCGCACCGATCCGAAATTCTTCTACACCGACAAGGATGACCTGCTGCGCGCGTACCGGGACATCGCGAAGCGGATCGATCCGCAGCTGATGAAGCTGTTCAAGACGCTTCCGCGAACGACGTACGGCGTGCTGCCGGTGCCGGCCTCCGCGGAGAAATCCCAGACGACGGCCTATTATTACCAGGGCTCGGCGGAGTCCGGCCGACCCGGATATTTCTATGCCAACACCTACGCGCTCGAGACGCGGCCGAAGTGGGAGATGGAGCCGCTGACCCTGCATGAGTCGGTGCCGGGGCATCACCTGCAGATTTCCCTTGCGCAGGAAATGGGCGCGCTCCCCGAATTTCGCCGGCATGGGGGCTACACGGCCTTCGTCGAGGGGTGGGGCCTTTATTCTGAGAGTCTCGGCGACGAACTGGGACTTTACACCGATCCGTACGCGAAGTTCGGCCAGCTCACCTACGAAATGTGGCGGGCGATCCGGCTGGTCGTGGACACCGGCATGCACGCGTTCGGCTGGTCGCGCGAGCAGGCGATCGAGTTTTTCAAGAGCAACTCCAGCAAGTCGGAGCACGACATTGTCGTGGAGATCGACCGGTACATCGTCTGGCCCGGCCAGGCGCTGGCGTACAAGCTCGGCGAGCTGAAGATCAAGGAGCTTCGCGCCTACGCGACGAAGGAGCTTGGCCCGAAATTCGACGTCCGGCTTTTCCACGACGAGGTCCTCCGCAACGGAGCGATCCCGCTGAGCGCGCTCGACGAGCACATCCGGGCGTGGGTTGACGATCAGAGGAAGAAGTAGCGCGGCGCGAGCGTGCGCACCGCCGCGTGCCCAAAATCCTTGCGACTCCTGCCCTCGTGCAAAAGCTCGTCGACGATGCGACGTCGCTGTCCCGCACTGCTGATCGGTCTGTTGGGAGTCGCGGCCGTCATTCCTCCGGCAGCGGCGGCGAAGGAGCGCTGGATGAAGGTCAGCACGCCGTACCAGACGATCCTGACGGCGGATTCGGTCGGGGACGCGCGCGAGTGGCTCATCGGGCTCGAGGCGTTCCGCCGGCACCTGCAGGCGATGTCGCCGATGGACAGCCGGATGCTCGAACCGATGACCATCGTGGTGTTCAGGAACGAGAAAACCTACCGCGCCGCCGCCCTGCCATATGAGAAGGAGGATATCTTCACGTTCTCCGCGAGCCGGTTCGTCCGCCGCGACGGACGCTTTTTCGCCGCGGTCAACCCCGGGAGAGAGGAGGCCGGCCGATACTCGGTCTTCCTGCAGTCCTCGATCTGGCTCACGTCGTCCTATCACTGGCCGCTGCCCCTCTGGCTGGAGACGGGGCTGGAATACATTTACGCGGAAAACTCGACGAGCGGCGGACGCATGCAGATCGGCGGTCCGGTGGACGGATCGGCGCAGAGCCTCGCCCGCGGGCTGCACATGCCGCTGCCGCAGATGCTGGGAATGACGACGACGTCGGCGACCTATCAGGCGAAGGACGGGCATTTCAACGCGGAGGCGTGGGCGTTCGTGCACTTCCTGATGTTCGGCGAAAAGGGGGCGAATCGTCCGCGGCTCGTGCAGTTCATGGAGGCGATCCAGCGGGGCGACGATCTCGCGGAGTGCGAGAAGCTCCTCGCGCCGGCCGGGATGTTCGAGCTTGGCCGGCGGTTTTCGCGTTACGTGGACTACGGAGTTTATCGCCACGAGACCGTGCCGGTCGACCTGGCGGCGATCGGGGAAGAAGTGAAGGTGGCGGCAGCGTCCGAATTGGAGGTGCAGCTGGCGCTCGGTTACCTCTGCCTGCACCTTCAGGGCGAGCTCGCGGCCACGCCGCATTTTGACCGCGCCGTGGAAATCGCGCCCCATGACATCGCGACGCTGGAGGCCCTGGCGGAGCGCGCGAATCTGCGGAACGACGAGCTTGAGCGCGACCGCGATTATGCGGAGGCGGTGCAGGCGGGTTCGAAATTCTACCTGGCCCACTATTATAACTTCCTGCCGGCGGTGCAGGCGATGTTTGGGAGCGAGGCGGCGGCGGACGGGACCGACCCGGCGGAGGCGCGAAAGGCGGTCGATGGAATCAAGGGGATGCTTCGGCTCCGTCCGGCCTTTCTCGCGGGCCATGAAACGCTGGCCGGCCTCGCCGGTTCGCTTCACGAGGTGAACGACGACGATCGGGCGCTGCTGCAGGAGGGGGCGAAGCTGTTTCCGGCCGAGGCGGTGATGCAGGCCGGGTTGGCGGCGCACGAAATCTCCGCGCGGAAGCTGGTCGCGGCCCAGGCGCGCCTGGTCGCGATCCGGAGCGGCCAATGGGAGCACGCGGATCGGATTCGGAATTACACCGACAAGCTCGTCGACCGGCTCGAGTCGGCGAACAATTATTACTGGCTCGAGCGATTTTACGCCGCCGGCGACCTCGCCAATGCGGAGAAGGTGCTGGCGAAACCAGGACCCCTGCGGCTTCTCCCGAGGGAGCGCGCGCGCTACCAGGTGGTGCGTTCGGCGCTCGGGGCGCGGGAACTGCTCACCCTCGCCGGCGAAGCGCTCGGACGGAAAGACCGGGGCGTCGCGAATTCCCTCCTGGTCCAGGTCGAGCGGATGGAACTGCCGGCGGAGATGGAGAAGGAGGCCGCGCGGCTGCGCGCCGAATTGGGCGGGTTAAGGTAGGGAGGGCTGAGTGCGCGCTCCGCCCGGTAGCAGCCGCCGTCAGGCGGCTGAGCTCGTGGCGCTGGCGCGGCCGAACGCGGACACAGCCTCCTGGCGTCGACTGCTACGGAAGGATACT
>JAQGON010000023.1 GCA_028293565.1 Verrucomicrobiota bacterium | reverse complement strand
CGGCGACAAGACTACAAAGGACAACGCGGTCGAATCGTGGGTCCTCGTCAACGACCACGGCAAATTCTCGCTCGACCGAAAGCGGACCTTTCACACCTACGGCGCTCTCGCGGGCACGGTCGCGCAGATCTGGGGCGACGGAAAGCCGGCGTTCATCAACGCGAATTACCTCGATGGCACCTCCCGGCGGGCCGCGACGCTCCTGCTGCATTCCGACAAGGAGGGATATCCCGTCGACGAGGGAAAGGTGAGGTTGGCCTCGTATTCCTCGAGCGCCAACTATGCGATGGATTTTACCGGCAGCGGATATCTGGACGTATTGGTTTTCAACCACTCGGGGCAGATCGAGTACAACGGCGAACTGGAGCCGAAGGGCGGCATGCACGGGTTCGGTTCGCTCCTTTATCGAGGAGCGAAGGATGGCTATAGCAACGAGCGGGTCACTCCGATCTCGAGCTTTGGCCCTCATTTCCGCACGACCGCTGAACCTGGCAGCATCTCCCGTCGGGATCCGTTCGAAACCTATACTTCGAGCATGATTTCGAACCCGGCAGGCGCCGGCCACTTTGTCCTGACGGTGAGCGGCCGGTTCAACCAAAGACAATCCGTGGAACCCGAAATCCTCGTGGAAAATGCCGAGGGCAAGCGAACCGTTGCGACCCTGCATCCGGAGGGACAGTCGGCCAGTGAAATCCGCTTCGGCGTGGATATTCCGGCCGGTGCAAAGTTTCTCTACCGTCTCAAGTTGAAAAGCTCCAACTCAGGCGGCGGCCCGGTCGTTTCGGGTGTCCGCCTGGAGACTTCGCGGGAATCGCGGTAAAACGAAAACACGCCGGCGCCCGCGCATCGCGCGGAAAAAGCATTGGACGTATTCTTTGCTGCCCAGTTCTCACCGGTTCATTAATTGGACCGGCGTTCTGGCGTTGGCTCATGGCGCACATCCCCGCACCTTTCCTTCGTTCGGGAAACCGTCTAGCCGTGTTGCCGGCCGGGGATTTCCCGGGAAGATCCCGCTCCTCGCGCCCCACCACCCCTCATGACGAAAATGGCCCCGGCCTCGCGCGCAGCGTGGAGCGTTGTCGCACTGCTGTGGGTGGTCGCGATGCTGAATTATGTCGACCGCCTCGTCATCACGACGATGCACGACCCGATCGTTGCCGAACTGCCGATGACCGAGGCCCAGTTCGGGCTGCTCACTTCGGTTTTTCTGTGGGTCTACGGCCTGATGAGTCCGCTCTGTGGATTTCTCGCGGACAGGTTCAGCCGCCGCAAAGTCATTTTTGCGAGTCTGCTGACCTGGTCGACCGTCACCTGGATGACCGGTCACGTGCATTCCTATACTGCGCTCCTTTGGACTCGGGCCATGATGGGAGTAAGCGAGGCGTGCTACATCCCCGCCGCGCTGGCGCTGATTGCGGATCATCACCGCGGGGACACCCGCTCGCTCGCTACCGGCATCCATAACAGTGGAGTTTACTTCGGCATCGTGGTGGGAGGCCTCGGGGGCTACATGGCGGTGACGATGGGCTGGCGGATTGGATTCATGGTGCTGGGTGGCGCGGGCGCCGCCTACTCCGTCGTCCTGATCATGTTCCTGCAGGATGCTCCGGTCCGGCTTCCCGCGGATTCGACATTGCCGGCGAAAACCGTGCGCGTGCGCGCGGCGCTCGGGGCGTTGTTCCAGCGGCGCGATTTTAGGCTGCTGCTGATGGTGAGTGCTTTCGTGAGCGCGGCCAATTGGACGATCTACGGATGGCTCCCCACGTATTTGCGCGAGCACTTCCGGCTGGGCTTGGGTGAAGCCGGACTTTCGGCAACCGCCTACGTCCAGGTCGCATCCTTCATCGGTATCGTCGTCGGGGGCGCTTGGGCCGACCGTTGGAGCCGGACTCAGCCGCGCGCGCGGATCCTGGTCCCGGCGGTCGGGTATTGCATGGCCGCTCCGGCTCTCTACCTCGCGGGTGCGAGCGACGTGCTGGCCGTCGCTTTGGGCGGGCTCATGCTCTTTGGCGTCGGTCGCGGTTTTTACGACGCAAACCTGATGCCGATCGTGCGACAGGCAGTGGACGAGCGCTACAGTGCCACCGCGTACGGTTTCTTGAACGCGGTCGGGTGCGTGGTCGGTGGCGGAATGACCTACGCCGGAGGCGCGCTGCGCGACGCGCACATTGATCTTTCGGTCGTTATCCGCGCCGGGGCACTCGGCCTGCTGGCCACCTCGCTGCTGTTGTATGTGATCCGGCCGCGACCCGAATCCTTCGCAAGATCGAACGAAGTCTCATGAGCGCTCATTCTTCCCGGCGGGTCTTTGCGTCTTGGCGAAGGGACGCCCGCGGACATGATCCAGACAACGCTTCCCCGTGACCCTGATTCCTCAACGGACCGTCGCCAGCCAGATCGCGGCCCGGCTGCGCGACGACATCATGCGGGGCGTATGGCGCACCTGGCTTCCGGGCGAGCGTGCGCTGAGCGAAACGGTCCAGGCGAGCCGCAACACCTTGCGCGCGGCCCTCAAACAGCTGAAATCGGAGGGGATCATCGCGGCGACCCCCGGGCTCGGCAACAAGGTCATCAGCAATCCGTCCACGCTCGAGGACCGGAACCGCAAGAAAAGCGTCGGGGTGATCATCCCCGAACCGATGGGCAGCTTGCGTCCCTTCGTCGCGCTCTGGATCGACGAACTCAAAGAGTTGCTGGCCGAATCAGGTTGCCGCCTGCGGGTCTATGACGGCCGCCAGTATTATCTGGCCAATCCGAACCGCGCGCTCGGCCGGCTTGTCAGCCAAAGCGCGCACAACGCGTGGGTACTCGCGCTCTCATCCCACCACATGCAGTCCTGGTTCGCCCTGAAGGGCGTGCCCTGCATCGTGGCCGGCTCGCTCTTTGCCGGCGTGGACCTGCCGTTCTTCGACGTCGATCATCGCGCGATCTGTCGGCACGCCGCCGGGGTTCTCATCCGCCAGGGCCACCGGCGGATTGCGCTGCTCGGCCGCGAGTCGCAGCGCGCCGGCGACATGGCGAGCGAGCTGGGATTTCTCGAAGGTGTGCGCGGCACCTCGCACCGCGACACCACCGCCGACATCGCGTACCACCGTGACGACGTCGAATCCGTCACCCGGGCGCTGCACCGCGTCCTCGGCAAGCACGACGCGCCGACGGGCATTGTCGTCTGCAACTCCTACGCCTATCTCGCCGCAGCCAGCCTGCTGGCGGCGCGCGGACTGCGGATTCCCCAGGACATCTCGCTCGTCTCGCGCGACGACGACCCGTTCCTCCGCTTTCTCGTGCCCGCTCCGGCGCGCTATGTCGTCAGCCCTCACACCTTCGCCAAGAAGGCGGTCGGTGCGATCCTCCAGCTGACGGCGATGGACCCCGTCACCCGTTCGCAGACGCGACTCGGCTCGCAATTCGTGGCGGGCGGATCGACCGCGATTCCCCGCGCGAAGCCGGCCCTCCCGAACCGGACCTAAAAAAGTACCGAGGCTTTCGCGTTGTTCCGCGTCGGAGGTCGGCGAAAAACCCCGGCTGCGCGCGTCCTGCGCCGCCGAAGTTTCTCTCCCCGTCTCACGCTCCGAAGCCTTTGGCCCAATTCTGATCTGAAACATGAAAGCCCTCGTCCTTCGTTCACCGGAAAACCTTCAGGTCATGGATGTGCCCAAGCCGCAGCTCAAGGCCGGGCAGGTCCTCGTCAAGGTCCATGAATGCGGCGTGTGTGGGAGCGACGTGCGCTATTATTATGGCGAGAATCCGTGGGCCAAGCAGACGCTCGGCCGCGAAGTGCCCAATCCGCCCAACATCATCTTCGGCCACGAATTCGTCGGCACCGTGGTCGAGGCGTTCGACCCCGTCGACCTTCCGCTCGTGGGAAAACGCGTGGGCGTGAACACCTTCATCACCTGCGGGCGGTGCACCTACTGCCGCAGCGGCCAGGAAAACCTCTGCGACCACACCACCCATCTCGGACACGGGCAGGGGTGGGGCAAGATGGACTTCTATCCGGGTGGCATGGCGGAATTCTGTCCCGCCTTCGCGTCCCAGTGCTATGAACTTCCGGCGCATGTGACGGATCGACAGGCCACGTTCTTCGATCCGCTCATCGCTTCGCTCCATGCCGTCGATGTCGGCGGACCGACGATGCTCGACAAGGTTGCAATCCTGGGCGCGGGTCCGATCGGACTCCTCATCGCGCAATTCGTGAAAGTTTACGGGGCCGTGCTCACCTTCATCACCGATCTCTCCGAGGAAAACCTGCGGGTCGCCAAGGAAGTCGGCGTGGACCATGTCTTGAACGTGGGCCAGCCCGGAGCCTCGCTCCACGACCTGGTCATGCAGCACACCGATCGCGAAGGCGTGAACCTGGTCTTCAACACCATCGGGACCGGGGAGAGCATCGTCGATTCGCTGCGCATGCTGCGCAAGGGCGGCACGTTGGTCCTCCTCGCCACGAAGGACGACGAGATCCGCTTTCCCGCCCTCCTGCTGACGGGGGAACGCACCCTCCGGACATCGTGCAACGCCCTCTACAGCGATTTCCCGCGCGTGATCGAGCTGGTCGCGCGGCATGCGGTGAAGGTCGACCCGCTCGTGACGCACACGTTCGCACTGACCGACGGCCTGAAGGCCTTTGCAATCGCGTGTGACAAGGCGAAGAGCGGTGCGATCAAGGTCGTCATCGAATGCCAAAGATGAAAGGCCCCGTCGCCCTCGTCACCGGTTCGAGCCGCGGCCTGGGCCGCGCGATCGCCCGTGAACTCGCCGCGGGAGGTTACACTGTCGTCGTGCATGGCGGGACCGATTCGCCGGCGCTGCGGTCCGCGCTGCGCGAGGTGCGGCGCCTGGCGCCGGCATCGCAGGCGATGGTCGCGGATCTCGGCGATGCCACGGCGATCCGCGCGATGTTCGCGGGATTGAAACGGCTGGACGTACTGGTGAACAACGCCGCGATGCAGAACCGGAGCCCGTTCCTCGACCTCGAGGCCGAGCATTTTGACCGCGTGCTCGCGGTGAACCTGCGCGCGCCGTTTCTCTGCGGACAACTGGCCGCCCGCCTGATGCGCCGGCGCCGCGCCGGCAAGATCATCAACATCAGTTCGGTTCACGCCATCGCCCCCAAGCGGAATTTCGCGCATTACAGCACGTCGAAGGGCGGCCTCGAAACCCTCACCCGCGCCATGGCGCTCGAACTCGCGGCGGACGGCATCCAGGTGAACTCGATCGTCGCGGGGGCGTTCGAAACCGAAATGACGCCGGCGGCGCGCCAGACCAGGCTGCTGCCCGCCATCCCCGCCGGCCGGATCGGCCAGCCGGTCGAACTCGCCCGCCTCGTGCGTTTTCTCAGCGGACGGGACTGCGACTACCTGACTGGCGCGAGCGTGATCGTGGACGGCGGGCTGACCTTCGGCTTTTGCGCCAGCCGGCCGGACCTCTGATGCATCGCCTTTTTGGTACACCCACCGCACCGTCCCGCCATGACCCTTGAGAAACTTTTCCGGCTCGATGGCCAGGTCGCGGTGGTCACCGGCGGAGCGCGCAACCTGGGCTTCGACCAGGCGAGCATCCTCGCCGAAGCGGGCGCCCATGTCGTCATCACGTCCCGCACTCTCGTCGCGGCGCGCGAGGCTGCCGCGCGGATCATGCGGGACTACAAGGTTGAAGCGCTGCCCCTCGAACTCGATCAGCGCGACCATGCGCAGGTGGCCGCGGCCGTCGCGAAGGCCGCGGCGTGGAAAGGCCGGCTCGATGTGTTCATCAACAACGCCGGCGGCGGCTCCGGGCAGAGCGCGAGCCATCTGCTGGAACGCTCGCCCGCGGACGTCACCGACATGATTCAGACCAACTTGGTGGGCGCCCTGCACTGCTGTCAGGAGGCAAGCCGGGTGATGGTCCCGCAGAAGCGCGGCAAAATTATCAACATCGCCTCGATTGCAGCCCTCATCGGGCGCGACCGCCGCATGTATGTGCGCCATGGCATGAAGGGCCAGCCGATTGACTACGCCGCAGCCAAGGCCGGCGTGCTGGGGATGACCCGCGACCTCGCGGGATTGCTTTCGCCGCATGGCATCCATGTGAATGCGATTTCCCCCGGTGGATTTGGCCGCGAAAACCTGCCGCCGGCTTTTCGCGCGGAATACGGGGATCGCACGCCGCTGGGCCGCATGGGCCGGGATGGAATGGATATCAAGGGAGCCACCATTTTCCTCGCGTCCGCGGCGTCGGATTATGTGACCGGCCTCAACCTGGTAGTCGACGGAGGTTTTTCGCTATGGCATTGAAGCTCCGGGCGGTGGTGGTGGGTCTCGGCTCGATCGGCCGCCGCCACGCTCGCCTCCTGGCCGAACGCGCCAACGTGGCGGTCGAATGGTGCGAGTCGTCCGCCGCGGCGCTGGCGGAGGCGCGGCAGACGCTGGCCGAACCGGGTTGCGTGCATGATTCATTCGAGCGAGTGCTGCAGTCGCGTCCCGACGTTGTTGTCCTCGCGACCCCGCATGCCGCCCATGCGCCGCAGACCGTGGCCGCGCTCGGTGCGGGGATCCATGTGTTATGCGAGAAGCCGATGGCCGAAACGCTCGCCGAGGCCGAACGGATGGCGCAGGCGGCGGACGCATCGCGCGCGATCCTGGCGATCGGGTTTCATCTTCATTTTCATCCGGGCCTGGTCCGCTTGAAGGAACTGATCACGTCGGGCGCCTTGGGCACCGTGCACCATGCGCACTGCCGGGTGGGTTCGTACGTCACCCTCGTCAATTCCAAGTCACGCTACCAGCGCTCGCTCGCCGGCGCGCTGCTCCTCGATTATGCGCACCAGCCGGACATCCTGACGTGGCTGCTCGGCCAGCGGCCGCGTGGCGTGTATATGATCGGTGCCCAGGGAGGAAGACTCGAGCACCAGTCAAATCCAAACGTGCTGGCGGTGGCCTGCGACTACGAAGGGCCGCTGCTCACGACGATTCACCTCAATTATCTCCAGATGCCCGAGCGCCACGACTATGAGATCGTGGGGGATCGCGGCTGGGCCAGCCTGGACCTTGCGCAAGGCAGCCTCCGGATAGGACTCCAGGGTGACAGCTCGGAGCAGATGGAAACGTTCTCCACCGAGCGGGATCCCGTCTATCGAGCGGAACATGCGGCGTTCTTCGACGCGGTGGCAAAGCAGCGCAAGCCGGAGAGCGCCGCGGGCGAAGCCATCGTTTCAATGCGGATTATCGCGGCGGCGTTGGAGTCGTGGTCGACCCAGCGCCGCATCGAAGTCGGCGGCTGAACACGGGATGGCGTCGCGTCTTTGACTGGCGGCTGGAGCAGGACGGTGTCTCCGACCGGTCGTTCTGCGCCGTCCTCGTGCGGTGCATCGTCTTCCGGACGGAGTCCAACAAGCCGGTCAGAGACGTGGCCCTGACCTTCGGCGGCGTCGGGACCGCGCGTGGCGCAAAATAGGAACCATCTCATTGTGTTGGCCGGTCGCGGAGTGAAAACCCATTCCCAAGCGATCCTTCCCGCCCACCTCTTGAATGAAATTCACGTTGCTCTCCGGCCTGATCGCCGCGCCTTACACGCCCTTTGATGTCGAGGGGCGGCTGAATCTCGCGCGTATCCCCGACCTCGCCGCGGCCCTTCGTCGCAATGGCGTCCAGGGCGCATTTGTCTGCGGCACGACGGGCGAAGGAACGGCTTTGACCAATGAGGAACGGCGCAAGGTGGCCGACGCCTGGACCCGCGCCCGTCCGTCCGGTCTCGTCGTGATCGTCCACGTCGGCCACAACTGCCTTTCCGAATCCGTCGCGCTGGCGCAGCATGCTGCGTCCATGGGCGCGGACGCCTTTGCGATGTTGCCGCCGAGCCAGCCGAGACCCGCGACGCTCGATGACCTCATCGCCTGCTGTGCGATGGTCGCCGCAGCGGCCCCAGGATTGCCGTTTTATTACTACCACATGCCCGCGGCCACGGGGGTGAACTTCGCAATGGCGGATTTCCTTCGCACCGCCGCGCCGCGCATTCCGAATCTCGCCGGCATCAAGTTCACGTACGAACATCTGATGGATTTCGGCCAGGCTCTCGCGTTCGACCCGGCCCGCTATGCCGTGCTGCATGGCCGGGACGAGACTTTGCTCGCCGGTCTCGCGCTGGGCGCGAAAGGTGCCGTCGGCAGCACCTACAATTATGCCGCGCCGGTTTATCATCGCGTCATGCGGGCGTTTGCAGCCGGCGACATCGCGACCGCCCGGCGGGAACAGGCGCTCGCCGTGCGCATCGTCGAAATCATGGTTCGGCACGGGGGGCTGGCCGCGGGGAAAATGATCATGAAGCTGATCGGACTCGACTGCGGCGGGATGCGCCTGCCGCAGAGATCCATCACGGCTGCGGCCGAGGAGCAGCTGAAGGACGATCTCACGGCCGCCGGATTCTTTGAAGCGATCCGCCAGATCTGATTGCGTTTTCATCGTCACCGAAGGGCATCTCGCCCGCCGCCGCCTGAGCGGGCCTGCGCGGGCTTTTTTATCCGCTTTCCAATCACCCGGCACCTGATGAAAACCACTCCCGTTGTCCTGCTTTCGATCTTGCTGCTGTCCAGCCGCACATTCGCGAAGGCGTCCGAAACGGGACGAGCGGATCCTCCGCAGCAGGCCGATCTTTTCGTCCACGACGAAGCCGGATACGCGACCTACCGGATCCCCGCGCTGGTGGTCACCCCGCAGCAAACCGTGCTCGTCGCCTGCGAAGGACGGAAAAACAATTCGGACGACTGGGGCCGGATCGACTTGCTGGTCCGCCGGAGCATCGACGGCGGCCGCACCTGGGAACCGTTGCGGCGGCTGGTCGCGCAAGAGGACTTGCCGGCAGACCTGGTGCACAATACCGCGGCAGCCGCCGCGGTCGCTGGCGGCGTACCCAGCGGCTTCACCCTCAACAATCCCACTTGGGTCGCCTGCGTCGCCACGGGTACGACTCATTTCCTCTACTGTGCGGAATATTTCCGCTGCTTCATCATCACGAGCCGCGACGGCGGGGCGACCTTCTCGAGTGCCCGCGAAATCACGGGTACGTTCGAGGCGTTTCGCCGTCGCGACGGTTACGCCTGGAAAGTCATCGCCCCCGGTCCCGGGCATGGCATTGAACTGCAGAGCGGGCGTCTGGTTGTCCCGGTGTGGCTGAGCACCAGCACCGGCGGACACCCTCACCGTCCCTCCGTCTGCGCCACCATCTTCAGCGACGACCAAGGCACCACGTGGCACGCGGGCGCGATTGTTGCCGGGATTGCGGACCAGATGCCAAATGCGAGCGAAGCCACCCTGGCGGAAGTCGCGCCGGGAAAAGTGATGATCAACATTCGCAGCGATTCACCGCGCAACCGTCGGGTGGTGGCGTGGAGCCCGGACGGCGCCACGGGTTGGAGCAAGCCGGAGTTTGACGAAGCCCTGCTCGAGCCCGTGTGCATGGCCGGCTCGGTCGCGATTCGAGGCGGTCAGGCCGCGCAGGGCGTCCTGCTGTTTTCGAACCCGGCGTCCATGGAGCGCAATCCGCTGACCGCGGTGGGCAGCGCGGGACGGGCGCGGCAGAATCTGACGGTGCGAGCCAGCCGCGACGGTGGTCGTAGTTGGAGTGCATCGCGGGTGCTCGAATCGGGGCCGAGTGCCTACAGCGACCTGGCGGTGGCGACCGACGGCACCGTGTTTTGCTTTTACGAGCGGGGCCGGCTGGCTCCGTACGAAAAAATGACCCTCGCCCGTTTTCCGATCAGCTGGATGTTGGGCGACGCTCCCTGATGCGTCCGAGGCTCCTGATTCTTCTTCTCGCGTGCGGGACGTCGATGGCGGCGACACCCCCGGTCCTCAATTGGTCGGAGCTGCCGTCGCTCCCGGACCGCCTGGGCTTTGCCGGCAGCTACGCCGGAATTAGCGGGGGCGCGCTCATTGTGGCCGGGGGCGCAAATTTTCCGGACAAACCGGTCTGGGAATCGGGCACGAAAGTTTGGCACGACGACATCTTCGTGCTGGAGCGTCCTGACGGTGCCTGGCGCAAGTGCGGCCAGCTTCCGCGCGCGGCCGGATACGGCACGTCGGTCACCCTTCCCGACGGCGTCCTCTTCATTGGTGGCGGCGATGCCAGGGAAAACTTCAGGAAGGTCTGGAAAGTTTCGTGGAATGGAAAGCAGGTCGATTTTCTCGCCTGGCCGGATCTGCCGCTGCCCCTTGCGATGTCGGCCGGGGCACTTGTCGGACGGACCGTCTATCTCGCGGGCGGCATTGACCGCCCCGCCGTTACTTCGACGCGAAAAATCTTCCTGGCGCTGGATCTCGATCGAGTCGCAAGTGGATGGCGGGAGCTCGAACCATGGCCCGGCCCCGACCGCGCCGTCGCCACCGCTGGAGCGCGCGAGGGCGTGTTTTTTCTGTTCGGAGGTTCCTCGGGCGGTGCGAAACGCGTCTGGTTGCGTGACGCCTATGCCTACGTCCACGGACAGGGCTGGCATCCGCTCGCGCAACTGCCCTGGCCAGTGGTGGCGGCGCCCTCGCCCGCACCGCTCGCCGGCGGATCGTGCCTGCTGTTGCTCGGCGGCGACGATGGCCACCAGGCGGACCTCCCGCTCGCGACGCACCGCGGATTCTCGCGCCAGGTCCTGGCCTACGACATCACCGCTGACAAATGGACCGTGCTGGCGGAACTGCCTTTTTCGATCGTGACCACCCCGTTGATCCAGTGGGACGGTCGCTTGATCGTTCCCGGCGGAGAAGCACGTCCGGGAATCCGCTCTGCGAAAATCTGGTCCGCGACATTCGCACCGTGATCCGGGTGGGAAAACGACCGCGCGATCGCAGATCTCGCGAAAGGAGGCGCGATAGGGGACCGGGAGGCGTTCAAAAATTCCTCCGGTTCATTTATAGTACCACGGCAATGCCTTTGAGTTGATTCCGGCCCTGCGGCTTGGATAGCGTTGCGGCCCGGAGAATTTTCCTCCCCGCACACCCCAACCCCGTAAGAAAACGTGAGCATGAAATTATATCCCAATTCCCTTCAGGCTGGCCTGGCCGCATTGGCCCTCGTCGCCTTGGCGCCGCTGTCCGCCAGCGGGCAGGCGACCGCAGCGACCACGAACGGCAGCGAGCCGAAAGAGGAGGTCGTGAACCTTGAGTCGATGATCGTGACCGGCACGCGGCGCGTGGACCGGACGGCGGTGGAATCGATGGCCCCCGTGGACATCATTAGTGCGGAGCGACTGCAGCTGTCGGTGTCACCGGAACTGACGGACAAGATCATGATGGATGTGCCGTCGTTCAACGTGCAGCGGCTGCCCCTCTCGGAGACGACGTCGTTCATCCGCCCGGCGCGGCTGCGCAGTCTTTCGAGCGACCATACGCTGGTGCTCATCAACGGCAAGCGGCAGCACCGGACCGCGGGCATCACCGCGGCGGGAACCCAGGGCGTGGACTACGCGCAGATCCCCACCTCTGGAATCCAGCGGGTGGAGGTGTTGCGGGACGGCGCTTCGGCCCAATACGGCTCGGACGCGATCGCGGGCGTCATCAACATCATTCTCAAGCGCAAGCCTGGCTACGACGGTTACGTCAACCTGAGCGAATATTACGAAGGCGACGGATTCACGCGGCAGGCGGGCTTCGATTTCGGCGTCGCCATGCCAAAGGAGGGCTTTCTCAACGTCGCCCTCGAGTATACCAAGGGCGACCGCACCTCTCGCGCGGTCCAGCGCCCTGACGCCCTCCTCTATATTGCGAACCACCCGGACCGGGCCAAATTCGTCGACAATCCCGTGCAGCCTTGGGGCCAGCCGGATCGCGAGACCAAGCGCCTCATGGCGAACAGCGAATTCCACCTGACCCCGGTCGTGATGCTCTACGCCTTCGGCCTTTACGGGCAGGACAAGGGCACCGACGACTTCAACTGGCGTAACCCGGACACGAACGGCGCCTTCGCCCGGTCCTCCTTCCAGAACGGAGCCAATGCGATCTTCCCGACCTTCTCCCTGGTGACTCTCTATCCGGGTGGTTTTACCCCGCTGTACAGTGCCGCGACGAGCGACGTGACCGGCGCCATCGGCATCAAGGGCACGATCGACAAGTTCAGCTGGGACTTGAGTGCCAACATGGGCCGCAACGTGATCGACTACACTCTCAGTCATTCTTGGAACCCCTCTTACGGTGCCCTTTCCCCGACGCAGTTCAATGTCGGCGGGCTGCGCCAGCGGGAGCGCAACCTGAACGCGGACTTCAGCTACAGCTGGGACATGGCAGCGCTGCCCAAGCCTGTGAACGTCGCGTTCGGCTTCGAGTCACGGCGCGAAGAGTTTGAGATTCGCGCCGGCGAGCAGGCCTCCTGGGACCGCGGTCCCTTGCTCGACCTGGGAGTCGGTGCCAACGGCTACGCGGGTTGGACGGCGAATCAAGCGATCCGCGCGGGGCGCACGAGCGAAGCCACGTACGTTGATGTCGATGTGCAGCTCACCCGGCAATTCGAGGTTGGCCTCGCCGGCCGCTACGAGGACTACCCCGATTTCGGTGCGACCACCAACGGGAAGCTCTCGATGCGTTTTGAAGCGACCCCGGAGGTCGCGCTCCGCGCCACCGCCAGCAGCGGCTTTCACGCTCCAACGCCCGGGATCCAGAACTACACCCGCACTTCGTCCGGCCCTCTGCCCGGTACCCAGATCAACTCCCAGACGGGCTTGGTCAGCCCCAACAATCCGGTGGCGCTCTTTTTCGGCGCCAAGCCCCTGCGGCCCGAGACCTCGCGCAATTACAGTGCAGGCTTGGTCTTCACCCCCTCGAAGGGACTCACCGTCTCGGTGGATGCCTACACGATCGAAGTGGATCACCGGCTCGGCACGTCCCCGACGTTCATCCTGACGGACGCCCAGCGCGTCCAGTTGGCCGCCTCCGGGGTCGTCGATGCCCTGAATATCAACCGCATCAACTTCTTCACGAATGCTCTCGATACCCGGACGCGCGGCATCGACGTCGTGGCTTCCTACCGCTGGACGCTCTCCGGCAAGGACACGCTCGCCCTCACCGGCGCGTATAACTTCAACCAGACGAATCTCCTGCGGGCGACGCCGGGGCTGATCGACGCCGAAGGCCAGATCAACCTCGAGCGCCGCATTCCCCAGAGCGCCGCCAACGTCAGCCTGGAGTATTCGCATGGGAAGTTCAGCTGGATGGGCCGGGTCCGTTACTTCGGGCCCTGGATGAGCGCCGACTCGCCGGTGCTCCACCAGACCTTTGGCCGGCAGGTCCTCTTCGACACCGCGGCCACCTGGCGCTTTACCTCCCACTTGAGCGTCTCGGTCGGCGCCGAGAACGTCTTCGATTCCTACCCGGAAAAGGCCCTCTTCAACGTCGCCGCCGGCTTGGTCTACTCGCGTTTCGCCCCGTACGATGTCGACGGCGGCCGGTACTTCACGCGCCTTAACTTCAGCTATTAATGATTGGCGGGGGCCCGGCGATTTTCTGCTCCGGGCCCCCGCATTGATCCTCTCGCGAGGCGCCGCGCCGGCGACCGGCGTGCATCGACAACGCTGGATTGAATCCAGTATCCATCGTTAAACTTATGGTTCCCCGACTTACCTCCGTCATACGTCTGTTCGCTCTCGGCGCAGTGGCGCTCCTGCCGGCCCGCTCGCTGCTGGCCGGTTCGATTTCCCCTGCGACCGACCACCCCGTCCTCAAGGCCGCGGCGAAAACCTTCGCCGTCACTCCAACGGTGGGCATGCCCAGCGGCGCGAGCCGGACGCCGCAGAACATTCTGGCGGTCATCGGCGACCTGAAGACCACACTCGTGCTCTTCGAGTGCGGCGACTCGAAACTCTGTTTCGTCACGTCGTCGTTCGGCCTGAACGAGAAGGATTTGAATGCCGCGGTGCGCGGGCTCGTCGCGAAGGAGCTGGGTCTTTCTCCGGAGCAGGTGGTCGCGGCCAGCGCGCATAACCATACGATCCCGCTGATCGAGGTTCGCAATCCGGCTGGCTGGGGCAAACCCGGGGATTACCCGCCAAAGAGCGAGTCGAACCCCCTCGGCCGCGAGTTCATGGAGAAGCTCAGCGTCGCCGCGCGCGGCCTGAAAAAGGAGCTGGTGCCGGTAACGATCGAGTGGGGCGTCGCCGAGGAAAAACGCGTGACGTACAATCGCCGCGGCAAGCGCGCCGATGGCACGCCCTATTTCATCCGCGAGGAAGATCGCGTGCTGCTCCCGCCGGATTACCTCGGCACCATCGATCCCGACGCCGTGGTGGTGGTGCTCCGCGGGCCGAAGGAAAAACCCGTGGGCGCACTGGCCTTCTTCACCGGCCATCCCGTGACCGGCTACAATCCCGAGGCGATGGTGGCCTTCGGTCAGTGGTCCCAGGTGGCGTGCGAGAAACTTTCGGCTCACCTCGGAGGTGTGCCGGTCGCGTTCCTCCAGGGCTGCGCGGGTGACATCAATTCGAAATACCTCCTCACGGGCACGGTCAAGCAGTCGCAGGAACTCGGCGGGTTCCTCGGCGACTCGTACATCGCCGCGGCGAAATCGCTGCACCGTTCGAAGCGGACCGACCTGCAATGGACCCGCGCCGACGTCGTCGTTCCACAGGCTCCCCTGCCGTCGCTGGAGAACCTGAAGAAGGACCTCGCGTCGATCGACGATTTCATCCGCCGCGGGCGCCAAGGCGACCAGAATACCCTGGCCTGCGTGGGCATGAATTTTCCCCTGGCTTTGACTCCGCCTTATCGGGCGGAACTGGTGAACATGGTGCGGCCCTGGTATGTGTGGGCCGTCGACCAGCGTGAAACGGGCGAAGCCGAGAAGCTGCGGCGCGGGCTCCCCATCCAGGTCGTGGTCGCGCGCTTTGGGGATGTCGGTTATGTCGGCATGCCCTTCGAGCCGTTCGTCAAGATCGGACTGCGCATCAAGCGTGAAGCCCCTTTGCCCTGTGTGCTGCCGAGCGGCTACACGGACGGCTCATACGGTTACATTCCCGATTCCTCGGCGTGTGACGATCGCGAATACATGGGGGGATTCTTCCGTTACCTGCCCCAGCGACTGCCGTATACCGCTCCGGGTGGCGATGCGGTCGGCGATGTCGCGATTCCGATTCTGACGCGGTTTGCCGGGGGCAAGTAATGAGCCGCCGCCGGTTTCTCCCCTGCGCGTGGACCCGCTGCCGGCTCGCGGCGCTCGTGCTGCCGGCCTTGCTCTTCGCCGGCCGGACGCAGGCGAAGCCGCTCCTCCGTGCATCCGCGACCACTTTTTCCAATCAGCCGGTGGTGGGTTCGGCGGCGGACTATACGGCCTCCGACAAGACCATCCAGCGGGTGATCGGGGACCTGAAGACCACGCTCGTGCTGTTCGAGTGCGGCGAGGCCGAGTTGTGCATCATCACTTCACCGTTTCCCATCAACGTCGGCCCGCTGCAGATCGCCTGCCGGTCGGTGGCCGCGAAGGAACTCGGCCTTCCGTTCGACTCGGTGATCGCCGCCTCGGCCCACGACCACTGCGTGCCGTTGATCAAGGTCTCGGCTCCGAAGGCTTGGGGCGAGCCGGGTAATGATCCGCCGAAGTCCGGGGCCAACGAGATCGGGCGCCAGTTTCTCGAAGGCGTGGGGGCGGCGGCGCGCGGCCTGCGGGCAAAGCTTGCGCCGGTGACGGTGGAGTGGGGCGTGGTCCAGGAAACGCGGCTCGTGTACAATCGTCGGGGCAAGCGGGCCGACGGCACGTCGTATTTCATCCGGGAGGAGGATCGCGTGAAATTGGGCGAGAACTATGTGGGCTTGATCGACCCCGATGCGATGGTCGTCGTGCTGCGCGGCGCCGGGACCAAGCCGGTGGCGGCGCTGGCATTCTATACCGGCCATCCCGTGACGGCATATAATCCCGAGGTTCCGTTCTCCTTCGGCCAGTGGCCGCAGGTGGCGTGCGAGAAATTGTCGGCACATCTCGGAGGCGTCCCGGTGGCGTTCATCCAGGGCAGTGCCGGCGACATCAATTCCAAGTACATGCTCACCGGCACCGTGGAGCAGGCCATCGAGCTCGGCGGTTTCCTCGGCGACTCGTTCGTGAAGGCGGCGGATACGTTGCATAAATCCGCCCGCTCCGATTTCGCGTGGGAACGTGACAACGTCGGGATCCCGCTGGCCGACCTGCCCTCGGTTGAGACGCTCAAGCGCGACCTGGCATCGATCGACGACTTTGTGCATCGCGGCCGCGCGGGCGATCCCGACACCCTCTCCTGTGTGGGCATGAATTTTCCGCTCGCGCTCTCGCCGCCCTATCGAGCCCAGCTCGTGCAAATGGTGCGGCCCTGGTATGTGTGGGCGCTCGACCAGCGCCAGTCAGGGCTGGCCGCATCGCTGCCGAAAACGTGCCCCCTGCAGGTTGTCGTGGCCCGCATCGGCGACGTCGGATTCGTCGGCATGCCGTGGGAGGCCTTCACACGGACCGCGCACCAGCTGAAGGAGCAGGCCCCGCTGCCGTGCGTCCTCACGGCCACTTACGTCGATGGCTCCGAAGGCTACATTCCGGATGCCACCGCCTGCGACGACCGCGACTACCAGGCGGGTTATTTCCGCTACCTTGGAACGCGTCCTCCTTACCGGGCTCCCGGTGGTGACGCGGTCATCGGGGTCGCCATTTCCGCACTCGAACGCCTGTCCAAATGAAATCCCTCCCCTTCCTCATGTCGGCCGCGGCGGTCATCCTCGCCGGCGCGGCCTCCGCGGTGGCCGCAACCGCGGAGAGCGCGCTCCCGCGTTTTCCACTTTATGAGCGCTACATCGCGATCGACGGCTCCTGCGGCTGGCCGCTGCTGATCACTTTGGCGAACCGCGATATCGCGTGCTACATCTGGCCCGATACGAGCCATGGCTACTCCGAAGGTGCAGTCGAGTGCTGGGTGAGCCAGGACCAGGGGCGCACTTGGCAGCGTCGCAGCGTGCCGGTTCCGAACGAGCCCACGACCAACCGGATGAATCACGCCGGCGGACTCGCAGCTGACGGCAGCCTGATTGCTCTCGTGTCCGGCTGGGATAACCGGAAGCCGAAGGGCTGGATGCCCGATCCGTCCGACAAGTCCCGTCCACTTACGCATTTTGCCGGCGCGCATACCCGCAGGGCCAGGCCGGCGATCTCCACTGACTCCGGCCTGACTTGGAAACAGTTCCCGGAAGTCACCGATCCCGAGGATGCCGATCGCCGTCCCACGGCCTACGGTCGCGTGCAATCGCTCCCCGACGGCCAACTGGGTGTGATGCTTTATTCCGCGGTGGTCGATTTTTATACGAGTGCCGATGGCGGGATGACATGGCAGAAACGCGGGCGCGTTTCCGGCGAGGGCCACAACGAAACCACGTGGATCCGCCTCGCCAACGGCGACCTCTTCGCCGCATCGCGCACGGGGGAAACCAACGACGCCTTCATGCTGCTTCAAGGATACCGCTCGAAGGACAACGGCGCGACCTGGACGCTGGAGCACAACCTGACCCTGCCGCGCCAGCACCCGGCCGACCTGACCGGATTGCCGGACGGCCGGATCCTGCTCACGTACGGCGTGCGCAACGAGGGCAACTGGAGCATCGCGTACCGCGTCGGCGATGCCGAGGCGCGCAACTGGTCGCCGCCGGTGGAACTGGTCGATCTCGAAGGCTCGACCGACCAGCGGTCCGATCCTTTCCCGATTCGCGATGGCGGTTACCCTTCCACGGTGGTGATGCCCGATGGCGTGCTGGTCACCGCCTATTATACCCGCGGCGTGATGGCGCATCATCGCTACCACGTCGGGGTGGTTCGCTGGAAAATTCCTCCGCCGTGATCCGGGGGGCCTTTCCCAGACTCGAGTGTCGTCCCGACTTCGTTCACACCTTGCCGCACTCCCCATGAATTCCGCGGAATCGCCTTTCTACGAAATCGGACCCGGCGCGGAGATCGCGCCGAACGTTCAGCTCGGCTATCGCTACCCGGGTTGCCGCGCGCCCACCCGCATCGGCGGACGCGCGCGGATCCACAGCGGGACGGTGATTTACGCCGACACCGTCATCGGTGAACGCTTCACGTGCGGACACAACGTAACGATCCGCGCGGAGTGCGAGATCGGCGACCGTGTCGTGATCCTCCACGGCTGCACGCTCGAGGGAAAACTGCGGATGGGGAAAGGCGTGAAGCTCATGGCGCACGTCTACCTGCCCAGCCGCACGACGATTGGCAGCATGGTGTTTGTCGGGCCGGGCACGACTTTCCTGAATGCGCTGCTGCCGATGCGCGAAGCCAAGGTGGCCGGCCCGACGATCGGGAATCACGTGGTGATCGGGGGAGGCGTCACGATCGGCCCGGGAGTGGTCATCGGCGACAACGTCTTTGTCGGGGCGGGCGCCACCGTGCTGAAGGATATTCCCGCC
>JAQGON010000109.1 GCA_028293565.1 Verrucomicrobiota bacterium | reverse complement strand
CGAAATCGGTGATGTTCTTGACGACGCCCTTGCGGACCTGGCCGGGCTGGATGCTCTCGAGCAGGTTGCGGCGCTTGCTGGTGCGCTGCTCCTCGATGAGCTCGCGGCGGGAGAGGACGATGTTCTTCCGGTCGAGAGTGATTTTGAGAACCTTGAAGTCGTAGGTCTGGCCCACGTACTGATCGAGGTTCTTCGGCGGCTGCACGTCGATGTGCGAGGCCGGCATGAAGGCATCGACGCCGATGCTGATGATCAGGCCGCCCTTGACCTTCGCCTTGACCCGGCCCGAAACGACGGAGCCTTCGGGGAATTTGGTCAGGATGTTGTCCCAGTTTTTCTTCTGCTCGGCCAGGTCGAAGGAAAGGACGGGCGCGCCGTTCTTGTCCTCGAGCTTCTGGACCAGCACCTCGATCGTGGAGCCGATCTGCAGCTCTCCGATGTCGAGGAATTCGTTGGCGGGGACCAGGCCTTCGGATTTGCCGCCGATGTCGACGACAACTTCATTCTGGCGGATTTCGGTGATGGTGCCCGGGACGATGGCGCCTTCCTTCAATTTATCGAAGGCCGACTGGGCGAGCAACTCTTGCATGACTGAACTCATAGGACGAAACCGGCAAACAGGCGCCCTGCTCCAGAAGCACCAATCCACCGGTGATGGCCCCGCCGTGAGGCGAAACCGTGGGTTGACTGTTGACTGACGTAAAAAGCCGGCGGGAGCATCACGGCGACGCCAGCTTGACCAATAACTTTGCCGCGAACGGTCACAATCGCCGACGGCATGCAGGTGCCGCAAGAACTAATTCGGGGGAATCGCCAGACGGAAAAAGCGGAAGACAAACGCCCGCCACGTTCTCTCACTCCAGCAATACGCTATCCAATAAACAGTTATCCCTCCCGTAGCAGCCGACGTCAGGAGGCTGTTCCGCGTTGCTTGCTCGCCCCGTTTTCGCGCCGCTCTACGAGGCATTCAGCCTGGCCGGCTGCTGCTGCGAGATACAATGCAGCGTTCCCAAGCCCCACACCAGATCCGTGCAATCGATGGGAAGCACCGTTCTGCCCGGAAAACAATCCGCCAGGATTTCGGCGGCTTCGGCGTCGCGCCCCGGCTGCCCGAACGCCGGCATCAGCACCGCGCCGTTGATCACCAAAAAATTTGCATAGCTCGCCGGCAGCCGCTGGCCGTCGCGGAAACATGGCCGCGGCATCGGCAGTTCGACGATCTTGAATTTCTTTCCCGCCGGTGTGCGCAGGTCGCGGAGGCGTTCGAGATTTTCACGCAAGACCGCGTGATTCGCGTCGCGGCGGGTTTTTTCCACGGCCGTGAGGATTCCATCGGCGCGGAAGAACCGGCTCAGGTCGTCGACGTGCCCGTCGGTGTCGTCGCCGACAATCCCGTCGCCGAGCCAAAGAATCTGCGTCACCCCGAGATTATCCCTCAGCATCCGTTCAATCTCGTGCTTCGACAAGGCGGGGTTGCGATTCGGATTCAGCAGGCACGACTCCGTCGTCAGCAGCGAGCCCGCGCCGTTCACCTCGATCGATCCGCCCTCCAGCACGCGATCGATCACGAATCGCCTCAACCCCAGCGCGCGCGCAATCCGCGGCGGCACGGCGTTGTCCAGGTCGTACGGCGGATATTTGCCGCCCCAGGCATTGTGTTCCCAATCGGTGACCGCCACCTCGCCGGTCCGGTCGTTCCGCACGAAAATCGGGCCATGGTCCCGGCACCACGCGTCGTTCGTCGGATGATTGTAGAACCGCACCCTCGCAAGATCGGCCTTCGCCCGCCTGAGCAGCGACGAGGCCCGGGCCTGTCCCGGACGGGCCAGGTTGATGCGGACGTTCTCGAAGCGGCTGATCGTCGCGACAATTTCCGCGAATTTCGCGGGGATCGGCTGGAAATATCCCGGCCACGTCTTCCGGTTGTGCGGCCACGAAAGCCAGACCGCTTCCTGCGGCTCCCACTCCGCCGGCATCCGAAATCCGAGCGCGGCGGGAGTCTCCTTCGCTGCGGCCATGACTCAGTCCACGAAGCGCCGGGTCATATCCGCATACGCGTCGATCCGCCGGTCCCGTAGGAACGGCCAATGCGTGCGGGTCACGTCCACCTTGGCGAGGTCGACGGGCACGAGGAGAATCTCCTCCCGATCGGCGCTCGCCTTGGCCAGGATCTGCCCGCTCGTTCCCGCGACAAAACTCTGGCCCCAAAACTGGATGCCGTCCCCGCCGACGGGGGTCTCGACGCCCACGCGGTTCACCGCGACGACATAACACCCGTTGGCCACCGCGTGGCCCTGGTGGCTGATCTGCCAGGCGCCGTGCTGGTTCGCGCCGTACTCGGTTTTTTCCTGCGGGTGCCAGCCGATCGCCGTCGGATAAAACAGAATGTCGGCCCCCTGCAGCGCGGTCAGCCGCGCGCCTTCCGGATACCACTGGTCCCAGCAGATCAGGACGCCGATCTTCCCGTGTTTCGTCTGCCACGCGCGAAAGCCGGTGTCGCCCGGCGTGAAATAAAATTTTTCGTAGTACAGCGGGTCATCCGGAATGTGCATCTTCCGGTAGATTCCCAGGAGCTTTCCGTCGGCGTCGATGATCACCGCCGTGTTGTGATACAGCCCCGCCGCGCGCTTTTCGAAGAGCGACGCGATGATCACGACCTTGTGCTTTCGCGCGACCTTCTGGAACGCCACCGTGCTGGGTCCGGGAATCTTTTCGGCGAGCTGGAAGTTCGCGTGGTCCTCATTCTGGCAGAAATACTGCGAGCGAAAAAGCTCCTGCGTGCAGATGATCTTCGCGCCGCGCTTCGCCGCCTGCTCGGCGAGGGCCAGCGTTTTCCTGAGGTTGGCCGCCGGGCTGGCGACGCACGCATGCTGGAGGAGTCCGAGCGTGACCTTCATGACGGGAGCCAGGTCGGTTCAGTAAACCACCTTGTTCAGCGGATATTCGACAATGCCTTCCGCGCCCAATGCCTTGAGCTGGGGGATTATTTCGCGGGCGACGCTCTCGTCGATGATCGTCTCGAGCGCGATCCAGTCCGGCGAGCTCAGCTGCGAGATCGTCGGGTTGCGCAGCGCCGGCAGCGCGCGGACGACGGAGTCCAGCGCCGATCTCGGCAGGTTCATCTTCAGCCCCACCTTGCTCTCGGCCTCGAGCGCGCCGCGCAGCAGCAGCGCGATCGTCTCGATCTTTTTCCGCTTCGCGGGATTCTTCCAGCTTTCCCGGTTCGCGATGAACTTGGTGTTCGTCTCCAGCAGCGTGTCGATGATCCGAAGCTTGTTCGCGCGGATCGAATTGCCCGTCTCCGTGATGTCCACGATCGCGTCGACCAGGTCCGGGACCTTCACTTCCGTCGCGCCCCACGAGAACTCCACCTCGACGGCGATTTTCCTCTTCTCGAAATAACGCCGCACCGTCCCGACGAGCTCCGTCGCAACGCGTTTTCCCGCCAGCTGCTCGGGGCGCACGATGTCGGAGGCTTCCGGCACGCAGAGCACCCACCGTGACTTCTGCGCGGAAGCGCGGCTGTAGATCAGGTCGCAGACCTCGACCACGTCCGAACCGTTTTCCTGGATCCAGTCGTAGCCGGTCAGGCCGCAGTCGAAGAACCCGTGCTCCACATAACGGCTGACCTCCTGGGCCCGGATAAAACGGCCGTCGAGCTCGTCGTCGTCGATCGAGGGCTTGTACGAGCGCGCGCTGGTCGTGATCTTCCATCCCGCTTTCGCGAAGAGGTTTTTCGTCGACTCCTCCAGGCTGCCTTTCGGCAAGCCCAGCATGAGCAATGACTTCTTGTCGGACACGCGGCCAAAGGACACGGCGCGATTTGAACCTTCAAGGAAAATCGCGGCCCTTGGCGGACCCGGGCCGTCCTATTGACAACTCCGGCCGCGAACCTAGTAAAGGCCTGTTGACAAGCAACTCCTTGCCCATGCGCGCAGCTCCCAAACCCCTCGTCGTAGTCGTCGAAGACGAGGCTGAACTTGCCAAGCTCATCGCCATTCATCTCGAACGCGCGGGCATGCAGACCCAGGTCTGCAACCGGGCCGCGCACGCCTTGGCGTACCTGAAGAAGAATTTTGCGAACCTGATGCTGCTCGACATCAACCTGCCCGACCAGTCGGGGTTCCAGCTGCTGGATGAACTCAAGGCCGCGGACATTTCCGTGCCGACAATTTTCCTGACCGGCAACGTCGACGAGCCGAACAAGGTCAAGGGCCTCGACATGGGCGGCGACGATTACATCACGAAGCCGTTCAGCTACGCGGAACTGGTCGCGCGCATTCATGCCGTGCTGCGCCGCACCGAATCGAACCGCGATTCAAATGTCACGAAGAACGCCCGCCTGAGCGACGAGCCGTTCGAATTCTGCGGCGCGCAGGTCAACCCCATCCGGCTGGAGATCACGTTCCCGGGACATCCCGTCCAGAAACTCGGCCGCAAGGAGCTCGGCATCCTGTCGTATCTGAATGCGCACGAGGGCAGCGTCATCACCCGGCAGGCGCTGATCCATTCGGTCTGGGGAGTGCACGCCGACATCAAGAGCCGCTCGCTTGACCAGTATATTGTGAAGGTCCGCGAACTTTATGCGGCTCACGGCCTGAACCTCGATTCTTTCCGCACCGTCCACGGCATCGGTTATATTTTCGATCCCAAAGGCGTGGCGAAGGAAACGCGCTGAGCGATCGAACGCCGGGGTAGCATGGGTCTCCCGACCCATGTGGCTGGATGCGGCCAACCCCATCGTCGAGCCCGAGGTGTTGGCGCAGCGGACCTGTCCGGGGGCTTGAGTCCCGCCTCACGGGTCGAAGACCCGTGCTACTTCCGGCCGGGGGCCGGCGTTACGGAGCGAGCTGGCAGACTTCCCACACGCGCTCGAGCGCGTCGGCGAGATGATCGCGCCGCTGCGGCCCGCCAATCGGCCGGTTCGCCTCGATGCGCCCCACGGATGTCGTCAACAGCTCCGTATTGTAGGCCTGCATCACCATCTCGATCGCCTTGTCTCGTCCGATCTTGTCCGAAATGGCCTTCATCAATTGTTTCTTGTCCATGGCGAGGCGGGTGCATGGTTGTCCGCGTCTTCGAGGGCATTTGCAAGGTCCGCTTTCTTCACGCGGACGGATGGACGGACGGACGAACGGACGAACATCGAACGTCCAACATTCAACTTCCAACGTCGAATTCCGAGCGGTGCAACCAAGGCAGATGCGATCAGGGCATCCTGTCCTGCGTCCTAAGTCCCATCGGCCGGAACGCGAGCTGCGCCTGATCTAACCGACGTCTCGTTCGCCAGTCGAAGACGCATCGCTACTAAAGTGGATAGGATGTCCTGATAGCACCCCCGGCTACGATGGCATTCAATGTTGGGAGTTGAATGTTGGACGTTCGATGTTCGTCCGGGCGCGGGCCCGGACGCGGTCAGAACATCCTATCCAGACGCCGTCATCCGCCCTAAAACAATTCCGGCTGATCATACCGTCTCTGCGCCTCCACCAGCGCCGTCCTCATTTCCATTTCGCCGAGCAAACGGTACAGCTCGAGCGCCTGCACCGGCGTGGGCTCCGCCACCACGGTCGGGAGCGCGAGGTTCAAAGTCGTGAGCTTCAGGTTCAGGCGCAGCCGCTCGGCATCGGCGCCCACCGCCGCCTGGAAACGTTCCGGCTTCAACTCGCCGGCGTGCGCGATCACGCCTTCCAGGGTTCCGAAATCCGCGAGCCATTTCGCGGCCGTCTTCGGCCCCACTCCGGACAGGCCCGGGATGTTGTCCGATGTGTCGCCGACCAGCGCCAGGTAATCGGCGATTTTCACGGGCGGCACGCCGAACTTTTCCGCCACGCCGGCGGCATCGAGCACGCGCCAGCCAAGCTTCGGATTCGCCGTCGGCGGCGGCAGCAGGATCTTGATCCGCTCGTTCACGATCTGCGCAAAATCCTTGTCGGCGCTCACGATCAACACGTCGTGCCCGCCCGCGGCCAGCGCGACGGCCTGCGATGCCAGCAGGTCGTCGGACTCCACGCCGTCCTGCTCGATTCCGACAAGGCCCATCGCGCGCGTGAACGCCTTGATCGGATCGATCTGCCGTTGCAACGGCTCGGGCATTTCCGTCCGCTGCGCCTTGTAGGCCGCGTGCAGCGCCAGCCGGTCGTTCGATCCGCCCAGGTCGAAAAACACGAGGGTCGCCGTGGGCTGCTCCTGGTCGGCCAGCCGCCACAGCGACTTCACCCAGCCGTGCAGCGCGCCGGTCGGAAACCCGTCGGCCCGCGTCAATTCCGGCACGGCATAAAAGCACCGGTACGCCAGGTTGAATCCATCCACGAGAAGCCATTTCGCCATGTCCGAGAAAAGCCCACCGCACCGGAGCGGTCAAGGAACGCGGCAAATGGCGCGGACGGCGGCAGCACTTTTCACGGAGCCGAACGCTCGCCACGGACCGCCGGCCCGGCGCTCGCGCCCGCCGTCAGCTCGCGTGACGCCGCCTGCCGCTTCGGCGCGCCGCCGGGATCTACGAGGCTCGCAGTGACAAAGATCAGCAGGTTCCGCTTTTGCGTCGTGGTGCCCTTCGAGCGGAACAGGCGGCCAAGAAACGGGAGGTCGCCCAGCACCGGCACCTTGTCCTGCACCTTCTTCACTTCCTCGCGCGTGAGTCCGCCCATCACGAGCGTGGCGCCGTCCCAGACCGTCACCTTCGTGGAAATATCCCGCACCGAAAAAATCGGCTGATAAAAGCCCGACGGCACCGTCACCGTCGTGCTCCCCGCGATGGCGATGCTCGGTCCGCCGTATTCCACGAAGCCGTCGAATTCCGTGACCCTCGGATTCAAATCGAGGCTGATGCTGTAGTCGTCCTCCTCGACCGTCGGCGTGACTTTCAGCTCGACGCCGACATTGCGCGCCGTGAATTCCTGCGGCGTCCCCGCGGTGATCGCCACGCCCGCGGAGCCTCCGCCGCTCGCGTTGCCGGTCCCGACCTGGCTCTGCGTCTGCCCGAAACTCTGGGGATACCGCATTTCCTGCGCCACGGTGATCGTCGCCGGATTTCCCGAAAGCACCGTGACCCTGGGCGCGCTCAACAGGTCCGTCCCCTGTTTTTGGGCAAGCGCGCGCACCACGGCGTTCACGTCGAACTCCCCGATGGCCGCCGTCACCGACGCCAAGGGACCGGCCAGCGCCGCGAGATCCGTCGCTCCGGGAATCTGCGGCGCATGGTTGACGATCGGCAGGTTCAGTTCCGGCGACGTCAACACCGTGCCGTCCGACGCAATCGTCGTGGCTTCCGGCCGGACAATGCCGCCCTGCTGGCTGCTCGAGCGGCTGGTGAACGCGTCGGACAACGTCCGGTTTCCGGTCGCGTAGTTCGCCTGGGCTCCGGCGCTGGCCTGGGACTGCTTCGTGACCGCCCCCCAGTTCAATCCGAGCTCTTCCAGCGCGCCTTCGCGGACCTCCATGAATTTCGCCTCGATCTCGACCTGGCGCACCGCGTGATAGCGGGAGAGAATCGTGCGGATCCGCTCCAGATTCTGCCGGGTCTGCGTGACGATCATCGCCGACCCGTCGTACGCCAGGCTCGCGCCGGGCAGGCTGTCGAAATTCACGCCCGCCAGCTGCAGAAACCGCTTCAGCGCCGCCGTCTCCGCATCGCCCAGGACCGGATCGCCCTCGGCGCCCGCCGGGCCCGGCGGTGGCGGCCGCTTGCCAATGGCCGCGCGGGCCTCGGGATTCCGCCCCGCCATCCGGAGCACCGTGGCCCGCGCGACGGGAAAAAATGAGGTTTCCAATTTCGGGGTGTCCCCAACGGGCCGAAGGACCACCGCGTCCGGCTGGACCTCATATTCGTATCCGATCGCTTCGGACACAAAATCGAGCACCCGCCGCAGCGAGGTGTTGCGCAGCGTCAGGGAGACAACGGGCGCCCGGTTGTCCGGATCCAGCAGGACAATATTCGCTCCCTTGAGCGGCGCTTCGCCCGGATCGAACTCCTCCGACGCCGCGCTCAGCGCCATCACGACCTGCGCGATCGGAACCTTCGCAAAACTTACGGTAGGCAGGATAATGGTGTTTAACTTTTCCGTCATCGGACCAGCTGCGGCGTCAATGTTCGCGTCGGCCAAGGCTCCGGACAAAGCCGGGGGCGTCCGCCAGCTCCGGTTGACCTCTTCAATCAGCTGCGCGTGTGTCCGCTCGCGGTCGCGTCCCGGATCGCGTTCCTCGGCGAACGCCCGGCTGGCGGGCAGATGCAGCATGAGAAGGAAGGCCAGTGCGCGGAGCACGCGGGGCCCGGTGTCGTTTCGAAGGATGGTCATGGAAATTTAGTCAGACGGCTCGCCTTCCGACGCGTCTATCTCTGCGGACAAGGCCAGTTCAACCCGCACGGCTTCCGCCGGGTCGCACCCGTCGACGCTCAATTCGGCGGCGGGAGGATTCAGTTCGATGCGCTCGACGCGGAAGATCCGGTCTGCGCCTTCGAACTCCTCGCCCCGCCTCACTTCATGCATCTCCTCGTCGCCGTCTTCATCGACCGCCACCAAGGCGAGCAATTCATCGGTGCAAGTGCGACGCCCCGCCCACAGAATCGAGGAGCGGCCCGTCGCGACATCGGTCACTTCCGCGGAGGCCAGCCATTGGTTCGCAAAGATCCGTTCGCCGACGACCAGCGGCTGCTGCTCGACATGGATGTCTTCAAGTTTGAGCCCGATCCGCTCCAGCGCCGTGCCCGCGGAGGCGAGGAACACGTCTCCCGTCGCCACGTCTTCAAACGATCCAATATAGTGTCCATTTCCCCCGATGCATCCCAGCAGCTGCAGGCGGAAAGGCGCGTGCTTGACTGCAACGAGCCTGATCTGGGGCAGCCACTCCTTTCCGGGTGAGTCGCCGGGGTTCGGCGCAATCACCGCGAATCGTCCACTTGGGACGTCGTGATAAATTTTTGGCGGAGTGAACACATCATAGAGCCATTCTTCGCCGCGCGACTGCGCCACTGGCCTGCGCCACGGTCCTCGTTCCGGACCAGGAATGAAATCGGCGGCGGGAAAAGCGGGCGCCGAGTTTTCTCCGCGTGTGCTCGCCACCGCCAACGGCCGGCTGCGCCGAAATGCCAGGCGCGGTGCGAAGCCGGCCACCAATCCCAGCAGCGCAGCGATCGCCGAGAGCGCTCCCGTTTTTTTGACGGACCGGAATTTCATGTCAGCCCGCCTTCCCTTCGCGCGGTGCGAGCTCGACGGCTTCGATGACCACGCAGAAGCGCGTCGTCTGCGAAGCCAGCGTCCGGACCTCGCCGGAAACGAGCGACGGTGCGTGGACGGCCGCGGCGTCAATCCGCGCCGCTTCCACCGATCGCACCAACAGCGGAAACTCGAGTTCCGCCAACCCGTTCAGCAGCGAACGCAGGACGTCCGTTCTCCCGGTGAACGAAATCCGGTATGAAGCGGCCTCGACGGCTGATGTGGTTCGCACGCTCAGGCGTGGATCGATTTCAAAGGTGTCCTTCGCGTCGGCTGGCAACGATGAGGCCTTTTTCCGCGGAGCCCCGCGTTGAACCGACAAGAGTTCGTCCGGACCCGCGTTCATCAAAACGCCGAGTATCCGGTCGAGAACCAGCCGGTCGCGGACCACCGCTCCAAGTCGTGTTTCGTCGGATGCGTCGCGAACGTACGCGGCAAAGCCGAAGCATTCGCCCGCCTTGATCTTGATTCGGCGCCTCGACGCCAGTTCGCGCATGCGCTCGACAAAACCCGCGACGTCGAAAAAAGCATCCGACGGCTGGGGTTTTTTCCGGGTGGACCACCATTCAGCCGCGTCGTCGCAGCCCAGCCGGGTTTCGAGATCGTCCAGGAGTTCCATCGCCCGCCGCTGTCTTTCTGTCATCGGGACAGCGGACTGCGGACTCGACCCGGACTCCTCCGCCAGAGTCGCGTTGATCTCGCGGTTCACGCGTTCGAAACGCCCGCTTTCCGCCTGGGCCCGTGATTTCACCCAGAGCAGCACTGCGACCTCGATGCCCCAGACGATTCCGACTGCGACGAGAGCGATCGAAAGCAGAGAAGGACGGTGACGCGCGTTCATCGAAAGGTTCACATCCACTCCGCTTCCATCACGAGGGTCAGGTCGAAGCGAAGAATCCCCGGCGCCGAATTATCGAAGCGCTGGTCTCGAACCGCGGAGACGAACGGCGATGCTTCAAAGCCGGCCAGCAAGCGTTTCGCGCGCGCAGAGGATAACGCGCTGACCTTCGCCTCCGGGTTTTCCGGGTCGAGCAGCCGGCCGCTGACTCGCAGCATGATGGGCGGCTTCGCCTTGCCGGCGACGCCCGGCGTCGCCGGCTTTTTCGGCGTGATGACCGAGAGGTCATCGAGCCAGACGTCTTCCACAGCCGTCAACGTCTCCTGAAGGTCGGCAAAAAAAGCGCTCCACTTCGTTTTCTCCGCCAACAATCCCCTCATCACTTCAATGCGGTCGCAGGTCTGCTTCAGGCGGGAGAGATTTTCGCGGTTTTCCCGAATCGTTGGCCGAAGAACCCGCAGCCGCGCTTCAATTTCAGCGGCGTTCCGGCTCGCGGTCCGGCGGGTGCCATCGAAATAAAAAATGGCCGACAGCAACGCAACGACCACAGCCGCCAGCCCGGCGGCCCATCTCGCCTTCCGCCGACGAATCACCGCCGCTCGGCAAACCCACGCCGGCAGCAGACCGGAGCCGCCGCGGACTCCGCTCGCGTCCATTCGCGCCACACCCGCCAGGGACACGAGCGTCTCAATCTGGTCCAACGCGCCGCCGCGGCGGGCGGTCGCGGACATATCGACTCGCGGAAGGGTCGCGAGCCATTCGACGGGAAGATTGAGCGCCTTCGACAGCGCCTCAGCCAGATCAACCCGAGTTTCCTGATTCCCCATCAAATAGACCACCGTCGGCGAACAACGCCAAGTTTCTCGAGGTGCGTTTCCCAGAAAGCGGCTCGTTTCGCGGCGCAGCGCATCGACCTGCGTTTCGCCATTGCCCGAACCGGACGACGCTTCCGGCTCCACGCGAACCTGCGCCTTGGGAAGAACGATCGCCCGCGAGCGCGAACGCCCCGAGTCGTCGAGCGCCAGCGTCGCCGAGTCTTCCTCGAGGCGAATCGCGAGGGCGGCTTTGTCCGTCCGGATCCCGGCCGCGATCGCTTCTCCCGAAGAAAAGACCCGCTCCACCGTTAGGCCTGCTCGATGAGCCGCGAGGCAAAGTTTTTCGATCGCCTCGAGTTTCACGGCCGTCACGGCGACCTCCAAGCCGACCTGGTCCTCGTCCGCCACCCGATAATCCCATGCAACCTCGGCCAGGGGAAACGGAATCGCCTGCCCCGCCTCGAATTCGATGACCGCGCGGCGCTTCCCGGCCGCGATCGCGGGGATCCTAATCGATTTGGCCAGCGTCAGCTGTTCCGGAATCACGAGCGAAATCCGGCCGCGGGCGTCCAGCCGCTCCGCCACGGACGCGAGAGACAAACCCGTCTGCTCATGCCACGCGTCCCGCTGCGCGGGATCGACGCCGTGACGCTCGATCGCAAAGCAGCGCAGTACCAGGCTGCCATTGAGCCGTCGGCAGAAAACGGCGCCCGCCACCTGCCGCGCTCCAATCTCGATTGAAACCATTTCGGGAATGTTGGCGGCGGGCGAACCTGAGACCAACCGCCGCGACTACCGGAGAACCGGTAAAATCCGGGGGGAACGCATCCTTGTTGCGCCGGCTCGCCGGGTGCGTTCGCATGCGCGGCAATTCGCCGATGACGCCTGCCCTCTCGTACAAGATCGCGGTCCTGGTTTTTCTCGAAAACTCCGCGGGCGAGCACCTGCTCCTCCTTCGCGCCAAGCCTCCGAATCTCGGCGTGTGGAGTCCGATCGGCGGAAAACTTGAAACCGGAATCGGCGAGTCTCCGTTCGAGTGCGCCGTGAGGGAAACGCGGGAGGAAACCGGCTTCGCGGTTTCGCCCGATGACCTTCACCTGTTCGCGATGATCGCCGAGAAGGCCTACGAGGGCGAATCGCACTGGCTGATGTTTCTCTTTCGCTGCCGAAAACCCATCGGCGACCGGCCACCGGATATCGCCGAAGGACAGTTCGGGTTTTTCTCCCGTGACGCCATCCGCCAGCTCGCGATCCCCGAAACCGACCGCAGCGCCCTCTGGCCTATCTATGACCAGTACCGGGATCGCTTCGTGGCCCTCCGCGCCGACTGCGCGCCCGGCAGCCCGGTGTCCGTCACGATCGAGGAAATCGTCCCCGCGTTAAGCCAGGATTGACCATGAATGCCGGCATCGGGGCGGTGACCCAACCTTCCTCTCCCCGGATTTTATGCGCGTGCACTCGCGTCCATTCGCCGTTCCCGTCCGGCTGTTTTCCAAGAACCGGGAGTAAACACTTGATTTCTATGGCATCCGACGGAGACTTTTCCTTTAGCCAAAAGAATCATTCTTCCCGTGAGCAAAAAACCTAGCGCCACTGCCGAAAAGAAGGACGCCGAAAGCGCCGCCAGCGTCAGCCCCGCCGCCAACGTCGGGATCAACCAGAAGCTGACGAAGGACGACCGGATTGACCTGTTCCGGATGATGATGCGGATTCGCCGCTTCGAAGAGCGTTCGCTGCGGGCCTACCAGGCGAAGAAAATCGGCGGATTTCTCCACCTTTATATCGGGCAGGAAGCGGTGGCGGTCGGGTCCTGCTCGCTGATGGGCAAGAACGATCACGTCTTCACCGCCTATCGCGATCACGGGCACGCCATCGCCGTCGGCATGGGCGTGAACGAGCTGATGGCGGAGCTCTACGGCAAAGCCACCGGTTGCTCCAAGGGCAAGGGCGGCTCGATGCACTACTTCGCGCCCGACCGGAATTTCTGGGGCGGCCACGGCATCGTCGGCGGACAAATCCCGCTCGGCACCGGCCTCGCCTATGCGCTCAAATACAAAAACATCAAGGGCGCCGCGATGGCGTTCATGGGCGACGGCGCCGTGAACCAGGGCGCCGTCCACGAGGCCTATAACCTCGCGTCCCTCTGGCAGCTCCCGGTCGTCTTCGTCATCGAGAACAACGGCTACTCGATGGGCACCAGCCAGGAGCGTTCGTCGGCCGGCGAACTCGCGAAGCGCGCCGAAGGCTACAACATGGCCTGGGGCACCTGCGACGGGCACGATCTCTACGACGTCCGCGCGGTGATGGACAAGTTCCTCCGCGCCGCCCGCGAGGAATCGAAGCCGTCGGTCGTCGAGGTCCGCACCTATCGTTACCGCGGCCACTCCGTCGCCGATCCCGACAACACCTACCGCGCCAAGGCTGAAATCGAGGAATACCGCCGCACCAAGGATCCGATCCAGGTCTTCCAGCACCAGCTCGTGGCCGAGGGCGTGCTCGATGAGGCGCTGATCGAGAAAATCGACCAGGCCGCCCGCGCCGAGGCCGAGGCCGCCGCGGAGTTCGCTGAGGCCAGCCCGTACCCCACGGTCGACGACATCCAGAAGGACGTTTACTGGGAGGCCGACAATCCCTCCGAGCGAAAATCCAAAGGCCGCCTCTTCTTCGATTGACCGCCTCCGCCCAGCCAAACCCGGCAAATCCGCCCTCCTTCATCAGGCTTTAGTCATTCGTCATTTTCCATGCCCGTCATCTCCTACCGCGAAGCCATCCGCCACGCCCTTGCCGAGGAGCTGGAACGCGATGCCAACGTCGTCGTCCTCGGTGAGGAAGTCGCCCAGTTCAACGGCGCCTACAAGGTCACGGAGGGCCTGCTCGCCAAGTTCGGCCCCAACCGGATCGTCGACACTCCGATTTCCGAAGCGGGGTTCATCGGGATGGGCGTCGGCGCCTCGATGCTCGGCATCCGTCCGGTGATGGAGCTCATGTTCTGGAGTTTTTACTCCGTGGCCTTCGACCAGATTCTCAACAACGCCGCCAACGTCCGCTACATGTCGGGCGGCTTGATCAACTGCCCGATCGTCATCCGCGGACCCGCCAACGGCGGCACCAACGTCGGCGCCACCCATTCGCACACGCCGGAAAACGTCCTCGCGAACCATCCGGGCGTGAAGGTTGTCGTCCCTTCCACCCCGTCCGACGCCAAGGGGCTCCTCAAATCGGCGATCCGCGACAACGACCCCGTTTTCTTCCTCGAGAACACCATTCTCTACGGCGACAAGGGCGAAGTCCCCGAGGGCGAACACGTGATCCCGCTGGGGGTCGCCGACGTGAAACGGGCCGGCACGGACCTGACGATTGTCACGTACGGCCGCTCCGTCCTTCATTCGCTCGCCGCGGCCGACCTCCTCCAGAAAGAGCATGACGTCTCCGCCGAGGTCGTCGACCTCCGCACGATCCGGCCGCTCGACATCGACACGGTCCTCGCCTCGGTCGCGAAAACGCACCGCGTGCTGATCGTCGAGGAGCAGAAGCCCTTCGCCAGCGTCGGCTCGCAGCTCGCCTACATGATCCAGCGCGAGGCCTTCGATGAACTCGACGCGCCCATTCACCGCCTGACGACCGTCGACGCGCCCGCGATCTACAGCCCGCCGATCGAGGCCGAGCAGCTGCCCAACCCGCAGCGCGTGCTCAAAGCCGCGCTGGAACTGATGGCATAATTCCCGCCGTCGGGAATAAGCTTTCAGCCTTCAGCTTTCAGCTCTCAGCCTTCAGCATTCAGCCGAAAGCCCTCCGATCTGCGATCTCCGAACTGCGAACTGCGATTTCCCCCCTCCGACCATGGCCCAAATAATCGATATGCCGAAACTCAGCGACACCATGACGGTGGGCACGCTGGTCAAGTGGCTCAAAAAGGAAGGCGATGCCGTCAAGTCGGGCGACATGCTCGCCGAGGTCGAGACGGACAAGGCCACGATGGAGCTAGAGTCGTTCTTTGACGGCACGCTGCTGAAAATCTTTTCGCCCGCCGGTTCGCAGATTGCGATCGGCGCCCCGCTGTGCGCCATCGGCAAACCCGGCGAAAAAGTCGACGTCCCCGCCGCACCTGCAGCACCCGCCGCTCCGCCCGCCGCAGCCCCGGCGCCGGCTCCCAAGGCGGCCGCGCCCGCTCCGGTCTCGCCGGTCAGCACGCCTGCTCCGGTCTCCGCTCCCGCTTCCGCCCCGGCGCCATCGCCGGCTGCTCCCCTTCCTGCTCCTGCCGCCACCGGCGGACGCGTGCGGATTTCCCCGCTGGCCCGCAAGCTTGCCGAGGAAAAAGGACTGGATTATTCCCGCGTCGCCGGCAGCGGCCCCGGCGGACGCATCGTTCGCGCGGACATCCTGGCCGCGGAGAAAAATCCTCCCGCACCCGCCGCAAAAGGCGGCACGCCCAAGCCCGCCGCCGAGACGTGGCCCTGGCGCTCGGTGCTCGACAAGACCCCCGTGCAGGCCGAATCCACTGCCGCGCTCTCCAACATGCGCGCGACGATCGCGCGCCGCCTCGTCGAGTCGAAGACGACCATCCCGCATTTCTACCTCGAGATCGAGGTCGACGTCGCGCCGTTGAACGCGCTGCGCGTCGCGCTGAACGCCGGCCTGTCCAAGGACGCCGTGCGCCTCTCGGTGAACGATTTCATCCTCAAGGCCAGCGCCGCCGCCCTCCGCGCCGTGCCGGCGGTGAACAGTTCGTGGGACGCGGCCGGAATCAAATTCCACGGCTCGGTCCATGTCTCGTTCGCTGTCGCGATCGACGACGGCCTCATCACTCCCGTGATCAAGGACACCGACAGGAAGACCGCCTTTCAGATCAGCACCGAAGCCAAGGATCTCGGCAAGCGCGCGCGGGAGAAGAAGCTCACGCCCGCCGAATTCACCGGCGGCACCTTCTGCGTTTCCAATCTCGGCATGATGGGCATCGAGCGGTTCTCCGCGATCATCAACCCGCCGAACTCCGCGATCCTGGCCGTCGGCGCGACGGTGAAAAAACCGGTCGTGAAGAACGACGAGATCGTGGTCGGCGAACGCATGTCCCTCACGCTCTCGTGCGACCACCGCGTCGTCGACGGCGCGCTCGGCGCCAAGTTCCTCAACGCGCTGAAGGACCATCTCGAGAATCCCGCCCTGCTCCTGCTCTGATGTTTTTCGTCCGCGAGGAATTCCGGCGCGGAGGGCGGCCCCCACCCTGCAGTTAGCCGCGGATCGCACGGAACCCGGCGCTACTGCGGATCGAACTTCGCCAGCAGCATCTCCGACCACTGCTCGTTCGCGTGACGCGTGCGGCCGGCATTATGCGGGGTGTGGACAACATTGTGCCGTCCCAGCAATGGATCGTTCAAAGGCAGCGGCTCCACGTCGAAGACGTCCGCCGCCAGCGCCAACTCGTCCGCCAGCACGCGCCGGCGCACGGCGGGCATGTCGCAGATTCCCGCCCGCGTGACGAGGACCACGAGCGTCCCCCGCGGCAGCGCGTCGATCAGATCGGCCGTGACCAGACCCCGCGTCGTCTCGGTCAAGGGAAGCATCGGGGCGAAAATCTCCGCGTCTTTCACGAGGTTTGACAGGTGCCACTCGCGCCGCGCCCCGGCGCGATGAAACGACGGCTCCGGCGCAAAGGGGTCCCACGCCGCAACGTCCGCGCCCAGCATGCGGCAGAAACTCGCGTAGCGGCTCCCGATATTTCCCGCCCCGACCACGCGCACGCGCTTGCCGGCGATCGTGCCGGCGGCGAACCGCGAGTCGTCGCCGTACTGCTGGCCGCGCGCGCCCGGTTGTCCCCCGCCCGGCGGCGGTTCGTAGCCCCAAGAGGCGTGACTCGTGAGCGCCTCGCGATGCGTCTGCGGAATCCGCCGCAGCCCGCAGAGCGTCAGGGCAAGTCCGAATTCCGCCACCGACTGCCCCCAGAAGCCGTCCGACGCCTGCGCGTGCATTTTCACGCCGCGCGCCGCCAGCCCGGCCGCTTCCGCCCCGCCAAATTCGTAGCCGTTCGTGACCGCGATCTCGCGCAGCGCACCCAGCCGTCCCACGCACGCGGGGGTGATGCGCGCGCCGAGCACCAGCAAGCGCCCGACCTCGCCAGGCCGCGCGAGAACCTCACCCGCGGCGCGAGTGTCGCCGAAAACGAGGCGATGAAATTCCACCGGACCCTGCCGCTCCCAAATCTTTCGGGCATGATCCGCCGCCCAAGGCCAGATCCCGTCAAACGCCGGCGAGACGATGATCGCGGAAAGCGGGCGGGCCATCCCTGACCGCTAAGGGCCCTCTGCGTCCGGCGCAAGAAGCAGTCGCGCCGCATCTCTGCCGGCGGTCGGGGCCTGCAACCTGCCCCGCGGACAGAGGCGAAGCCGCCGGCCGAAGACCTGGCGCTACCTCGCGCGAATCTCCGCCAGGTGCACCGTCCGGCCGGTCACGCGCGATTCCTCGGCGGCGAAGCCTATCAGGTGGCTCTCGACCGATTTCTGCAGCGAGGATTCCATGTCCGCGGCCTGCGGCTTGCTCATCTCGGAGTAGAGCATCCTCACCAAGCCCGCATCGCCGCCGCCGTGGCCGCCGTCCTGGTCGAAATCGATCGTGATCCGCTCGAGCGCGTGCGTCGTGTGGTCCTCGATCACGATGTCGCAGCCCGCGAGGCGCTTGACGCGTTCCCCCGCCAGGAGTCGCGCCTTCGTGCCGAAGATCGCCAGGTCGCGGCCCTCGCTGAAGGCCGTCATCGTGAACGTCCCCGTCGCGCCGCTCGCAAACGTCATGTTCACCGTCTGATGGTCGACCGCCGTGTTGTCGCAGCGGTAGACGCAGCGGCCCCACGGGCTCACCTTCAGCCAGTCGACGATCTCCGCATCGCTGGCGGTTCCCGCCCGATCGTAGATGAGCCCGAGCCAGTTCCGGCGGTCGCCGAGATAGCGCAGCGCGTTATAAAGGCAGGTGTCGCCCACCGGGCACCCATCGGTGCAGCGCGCGGGCGCGCCGGGCGGCGCCCGCTCCGGACGAAAATGCATGATCCCGCCGAAGCTGTTCAGCGAGATGCACGGCGAATCCACCAGCCACGAGAGGATGTCCGTGTCGTGGCAAGACTTCGCGATGATCATCGGCGTGGCCTTTTCCGCCACGGCCCAATGCCCGCGCACAAAGGAATGTCCCTGGTGCCACGCCTCGACGCCCTCCGTCGCCTCGAACGAGACCAGCTCCCCCAGCCTGCCGCCCGCCACGATCTCCTTCACGCGCCGGTAGAATGGCGTGTACCGCAGCACATGGCAGACGAGCACGCGCCGGCCGAGCCCGGTCGCCAGCCGGTCGAGCGCGAGGACGTCGGCGAGACTCGTCGAGATCGGCTTCTCGAGGAGCAGGTCATAGCCCTTCCGCAGCGCGGCCGAGGCGTGCGCGAAATGAAACGCGTCCTGGGTCGCGATGATCATCACATCCGCCAGCTTCGGCTCGGCGAGGAGCGCGGCGTCGTCCACGAACTCGCGGAAGTCCGGATTCCGCGAGAGCTCGCGGGCCTTCGTCCGCCGCGCCGCATTGTGGTCCGCGGCGGCGACGATCGCGTAAAGCTCAGGCTGCTTCGCCGCCAGTTCGAAATAGATGAACGTGCGGCTGCCGCAGCCGATGGCCGCCAGTTTGAGGGGCTGCGGTTTCATCGTCTCGAAACCTCAGCTCTCCGCCCGCTGCTTCGCGTCGGCTTCGATCAGCTTGATCAGGCCATCGAGCGTCGCCTTGGTCCGGGCCTTCACCGCCGGCAGCTCCGCGGCGTTCGTCACGCGGTCGCTTGCGAACAGGTAAAACTTCATCTTCGGCTCCGTGCCGCTCCCGCGCGCGGCAAAGGTGTAGCCGTTGGAAAGCCTCACCATGTAGAGATCCTGCGACGGCAGCGCGTCGCCGTCCGCGTCCACGATCCGCTCGCGCCCGTAATCCTGGAACGTCGTCACCGTCACCCCGCCAAACGCCGCCGGCGGCTTCGCGCGATAGGTTTCGAGGATGCGCCTGATCTTCGCCGATCCCGTCGCGCCCTCATAATAAAGGTTGATTACGCCCTCGAGGAAGAAGCCATAGCGCAGAAAAATCTCGTCGAGATACTCCGGCACCGTGAGCCCCCGCCCCTTCACCCAGGCGCAGAGCTCGGCGAACATCAGGCACGCGGAATTGCCGTCCTTGTCGCGCAGGTAGTCGTTGGGGAGATACCCGTAGCTCTCCTCCGTGCCGAAGACAAAGAAGGTGCTGTGCCGGAGCAGCAGGCGCGCGCGCTCCGCGAAGGGCAGCGCCTCGTAGTCGAACCCCGGGCCCATCGCCCGGCGCAGCTGCTCCTCGTAGTTCCGCATCTTCTCCGCGATCCATTTGAAGCCGGTCAGCGTCTTCACGACCTTCACGCCGTGGCCGCGCGCGATCGCGTCCTGCAGCTGCGTCGTCACCACCGTGTTGATGATGCACGCCCGCGGGGATCCCGCCGCGGGAATCCATCCCAGCTCCTTGTACTTCATCAGGCGATAGTCCGCGAGCAGCGCGCCAATCTGGTTGCCCGTGATCAGCTCCATCCTCCCGGCCCGGCCGCGCACGGCGCAGCCCATCCGGTCGCCATCCGGGTCCGTCGCGAGCACGACGTCCGCCCCGATCCGGTCCGCGAGCCTGATCGCGAGCGCGAGCGCCTCGGGATTCTCGGGGTTGGGCGATTTCACCGTCGGAAAACGCGCGTCGAAATTGATCTGCTCCGGCACTTCGTGGACCTCGCACCCCGCGTGCCGCAGCAGCGGCAGCGTCTGCACCGCGCCCGTCCCGTGGATGTTCGTGTAGACGACGCTCACCTTGGTGGTGCGCAGGACCGCCGGGTCCAGCAGCGCCTTCGCCGCCACCGCCAGGTAAGCGTCGTCGGCCTCGCGGCCGAGCGTCGTGACGCCGGCCAGGTCCACTGCGAGGAACGCCCCGAGCTCGGAAAGCGCCACCGCATTCACCTCCGCGACAATCCCGCGGTCGTGCGGCGGCACCACCTGCGCGCCGTCGTCGAAGTACGCCTTGAATCCGTTGTCGTGCGGCGGATTGTGGCTCGCGGTGATGACCACCCCGGCGTGCGCCTTGAGCCAGCGGACGGTGTAGCTGAGCTGGGGCGTGGGACGCGGCCCGTCGAAGATGAACGCCTCGCCGCCCAGGCGCGTCCACGTCGACGCGGCCAGCTCGCAGAAGTGCCGTGAGAAATGCCGCACGTCGTGCGCGATGACGAACCGCGGCCGCGCCGTCACCTGCCGCGAGACGAGATATTTTTTGGTGTAGCGAAACAACCCCGTCACCGCGCGAACCAGCGTGAAGTCGTTCAGCATGTTGCTGCCGATCGCCGCGTGCTCGGGCGTGCCGGCGCTGTTGACCTTCCCCGTTTCCGCGGCGGCAGCCGTCACGCCAATGGTGCGCCCGCGCATGCCGCCCGTGCCGAATTCAAGGTAGCGGTAGAACCGGTCGTTCAGCTCGGGCCAGGCCTCGCGTTTCGCCAGCTCGTCGATGCTCTCCACCGCCCATGGTGGCAGGCTGGCGCCGAGGAAGGCATTCAGGTTTTCGAGCGCGCCGGGCATGAGCTTGCCGGCGGACGCGGCCGACTTGATGGTCTCGAGCGAGGTCATGGAAAGTCAGGAAAGATAAAGCCCGTCCGCCACCGCGGGCGGCCGCGCGAGCTTTTTCCAGGATTCCGCGAAGGAGTCCTCGTCATATCCGAAGAGCGGCGAAACCTCGATTGTCACCCGCGGCAGCCCGGTGTCGTCGACCTCGGCCTCCGCGCCGTTTGCAAGCAGCCAGCGCGCATACTGCCGCAGCTGGTCGTCGCGCGCGGTCTTCGGCGAATCGACCCCGTCCGCGTTTTTCACCGGCGAAAAATCGTCCTGGCGGCTCGTCTCGATCACGAGCGGGTTGCGCGCGAAGGGCTGGGCGTCGAAGACGAACATCTCGAACTTCACGCCGTTCGCCTGCTCCGGCTTCACCGGCCGGCCCGACGTGTCGATCGTCGGGATTTTCTTGGCCGCGCGATGAAACGGCAGCGTCGCCACCGCCCGGCCCGGCTGCGGCCGGGTCATGTCCCGGATGAAATCCCGGTCGAGCAGGTGGATCGCGATGCTGCCCGCCTCGAAAAGGAGTTTTCCGCGCAGGTCCTTCTGGCACTGCAATTCCATCGGCAGGTCGGAGTATTCCACGACCACGAGCCGGTCGGCCTGCACGCAGAAATGGCCGACCTTCTCCTCGGCGTAGGCCTTGCGCACCATCTTGCTCGACATCTGCGAGCGCCGATTCAGGTGCCAGCCGATGAAGGCCGGGTCGATGCAGCGCACGAGGGGATTGTCGACCTGGAAATAACTCAGCGTGTCGATCCCCTCGCGCTGCATCAGGTCGAGCGCGCCGGCGCGTTCCAGCGCGCGGAGCGAACCGCCGTGTCCATCCGGCGACAGCGCGATCGTGCCCTTTGTCTCGAGCAGGATCTTCCCGTTGAGATCCACCGCCGGCATCCGGCCCTGCCGGAAAAAATGCACGCGCGCCCGGTCCAGCCCGAAATACCGGTGCTCCTCGAAAAACGCCACGGTCGCCGCGTGGTTCTGGTGGCTCGTCATGATGAACCAGTGCAGCGGATGTCCGTGACGAATCCCGGCCGCGTGGATTTTTTCCGCGAAGACCTGGAAGAGCGTCTTCTGCTTGAGCGGCGTCACCGGGAACGTCCCCTTCGGCCCGTCGAACCCCAGCCGCGTTCCCTGTCCTCCCGCCACGGTGAAGGCCGCGACCCGCCCCGCCTTCAAGGCCGCCTCGCCCGCCGCCTTGGCGCGCGCCCACGCGGCGGGGTCGCCGCCGCTGGCCACGAGCGGCTCGAACGGCGCGGGCTGCAGGCCCTCCAGGTTCACCGACGCCTTGGCGCCGGGCGCCAGCAGGCTCGCCGTGAGGCGTTCGATCTCGGCGAGGTCGATCTCGGCCGCCTCGGAGAGAAGATGACGCTGCGCCTCGGGCGCGAGCTCGTCGTGGAAGGCGAAGACCTGTCCCTGCCCGGCTTGGCGGAATTTCTCGATGAGCGGAGGCGACGACATGCGGCTCACAATGAAACCGTCATTCCTCGAAGCGAAAGACGAATTCGTCGGGTTTCGCATAATGCAGCCGGCGCCGGATCACTTTCTCCACGTACGCGGGGTCCGTGCGAAGCCGCTCGATGATCTTTTCCTGCTCCCGCAGCTTGGCCTCCGTCTCCGCCAGCCGGCGGCGGCTCGCGGCCTCCTGCTGTTTCAGCTGCGTGTACTCTTCCTTCGCCTGCCAGAGGAAAACCCCCGAGGCCGCCCCCACTCCCACGAAAACCAGCAGGTAGAGCGAGACGATGAGGCGGCGCAGGTTCACGGATCAGATGCGCAAAATGAACGGCGCGGCCCTCCCATCACGCAATGCTTTTTGTCGGTGCGGTTTTCACCGGCGGAGAAGGCCGGCCCGCCCGGGCGTTTCAAACCTGTCAAACGCCCGCGCCGCCGCGATTTTGGCGTGCGTTTTCAAGGGAGCACCCCTAGCTCGAAGCACGCATGTATCAGAGTTTTTACGGGTTCAAGGAGATGCCGTTCAACATCACCCCCGATCCCCGGTTCCTATATCTCAGCCCCACCCACCAGGAAGCGCTCCAGCACCTCAAATATGGTGTGAAGGAAAAAAAGGGCTTCATCGTGCTCGTCGGCGAGGTCGGCTGCGGCAAGACCACGCTCTGCCGGTGCTTCCTCAACGATCTCGATCCCGCGCGGTACGACACCGCCCTGATCCTCAATCCGCGCGTCACCGAGACGCAGATGCTCAAGGCCATCCTGACCGACCTCGGCGAAACCAAGCTGGCGCGGAGCCAGGTCGATCTCGTCGCCCAAATGAACCAGGTGCTGCTCGCGCGCATCCAGGCCGGGCGCGACATCGTGCTGATCATCGACGAGGCCCAGAACCTTTCCTTCGAGGTGCTCGAGCAGATCCGGCTGCTCTCGAATCTCGAGACCGACAAGCAAAAGCTCCTCCAGATCATTCTCATGGGCCAGCCCGAGCTGAAGCAGGTGCTCGCCCGCGAGGAGCTGCGCCAGCTCCGCCAGCGCATCCTCGTCCATTACGAGCTCCATCCCCTTTCGCGCACCGATATCGCGCACTACATTCACCACCGCCTCACCCTCGCCGGCGGCATGGGCCGGCCGAGCTTTACGAGATGGGCCTTGCGCGCCATTCACCACGGGAGCAAGGGAATCCCCCGCATCGTGAACAACCTCTGCGACAAATCCATGCTCTCGGCCTTCATCCGCGGATCGGACGAGGTGACCTACTGGGACGCCCGCCGCGCGGTCAAGGACATGGCCAACCTCACCTCCTGAAGCCGTGAGCCTGATCAACGACGCGCTCAAGAAGGCGCAGCACCAGCGCACCGGCGATCCGGGAGACCTGCCGCCGATGCCCGGAGCCTCGCGCGGCGCCGGCAACGCGGGCCGCGGATCGTCCCTTCCTCCGAAAACCCTGGCGGCGATCGTCGGTGGAATCGCGGCCGTCGTGATCGTCGCGGTCGTCGTCACGCTCGTCCTCGTCACCCGCACCCCGGCGCCGCGAGCCGTCGTCGCGCAGCAGCCGGCGGTGAAACGCGAGTCGCCCCCGGCCGCCGCGGCGCCGAGCCCGGTCATCGTGGCGCCGGCGCTTCCCGCGCCGAAAATCGAGATTGCCGTCCAGAAGCCCGCCGTGGCGGAACCCGTCAGGATCGCGGTCGCCGCGCCGGCCCCCGCAGCCTCGTCCGTCATCGCCACTCCGCCGCCCCTCCCGCCCGCGGCGGCCAAGGGCACGCAGGACATCCGCATCCTGACGTTGATCGACGCGCTTCGCGTGACCGGCATCCGCGCCTCGGGAACCGAGAGCAAGGTGCTGATGAACGACCGCGTTTACCGGGTGAACGACATGGTGGACTACACTCTGGGCATCCGCCTCACCCGGGTTTCCGCGGAGGGCCTGACCTTCGTCGATGCCAGCGGCACGGCCTACGTGAAGAATTTCTAGCGCATGAACGCACGAGGCGCACCCCGCTGTGGCGCAGTCGGGATGCCGGCGCCGCCGGCCTAGGATCCGCCGCATGCTGACCCACCTCCAGCGAACGCGCACCCGGCTGTTCGAAGTGGCGGATGGCTGCCTGTTCGCGATCTCGCTCCTCGCGGCCTACTATCTCCGCGACGCCTGCGTCGGCTGGTTCAACTGGGAGGCGCTCGCCCCGATCGGGGACTACCTTTGGCTCGTGCCGGTCGTGGCCCTGATCGGTCCCATCGTGCTCGCCGGCCAGGGGTTTTATGAATCACCCCGGCCCGCGCACCGGTTGCGCGCGCTCTTCGCCATCCTCCGCAGCTGCAGCTTCACCGTCATCGGGCTCATCCTCGTCCTCTTCGTCCTGCGGCAGCAGTACGCGCGCTCGGTCGTCATCCTCGTCGGAACGATCTCCGGGATTCTCGTCTCGATCCGGTACGAGGTCGCGTTCCACTTTCAATCGCAGCGGTTCGCCCAGGAGCAGCTGCGGCGCCGCGCGCTCTGGGTCGGGCTGCCGCACGAGAACCGGCAGCTGCGCGACGCCCTCACGCGGATCGAGCGCGACACGCTGGCCGACCTCGGGGAATTCAATCCCGTCACCCAGCCGGTCGACGAATTCGTCCGCGCCCTCCACGACCAGTCCGTCAACGTCGTCATCCTCAACCTCGCGGGCATCGACCGCGACCACGCCACGCGCGTCCTCCTCGCGTGCGCCAACGAGGGCGTGGAAGTCGTCGTCCGCCCCGGCATCACCTCGCTGCCATCGCCGCAGGTTTCGGTCGACCGCTTCGGCGGCGAGGCGGTTTTCTACTACCGCGCGCAGTCGGCGCCGCTCAGCCACCTGGTGATCAAGCAGACCTTCGACTACATCGCGGCGACGCTGCTCCTCGTCGTCCTTTCGCCGCTGCTCGCGCTGATCGCCGCCGCCGTGAAGCTGACGTCGCCCGGCCCGGTCTTCTACCGCCAGGTGCGCTGCGGCCTGAACGGGCGGTCCTTCGGGATGCTCAAGTTCCGCTCGATGACCGCCGGCGCGGAGCAGCAGCAGGCGGCGCTGGCCGGGCAGAACGAAATGCGCGGCCCGGTCTTCAAGGTCAGCAAGGATCCGCGCGTCACGCCGCTCGGCCGGGTGCTCCGGCGCCACAGCCTCGACGAGCTGCCACAGCTTTGGAACGTGATGCGCGGCGAGATGAGCCTGGTCGGACCCCGGCCGCTGCCATTCGAGGAGGTGAAACGCTTCGATCAGGACACGCACCGCCGCCGGCTGAGCGTGAAGCCCGGGCTGACCTGCCTCTGGCAGATCAGCGGACGAAACGACATCGCCGACTTCGCCGACTGGGTTCGCCTCGACCTCGCCTACATCGACCAGTGGTCCCTGTGGCTCGATTTCAAGATCCTCGTTGCGACGATTCCCGCCGCCCTCTTCGGCCGCGGCGCGAGGTGAAGGCAGCGCGCCTTCAGGACGCGAAATAGTTCTCCACCGCCGCCAGCGGGCGCGTGTTGAAGACGTTCTCCTTCGTCAGCCCCGCCTTGCGCGCGGAATTGATCCCCGCGCGCACGTGCTGGAGTCCCGCCGTCTCGTGCGCGTCCGGGTTGATCGAGCACAGCAGGCCTTTTTCCGCCGCCTTCCGCCACAGGCGCCAGTCCATATCGAGCCGCCACGGGCTCGCGTTCAGTTCGATGATCACGCCGTTCGCGATCGCCGCGTCGATCACCTTCGCCGCATCGACGCGATAACCCTCCCGCCGCAGCAGCAGCCGGCCCGTGAGGTGCCCGAGCATCGTGGTGTGGCCGTGCTCGACCGCGCGGATGATCCGCGCCGTCATTACCGCTTCTTCCTGGGAAAAGACATTGTGCACCGAAGCCACAACGTAATCGAGCTTCGCCAGAATCTCCTCCGCGAAATCCAGCCGTCCGTCGGGCAGGATGTCGCACTCGACGCCGGCGAAAACGCGGGCCGCATGGCGCTTCGAGGCGTTCAGCGCCTGGATTTCCCCGACCTGTTTCAGCAGCCGCTCCTCGCTCAGGCCGTTGGCCTGAAAGCTGGATTTGGAATGGTCCGCGATTCCCAGGTACTCCCAGCCGAGCGCCGCCGCCGCCGCGGTCATTTCGGCGAGCGTGTTCCTGCCGTCCGAGGCGGTGGTGTGGTTGTGAAACGCCCCGCGCAGGTCGCCGAGCTCGACGAGCCTCGGGAAATCGCCCCGCTCGCCGGCTTCGATCTCGCCCATGCCCTCCCGCAATTCCGGCGGCACAAATCTCATCCCAAGCGCCGCAAACAGCTCCGGCTCGGTGGAAATGCCCGGCTTCGTTTTCGCGCGCTCCGCCTTTTCCTTCGCCGTCCCCTCGCCTGCCGCGGACACCAGCCCCCATTCGCTCAGGCTGAGGCCCTGCGCCAGCGCGCGCTGCCGCATCTGGACGTTGTGGTCCTTCGAGCCCGTGAAATGGTGCAGCGCGAAGACAAACTGGTCGTCGGGCACGATGCGCAGGTCGGCCTGCAGGCCGGACTCGAAGCGGACGCTCGCCTTGGTCTCGCCGCGCGCCGTCACTTCCCTGACTCCAGGCAGCTTCGTGAACCAGTCCACCACCGGCTCGATCTCGCTCGCCGCCACAATGAAGTCCAGGTCCCCGACCGTGTCCATGCCGCGGCGCAGGCTTCCCGCCGCCTCCGCGCGTTTCACTTGCGGCAGTCGCCGCAGGCCGGCGACGATCGGCTCCGCGATTTCCCAGGCATCCCACCAGAGATGCCTGCGCCCGTAGGCCTCGCGGTTCTTGATTCCGGCGAGAATTTTTTCCTGCGTCTTCGCCCCGAAGCCGTCGAGCTCGGCCACGCGGCCGTCGTTGCACGCCTCCGTCAGCGCCGCGATGCTCGAGATCCCCAGCTTGTCGCGCAGCGCGCGGATTTTTTTCGGCCCCAGCCCCGGAATCTGCACCAGCTCGACCAGCCCGGGTTCGACCGACTCCTTCAGCTTTTCCAAAAAATCCAGCCGGCCGGTGGCGTGCAGCTCGGTGATCTTCTGCGCGAGCGCCTCGCCGATCCCCTTGACGCTTTTCAATTCCCCCGCCGCGACCAGCCGCGCCAGCTCGGCGTCCTCGATTCCCTCGAGCGCCCGCGCGCCGGTCTGATAGGCCCTCACCTTGAACGGATTCTCGCCCTTCAATTCGAGGAGCATCCCGATCTCCGTCAGCACGTCCGCAATCTGGTTCTTGTTCATGGGTCTTCCCAACGGCAGCCTTTAAGCGCTCCTTCGCAAGCGCAAGCCGCCTCCGTTGCGCGGCAAATTGAGTCTGGAGCTTGTCGCCCGCCGCCTAAAGCCTACCCGTCACCGCCTCCCGCCCATGCCCTTCGAATACCTCCGCACGATTCGTCTCGCCGACACCGACGCCGCCGGCGTCGTTTTTTTTGCGCGGACGCTCATCCTCTGCCACGAAGCCTACGAGGAATCCCTCGCGCGCGCCGGCCTCGATTTGAAAGGGTTTTTCGGAGGCGCCGACCTGATCGTCCCCATCGCCAAAAGCGAGGCGGAGTACCTGCGTCCGCTCTCGGTCGGAGACCGCGTGCGGGTTTCCGTGCGGCCTTCGGCGCTGACGACCGCCTCGTTCGCGATCGATTTCGAAATCACGAAGGTGGGTCCTCCCGACAAGCCGGCGGCCCGGGTCCGGACCGAGCACGTCGCGACTTCGCTCGCCAAACGCACCCGTCAGCCGCTTCCCGCCGGGCTCGCCGCCTGGGTGAACGCCGGTTGATTCCATTTCTCACGTCGCGGACGATCCCGGCGCCCGCATCGCCAGCCTGCGCAGCGTCGCTCGGTTCAGTTTTCCCTGCGCGTTGCGCGGCCAGTCCTTTTCCGCGACCGGCAGATAACGCTTGGGCCGCTGATGCGGCGCCAGGTCGCGGTGAATCAATTCCAGTTTTTCGCGCGTCATCGCCTGCTCGTTCACCGCGACAAAACACGCCACGACGATCTCGCCCCACTCGTGGTCCGACAGCCCGATGACCGCCACGTCGGCGAACGATCCTGAGGCCCGCAACACCGCCTCGACCTCGGACGGATGCACTTTTTTCCCGCCCGTGATGATCACCGCGTCGCGCCGCCCCAGGATCCGGAGATGGCCCTTCGCGTCAAACTCGCCCAGATCCTCCGTCTGAAATTCCCGGGTCTGGGCGCAGTCCGGAAAATAGCCCCGGAACAGGGACTCACCGCCGACCCGAATCAAGCCTTCGTTCGAAATCGAGATTTGCGCATGCGGCAGCGACGCGCCGCTGGTCCGGTCTCCGGCCAGAAACTCCTCGGGCCGCAGCGCCGCCACCATCGCCGCCGTCTCCGTCATGCCGTAGCTGGGGGAAAGCCGCAGCCCTGCCGCGGCGGCCCGGTCCGCCAGCCCGGGCCAGATCGGCCCGCCGCCGACAAAAATGATTCGAAACCCGCGCAGCCGTTCGACCGCCTCCGGCGACTCGAGCAACCGCTGCAGCTGCGTGGGCACCAGCGACAAAACCATTTCGTCGGCCCGCGCCGCCGGCCAGCGCCCGGCTTCGAGGTCTTTCCACGGCCACGCCACGTGCTGGCCGCCGGTGGCCGCGCAACGCACGCGCGCCATCAGTCCGCTGACGTGAAACGCCGGCAGCACATCCAGCGCATTCACGCGCGCCATTCCAAAGTGTGCGCAGAACCCGCGCACCGCCGCCCCGAGGGTCTTTTCATCGTGACGCGCGAAACGCACGCCGCCGCCCGTGCCGCCGGTCGGGATGCAGAGCCATCCGGTCTCGCGATCCCCTCGGAGGTCGGCCAGCGCCACATTCTCCAGCGCCGACATCGCCGCGCGATCAGGCGGACCCCACCGGGGATCGCACAGAAAAAAGATGCCGTTCCGCTCCTCAACGCAGCCCGTGGCGCGCAACAGCGTTTTCAGTTCAGCGCGGTCCATGCGGTCTCGGGGTTCAGTCGCGCCACGTCCTCGCCGGAAAGAAAGGGCCGTTCGTAGGGTCCGTCGAATCGCGAGTCCGCGAACAGCGGCCACACCCCGAACCCCAGCGCCCGCGGTTTCCCGGTCCAGGTGAAAGCCGCCGCCAGCGCCGCGCGCGCGCCGACGAGCGTCTCGAGCGCCGAGGAAAAAACCACGTCGGCCCGCGCCGCCGACAGCCGCGCCACCGCGACCTCCACGTCGGCGAGGAGCGCCGGCTTCACCACAAAAACCCCCGGCCAGCCCAAGCCCAGCCACCGCTCCACGTCTTGATCGTTCGCGATCGACTCGTCGAGCGCCAGCGGCGTGGGAAAATCCCCGGCGAGGCCGAGCAGCAGGTCATCCGTCCTTCGGCGGGCGGACGCGCCTTCCGACGCCTTGGCGAAGGACGGCTGCTCGACGAATTCCACCGGCCGGTCCGCGCAGCGCTCCAGCCAGCGCTCCGCCTGGCGGCGGTCCCATGCTCCGTTCGCGTCGAGCCGCAGCTTCGCGCCGTCGGGAAGCGTCGCGCAGACGTCGTCCAGCAGGCCGAGTTCCTCGTCCGCATCGCCCACGCCCACTTTCCATTTGAAAATCCGAAATCCCGCGTCGGCCTTCGCGCCGATTTTCCCGAGCGCCGCCCGTCCCGCCGGCAGCAGCGCCGCTACGCCGAGGGGCTTCCGCGCCGCCAGTTCCGGATCGTCGGCCCGCCGGGCCGCCGCCAGGGCGTTTTTCAGGCAGGCGACGCGATCGGGCAGCGACGCCAGCGTTTCCGGGGTCACGTGTTCTCCCAGGCCCCGGCAAACCGACTCCGCCTCGTCGACGGTCTCCGTGCCGAACCACGGGATTGGCGCCGCCTCGCCGTAGCCGGAATTTCCCTGCGCATCGGTCAGCCGCACCATCACGCCCTCGCGCTCGCGCCAGGGACCGTGCGCGGTGCGGAGGGGCGCCTGGAACGGCAGATGGTAACGCCGGAAATCGAAGCGGTAGGACACCCCGCGATCCTCCACGGACGGCCGCGCCCGCGCAACCTGACTTTCTGTTTGCGCTTCCCACCACGCCGCCTACTTCGTTCATGGCAACCATGACAAAGGTTGCCAAGTCCTCCACCGGCGCGGACGCCGAATTTTACCTTCCGGCCGACGCTTTTTTCCGCGCGAGCCTGCCGACCGCGCTCACGTTCGACGACGTTTCGCTCGCGACGCTCTACTCGGAGATCCTGCCGAAGGACGCCGACACGTCGACCGCCCTTTCCGAGAGCCTGCGCCTGCACATCCCGGTCATCTCCTCGGACATGGACACCGTGACCGAGTCGCGCATGGCCATCGCGATGGCGCTGAACGGGGGGCTCGGGCTGATTCACTACAACATGCCCGCGAAGGAGCAGGTGAAGGAAGTCGCCCGCGTCAAACGCCACATCCATGGCCTCATCCAGGACCCGATCACCGTGTCCCCCGACCAGCTGATCGGGGACGTCCTCGCCATGATCGAGGCCAAGCGCTTCGCGTTTTCCACGTTCCCCGTCGTGGACGCCGGCGGCAGGCTCGTCGGGCTGCTGTCGGGCAACGTCGTCAAGGACCGCTACAAGTCGAAGAAAGTGTCGCAGGTGATGACGCCCCGCGCCCAGCTCATCACCGAGAGGGAAACGGCCGTGGCCAAGGATCCGATCAAGGCGGCCGATAATTTTTTCTCCGCCAACGTGGGCCTGAACAAGATGCTCGTGGTCGACGGCCCCGGCCACCTGCGCGGACTGGTCACGATCTCGGACGTCGAAAAAATCACCAGCGAGGCGAAGTCCCGGCGCAAGCCCGCCCGCGACCCGCAGTTCCGCCTCGTCGTCGGCGCCGCGCTTTCGCCGGTGCGCAAGGTGGACGGGTCGCTGGATCGCGACAAAATTCTCGAGCACATCGCGAACCTCGTCGCCGAGGACATCGACTGCGTGGCGGTCTCGACCGCGCACGGCCACACCTCGGGCGTCGGCGACGTCGTCAAGCTCGTGCGCGGGGCGTTCCCCGGCCTGACGCTGATCGCCGGAAATGTCACCAGCGCGTCCGGGGTCGACTACCTCGCCGGCTGCGGGGCCGACGCGATCAAGATCGGCCAGGGTCCCGGCTCGATCTGCACCACGCGCATCGTCGCAGGGGTCGGAATTCCCCAGCTGACGGCGCTCTACGTCGCCGGCACGGCGGCGAAGAAACTCGGCGTGCGGATGATCGCCGACGGCGGGATCACGAAATCGGGCGACATCGTGAAGGCCTTGACGCTCTCCGACGCGGTCATCTGCGGCGGTCTCCTCGCCGGCTGTCGCGAAGCCCCCGGCGAAATCATGGAGATCAGCGGCAAGGTCTATAAACAGTATCGCGGCATGGGCAGCCTCTCCGCGATGAAAGCGGGCAGCGCCGCCCGCTACGGTCACGATAAAACCGACAACACGCGCAAGGTGGCCGCCGAAGGCATCGAGGCGCTCAAGGAAGTTTCGGGTTCCGTCGACGAAGTCCTCGGCACGTTAATCGGCGGCGTGCAGTCCGGCATGGGCTATCTGGGAGCGGCGAACCTCCCGGAACTCCGCGCCAAAGCCCGTTACATCAGCGTCAGCGCAGCAGGCCAAAAGGAAGCCGCGCCGCACGACGTGATCGAAGTCTCGACGCGGAAGAATTAATCGGACGACCAAGACATTTTGAACAGAACGCAACGAGGGTAACAAAGCGCCGTCCGTCAAAGACGCCCAGGTTTACAAACAGGGTCTGTATTTTTGTTTTGGATCCCAACCCCTCCGCCAAATCGGACTCAGCTTGCAACCCGGGCTCCAAACAAAGGACGACGCTTCGTTGCCTTCGTTATCTTCTGTTCAAAAGGCCTTTGGTTTTTGTTTGCTCCGCCCCCTCGTCTACGCCGGAAGAATCAGACGGACGGACAAGACATTTTGAACAGACGGCAACAAAGGTAACGAAGCGCCGTCCGTCAAAGACGCCCAGGTTTACAAACGGGGTCTGTTTTTTGTTTTTGGATCCCAACCCCTCCGCGAAATCGGACTCAGCTTGCAACGCGGACTCCGGACAAAGGACAGTGCTTCGTTGCCTTCGTTATCTTCTGTTCAAAAGGCCTTTGGTTTTTGTTTGCTCCGCCCCTCGCCGTCCGCTCTCTCCTTTTCTGCAACAGGGGTTTCCGTCCCGGACAAGCTTCGGTTGCCGCGGATTTTTCCAGCAACCATGTCCCTCATCCCCTTTTCCAGCCAGCTGATCGCTGACGTCGGCATTTCCCTCGGCGACGAAGGCAAGGGCCGGCTCATTCCGGAAATCGCGAACGAACTCCGCGGCACTGCCGCGCCGGTCTCCGTTGTCCTCAAGGTCAACGGGGGCGCCAACTCCGGCCACACCGCCGGAGGCATCAAGCTCAACCTCCTGCCCGCCGGCGTCGTCGTCCGCGATGCGGCGCACCTGTGCATCGGCAGCGGGGTCGTCGCCGATCCCCGCAAGATCTGGTGGGAGACGCGCCCCCTGGAAAAAAAGGGGCACGCCATCCTCTCGCGGCTCGTGATCGACGAGCGCACGATGGTGTCCGACCTCACCCACCGCCTGCTGGACCTGGCGTGGGAGGACTACCGCACCCACGTCCTCCACGAGGAGCCGCGCGGCTCCACCGGCCGCGGGATCACGCCGGCTTATCTCGACGAAGCGGGCCAGTGGCAGATCACCTTTTCCGATTTTCACGCCGGCCCGAATTTTTTCGCGCGCAAGCTCGCGCAGCGCGCCGACCGCGCCCTGCGCACGATCGAGCACGTCTGCCGCGTCAGCCCCGAGACGTTTGCCGGCTTCTTCGACAAGCTCACCGCCGCCGAGCTCCGCGCCAACGCCGAAGCGCTCGACCTCGGCGTGTTCGCCCGGGAGGAGTTCGACTTCACCCGCTTCCGCGGCGCGGCGCCGTTCTCGGTCAACCTCGAGGCGCTCACCGCGGCCTACTGGCAGGCGGGCACCGCCCTCGCGAAGAACATCGGCGAGGTCCGCGAACTGATCCTGCGCGAACTCCGCGCCGGGCGGACCGTGATCGGCGAATTCGGGCAGGCCTACTGGCTCGACAAGCGCCACGGTTTTTCGCCCAACGTGACCGCCTCGCACACGTTCACCCCGGAGTTTTTCGAGAGCGCCGGGATTCCGGTGCAGCGCATTCATACGGTGGGCGTCGCCAAGGCCTACGACACCAAGGTCGGCACGCATACCTTCATCACGCAGATGGACGACGCCGACCCGCTCACGGCGAAGCTGAAGCAGCTCGAGTTCGGCACGAGCACGGGCCGCCAGCGCATGGTCGGCTGGTTCGACGCCGTGGAAAAGGGCGACGCCCTTCGCTATGGCGGCTACCAGGACCTGATGATCAACAAGGCCGACGCCCTCACGTACTCCGGCGGCTGGCAGGGTGAACTCCAGATCTGCATCGCCTACGAGGACGCCGCCGGAAACCGCCACCATCACGTGCCGCGAAACGAAGCGGTCCGGAAAACCCTGCGGCCGGTCTACACGCGTCATCCCGGCTGGCCGGAAGACATCTCCACCGTGCGACGCTTCGCCGATCTGCCGAAAAACGCGCAGGGCTACGTCGCCGCGATGATGACGAGCATCGTCGACGTGGCGTTCGCCGGAGAGCCGCTTCCGACGGCGGAAAAACTGCCAAACCTCCGCTACCTCGGCGTCGGCCCCGAGCCTTCGCAGATCATCAAGGACGTCCCGCCCACCGCCGAGCTGATCCGGCTGGCCCGGGTCCCCGTGCAACGCGTCCTGAGTTAGGACATTTTAGACAAAAGTGTGTCCGCCAGGAAGCCGGGGCCATTTTACCACGAAGGGCGCGAAGACCGCGAAGGGCCCGGAGCCAGAGGATCTCCTTCGCGGTCTTTGCGCTCTTCGTGGTAAAATTTTGGAAGCTCAACGGATCCGCGTCATCACTTCGCCGAGCAGATAAATCGATCCGGTCACGACGATCACGTCGTCCGGCAGGCCCGCGCCGCAGGTGTCGGGCGTCGGAAACAGTTCCTCCACGGTCGCGCGGAAAACCCGGCCGGAAAAACTTCGCGGCACGAGCGACTCGAGTTCCTCATGGCTGCAGGCCCGCGGCTGATGCGGCACGACGAGGTGGACCTCCTTCGCGTGGCGGCAGATTGTCTCCATCAGCGGACGCGCGCGGGCCGCGCCCAGCGCCGCCGTGATCACCACCGGCCGCCGGCCGGTTTCGGCGGCGAGGTGCGCGAGATTCGTCTCCAGCACCTGCGCGCCCTCGGGATTGTGCGACGCGTCCAGGCTCGCGAGACGCCCGCCGATCTTCACCCGCTGCCAGCCCCCGGGCCAGTCGA
>JAQGON010000092.1 GCA_028293565.1 Verrucomicrobiota bacterium | reverse complement strand
CGTTGTCGAGCACCAGATAGTCGCGCCGCGGCTGGTCCGCCATGAACTGACGCCGCCACGCGGTCTCGCGGCCCGGAAGATACTCCTGCGTGTAGGCGTGCGCGGCCATCGAGGGGACCCCGCTCGCGATGATGCCGAGCACCGCGACGCCGATCAACGCGCGCTGGACCCCGGCCTTGAACTGCGGCAGCACCGTCAACACCGCGACCACCAGCCAGAGATGGGTCGGCAGGCTGAGGCGCCGGATGATGGGGTCGTCGAATTTCCCCCAAAAATAACACATCATCAGCAGGAACTGCCCGGCGAAGCCGATGCCGAAAATCAGCGACGTCACGACCGCCGGGGATTCGGTGCGGAGCGTGCGGACCCGTTTCGCGGCGAAGAGGAGGAAGAACGGAATCGCGACCCAGCCCATGACGGAAAGCACGAGGGAGTTGGGCTGGTCCACGGGCCGCGCGAGGAAGAACTGCTCGGCGTGCGCGATGTTGTCGACGATGTAGGAAAAGGAGAACGGGACGGAATACTCGGGCTTGCTCTGCAGCTGCCAGGCGGAGGTGCGAAGCTCGAAAATCCGGTGCTGCAGCGGATAGGGCAGCAGGAGCAGCGGCGCGAGGATCACCGCCCATGGCAGGATGGCGCGGCGCTCCTGCAGCCACACCCAGAGCACGATGATCACCACCGGCAGCGCGTAGATCAGCGACTCGTAACGGGTCTGGCCCAAAAGCAGCGCGGCATAGCAGAAGGCCGTGAGCGAAACGTCGTCGCGCTTCTCCACGAAGCGCGCGCCGAGGACCATCGTCGCGATGATCATCACCATGTTCAGGAGCTCGAAGCCTCCTCCCGTGGCGTTCTGCCCGAAAAGCGGCAGCCCCGCGAACAGCAGCACGCCGAGCCAGCCCGCGCGCCGGCCGGCGAGACGCCGGCCGAAGGCGTTGATCAATCCGAGAAAAACGAACGTCAGCAGTCCGTTCAGCACGAAGGCGTTCGCGGGACGATAGCCGGTGAGATCGTGCAGCAGCGAAAGCAGGAACGGGAAGAACAGCGGGCGTTTGTCCATGATCCCGTCGAGCACCACGAACGCGCCCTGGATGTCGTTGCCGCGGATCGGCGTGAGCACGGTCTTGTCGAAGTGCATGCTCATCGACGTGCCGAGGAGCATGATCTCGTCCATCACGATCTTGAACCCGAAGGTCTCGTGCACCAGCAGGACCACGCCGGACACCAGAATGAGCGCGACGGTGGTCCAGTCGATCGTCCGCCAATGCAGCGCGCGCACGTCATCGCGCAACGCGCCCCACAGCGCCCACCCGAAAACCAGGAACGCCGCCAGCTCGAACCAGTAGCCCATGTCCGAAACGAACACGATCGCCATGGTGCCCGGGATGGCGAAGAAGCCGACCACCACGGCGACCAGTCCCGAGAGCAGGAACAACCAGACGCGCTTGTTGGACAGCAGAGGCGAGAGGGAAGTCGAACTCATGTGGGGGCGAGCTTGGGTGCTTGTTGCTTTAATTGAAAGCCCGTTGGCAGGGCGATCCTTCCGCCCGCGCGATCTTTACCGCAGATTTCGCGCCGCGATTTTTTTCCGCGCCGACGAGCATCACACGCGAAAAAATCCGGCACAAAAAAGCCGCCCGCTTCCGGCGGGCGGCTCGAGGCTGGACAAAGCGCGTCGCGATTACGGCGCGTACGTGATCGTGCGGGCCGCGGCCACGCCGTTGATCGTGATCGTTTCACCCTGCGTGTAGGCGGCGGGATAGGTCTCGTTGGCGACCAGGTTCAGCGCCTTCACGTAGTTCGTCGAACCCACCAGGCTGCTGATCGTCACGGTGGAGACACCATTTTCGAGGTAATACTGGTCGGCGGCGGCGGACAACTGGCGGGCGTTGTTCAAGACGGCCTTGTCCTGGGAGGACTGACGGACCTTCTGGAACGCCGGAATCGCCATGGCGGCCAGGAGGCCGATGATGACGACGACGATCATGATTTCGACAAGGGTGAAGCCCTTGGTGGTGTTCTGCTGTTTCATGGGATGTGGTGGATGTATTATTATTATATGAGACGCCCGAATGTGAGCGGTTAGATCATTAGATCACACTCAACCCCTGACGCATCAAGGCATTATTCCTACGTAAAACTACGTGATGGGAATGCGGACATTCCCTATGGTCTTTGCTATTCATTGTTGGATAGCCGGTTGAGATCAGGAGGATTTCTTTTTCGGGCGCTTGGCGGCAGGCGATTTTTTGGGCGTCGATCGTTTGGCGGATTTTTTTGCGCTCCGCGCGGCTTTGGGAGCCGAGGTTTTCGGTTCCTGGAGAAGCTTCGGAACCGAAACTTCAACGGCATCCTTCCAAAGATTTTCCAGGGCGTATTTCTCGCGATTCTCCCCAGTGAAGAGGTGGATCATCACGTCGAAGACATCGACGACGATCCATCCGCTTTCCTGGGCGGTCTCCATTCCGATGATCCGTTGCCCGCTGGCGTCGATGGCTTTCTCGAGTTCGACGCGCAGGGCCCGCAGGTGCGGATCCGATGTGCCGGTGGCGAGCACGAGATAATCGGTGATCGAGGATTGTTCGCTGACATCCAGGACGCGAAGGTCCCCGGCCTTTTTTTCGTCCAAGGCACGACAGCAGATTTTGACGAGGTTCAGTGAGTCAGCAGCTTTTCCCTTCATGGTTTCTCCCGATAAAGACGGCGCTCGCGGATATACACAATGGCCTTGTGCGGTATAAAATAATCGAGCGAAAGATCCTTGATCACCCGCTCGCGCAACTCGGTCGAGCTGATCGCGAGCAAATGTCCGTCACAGCGGCGCAGCCGCAGGCCCGGGATGTCGGGCACGGCTTTCACCGGGTGATGCGGACGCTCGAGGAAGATGAACTCGACCAGCTTGGCGAGTTCCGCGATGTCCTTCCAGAGGTGCAGCTTTGGCAGCTGGTCGCCGCCGATGATCCAGAAAAGTTCGTCGCGCGGATAGAGCGTCCGGAAGTGGCGCACCGAATCGATCGTGTAGCTGACTCCGCCGCGCCGGAGCTCGAAATCCGAGATTTCGAAACGTTTGTCCCATTCGACCGCCGCCCGCAACATCGCGAGGCGGTCCTCCGACGACGACTGCGCGTCGTTCGGCTTGAGGGGCGCCTGGGCTGCCGGCACGAAGATGAGCCGATCCAGCTGGCACTGCTCATAGGCGTCCTGCGCTGCCATGAGGTGGCCGAAATGCACCGGGTCGAAGCTGCCGCCGAGAAATCCAATTTTCACCAGCGTGCACCGTTGGGTTCCCTCCCGTAGCCGGCAAGAATCATTTCCCCGAAGGAAGCGCTCAGCGATCAGCTGTCTGCTTTCCGCGGTTCCCTCGGCGTCTTCGCGAATAGCGGAGCCCGATTTTAAACGCCAAGACAGGGAACGTCACGACCGGATGGACTGATCGCCATCAACCAAACGTCTGGCGGGCCGCAGATAGCGGATTGCCTCTCCTGAGAGTTGACGCATTCCCGGCGCCCTCCGACAGTCGGCGCGCAAGTCGGCCCGGGTGGCGAAATGGTAGACGCTTGGGACTTAAAATCCCCTGTCCGAAAGGACGTGCCGGTTCGAGTCCGGCCCCGGGCACCAGTCTGGCTGGCGCAGGCCGTGAATCGGGATTCGCCGACATTGCATTCAATCGCGCGGCCGTGCCTGCGAAGACGTCTGCTGCGACTCGATGAACTCGATTCCCTTCTTGATCGCGTAGCATCCCAACACGGCCAGCCCGACCGCGAGGCCGATCATCAGCGCCGCGAGCAGCGCGTTGATCCAGGTTCCGGGCGATTTCCGGCGAGGGGCGGCCTCGCGATCCTCGCGCCAATCCACTCCCGAAGGCTTCGAGGAATCGCGCGCGTCGGGATCGGGCCAGGAACTCATCGCAGCAGCAGCACGAGCTGGGTGCGATTTTTCACCTCGAGTTTCCGATAGACCGACCGGAGCTGGGTTTTGACCGTGTAGCGGCTCTTGCCCAAACGGCGGCTGATCTCGTGGTCGGACAATCCCTCCGCCAGCAGCAAAGCCACCTCGCGCTCCTTCGGCGGAAGTTCGTCGAGCACCGCAAAGGCCCCCGCCCCAACGCGGCCGCGGCGGGCGGGCATTCGCTGGCTGAACCGCACAAAGAACCGCGGGACTTCTCCCCCGATGCCCGCCGAGCCGAGGGAACACACCTCGGCGCTCATCTCGCGGCACTCCGGGTGACGCACCCGCACCCGGCGCCCGCCAGAGGAATCGTCGCCGGAAAAAACCAATTGCGCGCCCTCCGGTTCGCCTGCATCCGCGTCTCCCGAAACGCCGGCGACCGCTGCGTCGCCCTCGTTTTTCGCCAGACGCGAGCAGGCATCGATGATCAGCGCGGGAACGCGCAGCCGTTTCAGATGCCGCGCCGTGACATCGCCGTCGTGGGCATGCCAGTCGCCCAGGCATTCGCGCGCTTCGGGATTGGCGTACAGGATCTCCCCGTCGCGCTTCAGCAGCAACACCCCGAGTGGCAGGCGCTGCAGGCAGACCCTGAGACAGGCCATCGCCGTCGATGTGGCGGACAACGACGCCCCACGCACCCCGCCCCGCATTTTCACTTCAGGCCGCGACGTCCCTGGATTGAACGGCAGCGCGGAAGGAGCAGCGGACATCAGGGTAGCGCTCACGTCGAACTGCGGCGGCGCCGGTTCGTTTTCACGAACGACAAGCAGTGCGCACGGGGGTCGAGATTTGCCGCCATTGGGGTATTCGAACGCGGCCCGGCCGGATGACGGACGGAGCGCCCTACTTACTTAGACGAACGAGGCCGCCGAATCCCTATGGCGAAATTTCGCAAATCCGATCGCCCCCGGCCGGCGGTCAAGCCGGCAGACGAATCCTGGAGCAGTAGCACGGGTCTCCGACCCGTGTGGGCGGACTCTGCCAACGGAGCACGTCGAGCACACCCGTTTAGCTCGGGTCCACCTTCACGGGTCGGAGACCCGTGCTACACGTTGCGATGGTAGCGACCGTCATTGACTGATGCTCTAATACGCCAGTTCGATCATCTGGTGGCTCGCAAACTCGGGCACGATGAACTCGGCCACCCCGGCGCGCTGGGCGAACGGCAGCGACGTCCCCTCCGGCACGAGACGCGCCGATCTCACTTTTTTCGGCAGCCTCACCGCCACCCGGATGTCGCGCAGCGGCACCACGTCCTCGATCAGCTCGATCGGCTGGTCGCGAAACTTGCCCCGCACGCTTGTCGGCGAATAAAGCAGATGCACGACGTACCGCCGCTCGCGCCGCTGTTCCATCACCCCGATGCGTCCACCCGTGGGAAGATTCGTCTCCACCGGCAGTTTTCCGCCCAGCAGCCGGCGCAGGGCGGCTTCGAAAAAGTCGCGGTACAGCGGCAGGCCGTAAGTGCGGTAACGCGTGAAGAGGTCGTGCGCGAAATAGGCGATCTGCCGCGTGATCACCGCCGACGGCGTGGCGGGCTGCGGCGCGTCCGGCGCGTGCTGGTGGGAACAGTAGTGCTCCCACGTGCGGTTGAAGTAGGCCTCGCGACGCTCCGCGAGCACCTGCGCGCGGGTCGGCCTGATTTCGAACGCACCGCCCTGGATGACGATCGGCGACTTCACCGGGACGTCCGGGGTGAGCGGCGTCGCGACCAGGTAATCCACCTCGCCCTTCGAGCGGCCGAGCAGCTTCGCCCCGCAATCGACGGCGAAGGTTTCGTGCTTCTCGTCCAGCAGCGCCGTGCCCGCGCCGATGATCCGCCCGCCGGCCGCCAGATACGCCTTCGCCCGCGCAGCCTTGGCCGGAGTCATCGCAAACGTGTCGGGCAGCACGACGAGATCGAAACCCGTCCACTCCGACCACGCGTCGAGCACCACGAACGGCTGGTGCAGCTCGAGCAGCATGCGGCCGGCGCCTTCATCGGCGACCGCCGACTGCGCCTGCCCGCCGCGCCAGCGATCCTGGTTGATTTCACAGCTCACGAGTGCGATCCGCGCCACGGGCTTCACGAAATCGCACCACGGTTCCTTGCGCTCGACCTCGGCGTAGGCCGCGCCGATCAGCCGGTAGGTGTCCAGGTTCATCTCCCCGTTGGGATGCAGCTGGTCGCCGACGCTGCACTTCGCGCCGTAGGCGAGCATCGCGCCGCACTCGTACCGGAGCGCCGCGGGACGCTTGAAACCGCCGAACTCGCCCCACGTGTTGTGAAACTTTCCCGTCATGCCCATGAAGTCCCACTTCTGCGTGATCGCATAGCGCGCCGACATCGGAAAATGATCATAGCCCCACCCACCGGTGGGCAGCGACTCGAGCTCGAGGTGGGTGTTGTAGCCGAGCGCCTTTCGCGCGCCGAGCGAGATGTGCCCCGAATTGTGGAAGACGGGGTTGTCCTTGCGCACCGACTTCGCCGCCGCGGTCGTGGCCTTGAAGTAACGATCGAGCACGTCCTCGGCGTAACGCTGCACGTCGGCGTCGTTCTCGGGATCGTACCCGTGCCGCTTCATCTCCTTCAGCGCGTCGTCGCTGTAGTCGCGCTGCGTGCCGACGATATCGAGAAAGATCCCGTCGTTGTCCGGCCAGCGCCGCACCACCTCGCGGATCTGGTCGCAGAGATACTCGAGATAGGGCGAATTGAAGCGGAGGATGCGGACAAACCACTCGACCTCGAGGGGCTTGTAGGTGGTGCCGTCCTTCTTCTTCACCACCCAGGTCGGATTCGCGAAGGCCGCGAGCTCATCCAGCCCGGCGCTGAGATAGATCGGGCAGCGCACGCCAATCTCGCGGCAGGCGTCGATCTGGCGCGCCAGCAGGTCGAATTTCAGGTGCGGGTGCATCTTCCCCACCTTCGTCGGATGATAGCTGTACCCGTGATGGCACTTCGAAAAAATCGTGATCGAGTTCACGCGGCCGGCCTTCAGCGCCTCCTGGAACTGGCGCCGGTCGAACCTAGCGCCGATGCCGGGAATCAGGCCGCTCGTGTGAAAATCGAGATGGACTTGCCGAAAGCGCAGGTGGTGCATGGGAAAGGGTTGAAAGCGGGCAGCGGCGGGAAAAGCGGCGGGTGGTTCGATCGGCCTTCAACATTCAACTTCAACCGAATGACCTTCGATAACGGGGAAAACCATGAGCCCTCCCGTACATTAGCGGGTCATGGCTCCGGATAAGCGTCACTTTTCTGCGGAGGGCGAGGTAATTTTGGCTCGCGGCACCCGGTGCCGCTCGCCACAACGGCCACCTCCGCAACCCCCTGCCCCTTCCCCTATGACCCTCCGCCGTTTCCCGAAACTGGCCGCCGCTTTGGCCGCGTCCGCCACTCCTGTCTTCGCCAGCGAAGCCGATATCCGGATTCCTGACATCAAGCAGGTGCTCTTCTTCAACGGCTCGCTCAACGGCATGAATGTGCTGATGATCGGCCTGGTCGTGTGCGTCCTCGCCACCGTTTACGGCTGGTCGCAGTACCTCCAGACCAAGAAGCTGCAGGTCCACGCCTCGATGTCCGCCGTCTCCCAGATCATCTGGGAAACCTGCAAGACCTACCTTTTCCAGCAGGGAAAATTCCTCGCCGGTCTCTGGGTCCTGATCGCGGTGTGCATGACGTATTACTTCGGCGTCCTGTCCCATAATTCCGCCGCCCACGTCGCCATCATCCTCGCCGCCTCCGTCCTCGGCATTCTCGGCAGCTACGGCGTCGCATGGTTCGGCATCCGCATCAACACCGTCGCCAACAGCCGCGCCGCCTTTTCCGCGCTCAAGGGCAATCCCCTCGCCACGCTCCTCATCCCGCTGAAATCGGGCATGAGCGTCGGACTCCTCCTCGTGGCGATCGAGCTCTTCTTCATGATCTGCATCCTGGCGTTCCTGCCGACCGACCTCGCCGGGCCGTGCTTCATCGGCTTCGCCATCGGCGAGTCGCTCGGCGCCTCCTGCCTGCGGATCTGCGGCGGCATCTTCACGAAGATCGCCGACATCGGAGCCGACCTGATGAAGATCGTCTTCAATCTGCCCGAGGACGACCCCCGCAATCCCGGGGTCATCGCCGACTGCACCGGCGACAATGCCGGCGACTCCGTCGGTCCGACCGCCGACGGGTTCGAAACCTACGGCGTCACCGGCGTGGCGCTGATCGCCTTCCTCGCGCTCGCGCTCGCGGCCAACCCCGCCCTCTGCGCGACGCTGATCGTGTGGCTCTTCGCCATGCGCATCCTGATGGTTCTCACCTCGCTCGTCAGCTACTGGATCAACGACCTGATTTCGAAATCGATCTGGGGTTCGTCGAAGGACTTCAATCTCGAGCACCCGCTGACCAACCTCGTGTGGATCACGTCCATCGTCTCGATCATCGTCACCTACGGCGCGAGCTACGTGCTCCTCTCGCGGCTCGCGAATCAACCCGGCCTCTGGTGGGTCCTTTCGACGATCATCTCGCTCGGCACCATCGCCGGCGCGCTCATTCCGGAGTTCACGAAGATCTTCACCTCCACCGAAAGCCGTCACGTGAAGGAAGTCGTGACCTCGTCCCGCCAGGGCGGCGCCTCGCTCAACATCCTCTCCGGCCTCGTCGCCGGCAACTTCTCCGCCTTCTGGACCGGGCTCTGCATCCTCGCCCTGATGTTCGGCGCCTATCATTTCTCCGCACACGCGGCCGTCCAGGCGATGATGCCGGTCGAATTCCGGTTCGCCGCGCCGATCTTCGCCTTCGGCCTCGTGGCATTCGGGTTCCTCGGCATGGGTCCGGTGACGATCGCGGTCGATTCGTTCGGCCCGGTCACGGACAACGCCCAGTCCGTCTATGAACTTTCGCAGATCGAGTCGAAAAAGGACATCAGCGCCGAGATCGAGCGCGACTTCGGGTTCAAGCCCGATTTCGAGGGCGCGAAGCACCAGCTCGAGAAGGGCGACGGCGCCGGCAACACCTTCAAGGCGACCGCCAAGCCGGTGCTCATCGGCACCGCGGTCGTGGGCGCCACGACGATGGTCTTCGGCATCATCATGATGCTGAAGGGAATTTTCCCGGACACGATCGAGAAGCTCTCGCTCGTGCATCCCGAGGCGATCATGGGCCTGCTCATGGGCGGCGCCGTGATCTACTGGTTCACGGGCGCGTCCACCCAGGCGGTCGTCACCGGCGCGTATCGGGCGGTGGTCTACATCAAGGACAACATGAAGCTCGACGCCGCGACCGCCTCCACCGAGGCCTCGAAGGAAGTCGTGAAGATCTGCACGCAGTACGCGCAGAAGGGCATGGTGAACATCTTCATCGTCATCTTCTGCTTCAGCCTGTCGCTCGCCTTCTTCGATCCGTTCTTCTTCATCGGCTACCTGATCGGCATGGCGTTCTTCGGCCTCTTCCAGGCCATCTTCATGGCGAACGCCGGCGGCGCGTGGGACAACGCGAAGAAGATCGTCGAGGTCGAGCTGAAGATGAAGAACACGCCGCTGCACGCCGCGACGGTCGTCGGCGACACCGTGGGCGATCCGTTCAAGGACACGTCGTCGGTCTCGCTGAACCCGGTGATCAAGTTCACCACCCTCTTCGGCCTGCTCGCGGTGGAAATCGCCGTGAACATGCCCGCGGGACAGAAGCATGCGATCGGTGCGGTGATCTTCGTGATCGCGCTGGTTTTCGTCTATCGCAGCTTCTACGGCATGCGCATCCCGGTCGACGCCAAGCAGGCCTGATCCGGTTTCCAGCGACGCAAGGGCGTCGCCGAAATTTCAAAGCCGCGGCCCACGCCGCGGCTTTTTTGCGCCCGGGGCGGTTGCATTCGAACCTTCCGAAGCGTGGCCCACTAATCCGCGGTCATTCGCGTGATCAGCGGGAACTTCCCCGGCCGGTCACGTCGCCAGCACCTTCCGCAGCGCCGCCCGCGCCAGGTCGTTTTCCTCGGGCAGGCCGATCGAGATGCGCGCCCAATCCAGCATCGGGGGAAACGGCCGCGCGATCGCCACGCTCTCGGCCATCATCAGGTCGAAGACTTCCTTGTGCGGGCGACCCGTCTGGAAAAAGACAAAATTGGCCTGCGGTTCGGCGTAGGTCTTCCCCAGTTCGCGCAGGAGGCCGAGGAGCTTGGCCCGCTCGGCGACAATTTTCGCGCGCGTCGACTCGATGTAACCCGCGTCCTGCAGGCTCGCCATCGCCGCCGCAATGCCGGGTCCCGTGATCGTTCCCAGGCCGTAATTGCGCAGCTGCGCCGCAAACTTCGGATTCGTCACCCCATAACCCATGCGCAGCCCCGCCAGCCCGAAGATCTTCGAGAAGGTCCGCGCCACGAGCAGGTTTCTCGAGTCGTTCACCAATCCGACCACCGTCCTCCCCGCATAGTCGTCGGCGATGTCGAGATACGCCTCGTCGACGAAGACAAACGTCCGCGCCGACACGCTCTTCACGAATTCCTTCAATGCCGACGCCTCGACCGTCGTGCCCGTGGGATTGTTCGGGTTGGCGATGTAGACTACCGAGGTCTGCGCCCCGACCTTCGACGCGATCGCATCGAGATCGTGCTCGAGCCTCGCGTTGAGCGGCACTCCCACGGCTTTTCCGCCCGCGGTCTCGGCGGAGCGGACCAGCTGCGTGTAACCCGGCGTCGCGTGGACGACCTCGCCCTTCAGCAGGCCGAATTGCATCCCGACGGTCTCGAGAATCTCGCCCGAGCCGACTCCGAGCACGATGTGCGCGGGCGTGACGCCCTCCTTCGCCGCGATCATGTTCAACAGGTCGTTGAGCTCGCCGTATGGGTAACGGCACGCCTTTCCGCCCGTCAGGTTCCGCAGCATCGCGTCCAACGCCTTCGGCGACGGTCCGAAGGGATTTTCATTGAGCGAGAGCCGGGCCTTGACCGGCTTCGTTGCCGCGAGCCGCTCCGGCGAAACCTGGGCGCGCAACTCGTCGTTGAGAAAACGCGATGACAGCGCGAGGCCCGCCAGGGCCGCTCCGCTGGAAACAAGCCATTGCCGCCGGCTGAAGGGATGCAGGGTGCGTGTGGACATGGTCGGGAAGAATTCGATCTCAGCACAATCCGCGCCCGACGGGGCGCGGCGCTTTCCTTGTGGGATTCGAACCTCATCGGAGCAAGCACTCGTGGCGCCGCCCGGGACGCGGCGCTACGTCGCGCCGTCCAAAAACCGCCCGACCTCGACACCGAGGGCGTCCAGCGCCGCGCCCCTTTTTCCACCGCCATCCTTCAACCGCGCGGATTGTGCGACCCGCCGGCAATGCGCCAGCAGCGCCGCATCGCCCGCGAGCAACGCGCTCGACTCGATGTAATGCGCGATGCGCACCAGCCCCTCCGGCTCGTCTTTTTCCAACGCCACGTACGCGTCCGCGAGCAACCGCGGCCACTCGGCCGCGAGCGCGCGGCGCGTCCGGTCGACCGCCGCCGGGGAATGCAGATAGGCGAAGACGCTGTGATCGACCGTCGGCGAAGACCGCAGCGCCTCCGCCAAGGCATGCAGCGAAACCGGTTTGGTCAGAAACGCGTCCATTCCCGCCGCCAGGGCCGCCTCGCGCGTCGCCGCGAAGGCCTCGGCAGAGCACCCGACGATCCGCAACCTTCTCCCCTGCCCGCGCAGCCGCCGCGTCAGCTCGATGCCGTCGAAGCCCGGCAGGTTCACGTCGGCCACCACCGTGTCGAAATTTTCGACCAGGCACGCCGCCAGCGCCGCCGGCCCGTCCGCGACTCCCGTCACGTCGTGCCCCTGCAGCTGCACCGCCTCGATGAGCAGCTCCCTCGCCGCGGTGTTGTCCTCGGCCACGAGGATCCGGAGTTTCCCGCCCGATGACGTCGGCGGCGACGGCGCCGGGGCGGCGACGACGTCCGCAAACGGAAATCCGACGCGCACGGTGAAGACGGCGCCGCCCTCCGCCCGGTTCGCGGCCGTCACGCTGCCGCCCATCAAATGACAAAGCCGGCGGACGAGCGCGAGGCCGACTCCCGTGCCTTCGCGCCGGAAATCCTCCCCGGCATCGAGCCGCATGAAGAGCGTGAACAGCCGGTCAATCCCCGCCGGCGGCAGTCCGGGGCCGGTGTCGCTGACCGTGAACACCAGGGCCGCGCGGCCGTTCGCCGCCGCCGCTGCGACCTCTTCGGCCACGGCCACGTCGAGCCGGACCTCGCCGCGCGCGGTGAACTTGACCGCGTTGTTCAGAAGATTTCCCAGCACCTGCCGGAGCCGCGCCTCGTCCGCCATCAACGTGTCGGGCACCGCCGGCGCGCATGCGAACACCAGGGCCAGGCCTTTGGCTTCGGCCTGCGGCCGCACCGTATCCAGCAGCGCGTCGAGCGCGGACCGCAGCGCCATCGGCGCGGGCTTCAGCTCGAGGCGCCCGGCCTCGATCGTTCCGAGATCCAGCAGATCCGTGACGAGCCGCAGCACCATGCGGCCCTGCGCCTCGATCGCGACGGCGTGACGCGCGGCGGCGGGCTGCTCGCGGAGCAGTTCCGCGCGGCCCAGGATGGTCTGCAGCGGCGTGCGCAGCTCGTGGCTCAGGAACGTCAGGAACTCCGTCTTCGCCCTGCTTTCCGCCCGCGCGCGGTCGAAATGCTCCTGCCGGCCCTCGTCGACGGCGCGCTGCCACGCGAGCACCATCCCCGCCGCCAGCAGCACCGCGACCAGTTCCACCACGGCGGATCCGGCCTTCGAGCCGCCGGTCGCCATCGGGCCGACGACGACCATGAATGCCAGCGCCACCGCCAGACCCGCCGCGAGCGGACTCCGCGCCCCGACCACCGCCAGATGCGCCGTGCCGAGGCTGCCTGCAAACACCCAGGGCCAGATGCTGAGCAGAAATTCCAGCGCGGCCGGCAGGGGCTGCCCCCGGCCTGGATCGGACACCGCGCCATGCGAGCTCGCGGCGGCCAGCGCCGTCAATCCATACAGCGCGAGGCAGACGCCGGCGATCCGCGTGCCATGGCTGCGCATCACGATCGCCGCCGCCGATGTGATCCGCCAAATCCGGTCCGCGGTCATGATGCCGGCCGCGCACAACGGAATCGTCGCCAGCGCGGCCGCCGCGCGCCCGCCGGTCCACCAGGCCAGGATCAGCAGCACCGCCCAAAGCACGTGTGCGAGGACGGACGGCCGCGATCGTTTGCGGGGCCAGATCTGCCGGCTGAATTCCCAGAGAAACGCGCCGCTCACGACCGTCGCCGCCAATCCCGCGAGACCGTCCGGCCCCCAGAGCTCCGGCGCGCTCGATCCCATCCCGAGAAAATGCAGTCCCGCGCGCAGGGCTTCCACCACCCCGAACGCGGCGAGCCAGCCGGCGCCCGGCCGGCGGTTGAAACCCTCGGCGACGCTCAGCCACCACGTGACCCACGCCGCCGTCAGCCAGCCAAGGCCGCGGAGAAAATAAATCTGTTCGGGAAGCTGCATTTCCATTGGGCGCCCGACATGGCCGGCGGGGCACACTCATTGTTTTTTGGACCTCTCCGCGAAAAAAACGGATATTAACCGCAAAGGACGCGAAGGCCGCAAAGCTCGATCCGCCAAGGCCTCGGAGGATTGGGTTCCCGGATCGATCTTCGCGTCCTTCGCGCCCTTCGCGGTAAAAAAAATGGATCCGGTCCGCGTTAATTGCGCTCTCCCTCGCGCACCCAGACCGCGGCGCGCGCGACGAGCGCCGCGGCGGAATCGAGGCCGAGCTTGTTCTTGATGTTTTCCCGGTGCGCTTCGACGGTCTTGGAACTGATGCCGAGCTGCAGCGCCGCTTCGCGCGACGATTTCCCCAGGCCGATCAGACGAAAGACCTGCAGCTCGCGGTCCGTCAGCTGCGCGTAGGCACCCGCCGGTTTGCGCGCGGCACCGGTCAGCGTTCCCAGCAGCGCCGCCGCCATCCGCGGCGAAAGGCAAACGCTGCCGGCCGCGACGGTCCGGATCGCCGCGAAAAGCGTTTCGACCGGCTCCTGCTTCATCAGGTAGCCGCGCGCCCCCGCCCTCAGGCAGCGCTCGGCGTAGTTCGACTCGGGCTGCAGCGAGAAAACCAGGATGCGCAGCGGCGGATGCTGTGCGACCAGTTCCTTGATCAGCGCGAGCCCGTCGTCATCCCGCAGCATCAGGTCCATCAGGAGCACGTCCGCCGAAACCTTCTGCGTCAGTGTCCGCAATCCCGACCGGTCCGTCGCGCTGCCCTCGACCGAAAAGCCTCCCTGTCCGGAAAGCAGCGTCACGAGTCCTTCCAGCACGATCGGGTGATCCTCCGCCACCAGCACGCGAATCGGAGGGCGGGAGTCGCGGCCGGGGGTGTTCATCTGCGCGCGGCTTGAGGCAACGCGCGCCGGGCAAGGCTCGCAAGCGAGAAACCCGAAGTCCTCTCCCTGCTGCGGTGCAGCGGCTCGGGGCCCGCGGGAACGGCATCGCCGAAGCGCGCAGAAAGCGGCCCAGAAAACCGACCGTCAATCCGATCTTCCGCGCCTCCGCGCCTCCCGGATCAAATCCGGTTCTTCGATCGAAATGTCCTAGGGGGCGCCCCTACCAAGAATTCGGGCCCCGTTCCCGATGCCCGGTCCGCCAAAATCGGGCAGAGTGGCGCCGTCCCGTTCAACCCTCGCTCCCATGATCCTGCTCATCTCCATTCTCACCCTGCTCTGCGCCCTCGTCGCGATCGATTCCGGCTGCGGCGCGGACTTCACCCTTTGAAGCGTGTGATGCGAAGCCGGCCCAGCCGGGGCCCAGCCGTTTTTCCCGCGGCCGCCCTTCTTCTGCTCCTCGCCGCGGCGTCAGGATGCATCTCGGCGAAGTACGACCGCGTTCCGAAGACCACTCCGCTCCTCGGGCTCAATCTCCGCGCGGCTGACGCGCGCCTCGAGGCGCGCGTGCAATCCGTGATCGTCTACCAGGGACCGGGCGCATGGAAAAAGGAGGCCTACTGGGACGAATATGTCCTGACCTTTCTCAACCCCGGCGCCGACCCGCTCGTGATCGACTCCCTCACGATCGTCGACGCCCTCAACCAGAAGCAAAGCCCCGGATCTGAACCGTGGACCCTCGAGGAATCGAGCCGCCAGAACCTGAAAAAATTCGAGCATCACGGACGCCGGATCTTCCTTGGCGTCGGTCTCAGCGTCGCCTGGGGCATGGCCCCGGCCGCGGCGCTCGGCGGAGCGCTGGGCGGATCGTCCGCCCTGGCGCTGGCGGGACTCACTGCCTTCTTCGCGATCCCCGCCATCGTTGTCACCCATGTCATCGTGAACAAACACGCCCGTCGCGATATCCAGGCCGAGTTCGAGCGCCGGCGGCTGCCGCTTCCCCTCGCGCTCCCGCCGCAGGGGATCATGACCGGCAGCGTCTTTTTCCCCATCTCGCCCGGACCGCAGCGCCTGCAAATCGCGGCGCATCGCGACAGCGAGCCCTTTACGCTCGTCGTCGATCTCCTGCCCCTGGCCGGCCTTCACCTGTTCAAGGCGCCGGAAAAGCCGGGATCAGCGCCGGTTCCCGCCACGAACCCCTGAGGCGGCACGCGGGCGGTGAGTCCGTCGAAAAAACAAAGGCCCGATCGACATCGGGCAGGTAATTCGCCCCGGCGGAAACCGTGAGACTCCCGGTGTCAGGACATGTCGCTCCAGGTCGGTGATTCCCTTCGCCGCCGACCACCGGGATTTTGAGTGAGCCTGGGAGGGGTCGTTTCGAAAACCGTCGAAACCATGCCAGGCTTTTCTTCCATTGATTCACGCGGCCGGATGGAAGAAAAATCGACCCCTTTCCATCATGCGTTTTGCGCAGCACGTCGCTTTGATCCTCGCCCTGGTCGTCACGATTTCCGTGGGACGCGGCCAGCGTTCGGCCGTCGAAGCGGAGCACGGGATGGTCACATCGGTGCACGAGCTCGCCTCGGCCGCCGGCGTGGAAATCCTGAGAAAGGGCGGCAACGCCGTCGATGCCGCCGTCGCCACCGGGCTGACGTTGGCGGTGGTGTATCCTTTCGCCGGCAACATCGGGGGCGGCGGCTTCATGGTGATCCATCTCGCGGACGGCCGCGACACGGTCATCGACTACCGCGAGACGGCGCCCGCTGCCGCCACCCGCGACATGTATGTCGGGCCCGACGGAAAGGTGCTCGCCGGGAACGGCTCGTCGACGCTCGGCTGGCGCGCCAGCGGAATTCCCGGTTCGGTGGCGGGCTTTGCGCTCGCGCAGAAAAAATACGGCTCCGGAAAGGTGACCTGGTCCGACGTCGTCGAACCGGCGCGCCGCCTCGCGGCGGAAGGCCAAGCGCTTTCCCAGTCGAACGCGGCCCTGTTCCGGAAATGGCAGAACGTGCTCGGCGCCGACCCCGAGTCGAAAAAAGTCTTTCTGCACGGCGGCGCCCAGTGGCCCGCGGACGAACGCTGGGTGCAGACCGATCTCGGCCAAACCCTGGCGCGGCTCCAGCAGCAGGGACCGCGCGAATTCTATGAGGGCGAGACGGCCAGGCGGATCGCCGACGCCATGAGCCGCCACGGCGGAAACATCACGCTGGCAGATCTCAAGTCGTACCAGCCCGCGGAGCGGACCCCTTTGCGCGGGAAATATCGCGGGTACGAAATCGTCACGATGCCTCCGCCCAGCTCCGGCGGGATCGCCCTCCTGCAGATGCTGGCAATGGTCGAGCCGTTCGACCTCAGGGCGCTGGGGCACAATTCCGCGGCGGAGTACCATCTGCTCGCCGAAGCAATGACGCGTGCCTTTCGCGACCGCGCCGAATACCTCGGCGATCCGGATTTCGTCAAGGTGCCGGTCGCACGCCTGCTCGACCCCGCCTATTCAAGATCCCGGATGGCCTCCTTCGATCCTGATCGCGCCACGCCGGCCTCGGCGGTCGAGCCCGGCCTGGGGAAGTTCGCGGTTTCCTCCCCGCGCGAGAAAATAGAGACGACGCAGTTCTCGGTCGTCGACTCCGCCGGCAACGCCGTTTCCAACACCTATACGCTCAACGGCGCCTTCGGGTCGGGTGTCACGATTCCCGGGACGGGAATTCTGATGAACAACGAAATGGACGACTTCACGTCGCTCGTCGGCGCGCCGAACATGTTCGGGCTCATCCAGGGCGAAGCGAACGCGATCGTCCCCGGAAAACGCCCCCTGTCGTCGATGACGCCCACCCTCGTCTTCAAGGACGGCCAGGTGGTGCTCGTCACCGGCTCGCCCGGAGGCCCGACGATCATCAGCACGGTTTTCCAGGTCATCATCAACGTTGTCGATTTCGGCCTGCCGGTCATGCAGGCGGTGGAGGCGCCGCGGATCCACCACCAGTGGATGCCGGACGTGCTGACCTACGAGCGCGACGCGATGTCGCCCGACACGGCGGCCCTGCTGAGGAAAATGGGGCACGTCCTCACGGAGCGCGAATCGTACGAGGGCGGCTACCAGGGCGATGCCGAGACGATCGCGGTCGACCAGAAAACCGGCCTGCGGCTCGGCGCCGCCGACCCGCGCAAAGGCGACAGCAAAGCGGCGGGCTACTAGCATTTTAAATCGAACTGTAGCCACGCTGCAGAATCCTCATCATCGTTGGCGAGGAATTCCGAGGAGGAGGTTGGCCGCCAAAAAGCACAAGGGTTCCGGGGCTGCGAAAGAGCTGCCATCGCGCCTATAGGCGCACGGGAGACTCGATTCGAAGCCCCGGAGCCCTTGTGCATTTTTGCGGCCACCTCTTCCGGACCGAATTTGGCCCCGGCTTCCTGGCGGACGTTGATTTCCACCCTTCCGTCCCTCCTCATTTCCGCGATAAATTCCGGGAATGAAATTCCGGCCCTTCGGCAAACACGGTTTCGACTGCTCGGAGATCGGCTTTGGCGCCTGGGCGATCGGCGGGTCCTGGGGCCAGCAGGCCGACGCGGATTCGATCGCGGCGCTGCACCGCGCGCTCGACCTCGGCTGCAACTTCATCGACACGGCGGCGGGCTACGGCAACGGGCGCAGCGAAAAACTGATCGCCCAGGTGCTGCGCGAGCGCGCCGGCGCCGGGAAGAACTCCCGGATCCGGGTCGCGACGAAAACCCCGCCCGGACCGGGCCCCTGGCCTCCGACGCCTTACTGCCGCGCCGACGAACGCTACTCCGAAAAGTATGTCCGGGAAAATGTGGCGGAACGCCTGCGCAATCTGGGAACGGAGCGCCTGGACCTCCTCCAGCTCCACACCTGGACGCGCGCCTGGAACCGGAATCCAACGCCGTTCAAGCTGCTGCGGCAGCTCCAGCGGGAGGGACAAATCGGGCTCGTCGGCGTGTCGACACCGGAGCACGACCAGAATTCCGTCATCGATCTGATGCGCGGCGGCTGGGTCGACGCCGTCCAGGTCATCTACAATCTTTTCGAGCAGGAGCCCGCGGCGGAACTGCTCGACGTCGCAAGGGAATGCGGCGTGGGAATCATCGTGCGCGTCGTCTTCGACGAAGGCGTGCTCACCGGAAAATTCACCAAGGACACGAAGTTCGCCCCCGATGATTTCCGGAATAATTATTTCGCCGGCGACCGGCTCGGGCGCGCGGTGGTCCGCATGGAGGAAATCCGCAAGGACCTCGCCGGCTCCGGCCTCACGCCGGCCCAGGCGGCGCTGAAGTTCGTGCTCGCGCACCCCGCCGTCTCAACGGTGATCCCGGGAATCCGCAACGTCGCGCAGGCCGACGCCAACTGCGGCGCCAGCGATCTCCCGGCCATGCCGTCCGCGCTGGCGGAAAGGCTTCATCGCCACAACTGGCGCAGGGCGTTCTGGTACGCGGGAAAATAATCGCCGCGGACCGGAATTCGCAGTTCGGAGATCGCAGTTCGCAGTTCGGGCCAAGGCTTCCCCGAGGTCGGCGGCTCCACAAACTCAAGTCCTTCAGTCATCGGGGTTGAAAACCACCCGGGTCGTCCGAACTGCGATCTACGAACTGCGCGGGCCGGGGCCCGCGTCACAGCGGCGAAATCCCGACGACGAGCCCGACGACGGCGCCGAAGGCGACGTGCGCGACGAAATGCGTCAGCCCGACCGCAAAGCCGGCCTCGTTGAATTCCTGCAGCGGATGCTGCTCGGAGATCACCCAGACCAGCATCAGGCTCACGATCATTCCGTGCAGCACGCCCACGCCGACCCCGAGCGCCAGCGAGTGCGGGAGGTGGGTGAAGCCGAGGGCGATCATGAGCATCACGTAGACGGCGGCGAATCCCACGGCGGAGATCGCGTGCAAAATCGCCCCGACCCGGTACGCGTTCTCGCGCGACTTCGTAACCAGGCTCCCGAGCGCGACGATCATGTCGCCCTTCGCCCATCCCCCGCGCGAAATCAGCCACATCGTCAGCTCCATCGCCGCCCCTCCCAGCAGCCCGGCCACGAGCGAGGTCAGCACATAGGTCACAATCGTCGTCATCGCATTCATCTGACGTCCTTGGTTCGAGGTTGCCGCATCGCCCGGACCCTTCCCGGGCTCGCACAAACACTATACTCCTCCCCGCTCTTCGCGACATCACAATTCTAGCCTGGGAGGCAGCGCCCATTACCTAGAATGCACCGGTGGGTTGAGCGGGCAGTTAAGAGTCAATCGAGTCTCCAACGCGTTGCAGAGGGCAACGCGTTCCACCCATCGGGTTCAACCTCGTTTCAATTGCCCCGCGGCCCCCGAGGTCCTCTAATGGGCGGGCGTGAACCCGCTGATCCTCGCCACTCCGCTTTTCCTGCTGTTCGAACTCTGGCAGCTGGTGATGAGCGAGCGCTACGTCGGCATCAAACAGATCGCGCGGAACGGCGATCCGCGAAAACTCGGGCTCGCGGAAATCACCGCGTTTTTCTGGAGCACGGCGATCATCCTCTACTGGCTCTGGATGCTTGCCCTGCTGTCCAGTCCCTTCAGCCGCGTCCACGGCCTGATCCTGCTCATCGTCTCCATCGCCGGCTATTCCGTGCGCCGGAATTGCGGGCTCAAATGGGTGCTGGTCACGCTGACCCTGGAGGGCGCGATCCGCATCGGCCTGCTCGTCTCTCTCGCCGGCATGGCGTGGCGCAGGCTTTAGCCGCGCAGGAAACGCCGCCGCGGCCGACGTCGGATTTCGAATTCCAAAGCCCGGATTCCCCGCCTCAACCTTCCCCTTCGTCCATGTCCTTTCCCGCGATCACGCGCCTCTCGCCGAACCGTGACTGCGCCGTGCCCAACGAGCGCCGGGGAATCGTGTTTCATCACACGGTGATTTCATTCGAGGAGACAATCGCGCTGATGACCGATCCCGCGCGCAAGGTGAGCTACCATTGCGTCATCGCCGCCGATGGAACTCGCGCCACCCTCGTCCCCGACGAACAGGTCGCCTGGCACGCCGGCATCTCTTCCTTCCGTGGACGAACCGGCTGCAACGCCTTCATGCTGGGTCTGTCGTTCGCCGGCGACACCTATGCGGCCCCTCTCACCGACGCCCAAATCGGCTCCGCCCTCGAATGGATCGGTCCGCGCTGGTCGCGCTACGGATGGACGATAGAGGGGATGACCGATCACCGCCAGGTCGCGCCGGGCCGCAAGGACGATCTCAATCCCGCCGAATGGGACCGTCTCCGGCAAATTCTCCAGGACACGTTCGGGAAGCCCGTTTGACCGCGAAGATCGCAAAGGCCGCAAAGGTCGATCCCTCCCGAGGCGGACCGGCTCTGACCTTCGCGTGCTTCGCGATCTTCGCGGTCAAATAAAAACCGTCGCTAGGTCTGGAACCGCCGCGTCTCTGTCTTCGGGGCCGGCTCGGCGAAGGATTGTGCGAAAAATTCCTGCGCCGCACCCATCAGCTTCGAGTATTTTCCGTAGTCGCCCGCCCACGAATTCGGCAGGCAGATCCGCTTGATCACCCCGCGCCCGATCTTGTCCGGAGCCTCGCGGTCGGGGGTGAGTTCGAGCGAGAATCGCGGATCGCTCGCATGCACCACATAGTGACGCGAACCGCCGCGCTCCTCCCGCTCAATGCGCAGAAAATGGGCAAAACTCATTGGCGTAATCCACCCATGACACTCCTCATGCCGGATGCGAAATAAAAACACCGGCCAGCGGCACTCCGTGATTGAAAAATTATCGGGCGAGCCGCACACCCTTTTCGCCGCCGGCGAGTCGCGCGCCGTTTCCATGATGTCTTCCAAACCGACCCCGAAACTTCCCCTGTGGATCTTTTTCCTCACCGACGCCGTGCTCCTCCTCACGGCCTGGCTTATCGCCAGCCGCAGCCAGGGAACGCTCTCGTCCACCGCCATCTTCTCGATCGTCGCCTGCGTGATCACCGGCGCCATCGTCGGCACGGTCCCCCTCATCCTGCATTACGAGCAGGTTAAAAACGAGACGCTCGACGACCGCCAGCGCGCGCTCGAGGCGCTCGCCAGCACGCTGACCACCGCCGCGGAGCAGATCGGGATCGCCGCCCAGGGCCTGCACGCCATCGCCGAGCTGTCGCAGAAAAATCTGCGGCACGCCGAGCAGCTGCCGAAGACGCTGCAGGAAAAGCTGGCGGAATTTCAGTCGCAGCTTTCCTCCGCGCACGACGAGGAACGGGACGAGATGAAGCGGGAGCTCGCCGCGCTGCGCGCCGTGGACAGCGAACGGCTCGCCTCGACCGCGGAGCGAGTCCAGAAGACGACCGCCGAGCTCGGCAAGCTGGACGCTTCGACCCAGAAGAGCCTCGCCGCCGCCCAGTCCGCCCTCGCGAAGGCGCCCGAAGCCATCGCGGCGTCAGCCGAGGCCGCGCTTGCAGCGATCGAAGCCCGGCTCGCGGCCCGCGCCGCCAGCGCGGTGGCGGCGATCGAAGCCGCCGAAGGCAAGCGCGCCCGCCGTCCGCGAACGGACGAGCCTGCGGTCGTCGATTCGCCCGCCGCCGATCAGCGCGGATCCGGCGAATCACCGGTCTCCGCGTCGAAGTCCGGATTCGCGCCCGGCGTCGGGACCCATATCCAGCCCATCGTGCCGCCCACGTCCGCTCCGTTCACCGGCCACATCATCTCCGTGCCCAGCGCTCCCGCCGAATCTCCGCCGTCGAGCACGGCGCCCGAGACGGTTGCGAACGCCGAACCCGTCGTCGTCCCTGTAACCACGGATAAACCCCTCTCCGCCGTCGACCCGGCCGTGCTCGCAGATTCGGGCGCTCCTTTCCCTCCGTCCGATTCCGGTGAACCCAAGGTCCAGAAAAAGCGCCCGCCCCGGAAACCGAAAACCGTCGAAACGGCCGGCCCGGCGCTCGATCTCGGGATTGCGGAGACGCCCGTGGCGGTGACCGAATTCACCCAAGCCGCGGCGGACGAATTCACCGCGCCGGCGACGGAGCCCGCGATCTCCTCCGACGGCGCCACCCGCCTGCTGGTCACGGCGTACATCGGCATCGGCAACCGGCTGTTCATCCGCGGCGACGGGCCGGGCCTGGCTTGGGACAAAGGCGTTCCGCTCCAATTCGTCTCCATCGGTAAATGGCGCTGGGAAACAGCCGACGCCACTTCGCCTGTGAAATTCAAGCTGTTCAAGAACGACGAAACCGAATGCGCCGCGCTCGGGACGCAGTCGCTCGAGTCAGGCCGTCAGCAGGAAGTCACGGCGTCGTTCTAAGAGGCGCCGGTCGGCCGCCGCGGCTTGGTCTCGAAAAACCGGCGCGGCGACTGCGTACGTGAGCGAGTGGAACAGCGATGTCCGAGGCCCACGCGCCGACGCTCGTGGCCGCCCGCATTCAAGGTTGGAAGTTGAAAGTTGGACATTCGACGTTCGTCCGACTTCCCGAGCTTCGCTCTTGCCGCCGACGCGCTAATAATGCGGCGGGCGCTCTTCTGCCTCGCGCTGCTGGTCGGCCATGCTTCCGGTCCCGCTCCCCGCCCGCTCGCGCGCCGCCCGCAACTCCAGCCGCAGCTTCGCCAGCTGGTCGCCCAGTTCGAGCATCGCCTTGTCCTGTTCCGTCACGTGACGCTCGAGATAGGCGATTTTCTCCTCCAGCCGCTGGACGCGCTCGTTCATGGCTTGGGCGCCTTCAGTTTCTCGAGCTCCGGAATCACCACGCGCTGGTAACAATCGGGGCAGATCGAGTGGCTGAATTCGCTGCCGGTGCGCTCGTTGATATACCCTTCGATCTGCTGCCAGTAGTTCTGGTCGTCGCGGATTTTTTTGCAGTACGAGCAGATCGGCATCATCTCCTCGAGTTGCCGGACCTGCGTGGCGTACCGCAGGATCCGCTCGGCGACGCGCAGGCGGTTCCAAAGCTCGTCGAAGTTCAGCGGCTTTGTCAGAAAATCGTCGACGCCTGCATCCGCCGCCGCCTGCTGGTTCTCGCCCGTCGCATCGCGCGCCGTCAGCAGGATGAAGTAGGTGTACTCCGACCCGATCGTCGCGCGGATCTTCCGGCACAGCTCCAGGCCGTCCATCTCGGGCATCGACCAGTCGCTCACGACGACGCGCACCGGCTCCTTCTGCAGCCGCGCCCACGCCTCCTCGCCGTTCGCCACTTCGATCACGTCGTGGCCGAACTTCCGCAGCGCCTGCCGCAGGACCGCACGGGACACCGCATCGTCTTCGACGGCGAGAATTTTCACGGCCAAAGCGTGTGCCGCGTTTCGCAGGCGGCGCAATGGGAAATCCGCCGCCCGCCATGCGCCTCCGGCCGCATCAAAGGACCACCGGGAGACAGCGATTCAATTCCTCGCTCAGCGCCTCCCACGTGAAGGGCTTTTCCAGCAGGGTGGTCGCCCCGGCGTCCAGCACGCGCCGACGCAATTCAGACGTCGGACGACCGGTCATCATCACCACCGGAATATGCCTTCTCGCGGGATCGTCCTTCAATGCCTTGCAGACGGATAGGCCATTCAGTCGCGGCATGTCGACATCGAGGAGGACGAGATCAACCGCGTCCACCGTTGCCAGTTTCAGGCCCGTCTCGCCATCCGGAGCCGTCGTGACGGCGTGGCCCATTCCCGGAAGACAGCACTGCATGACCTGGCGGATGGCGGGGTTGTCATCGATCACAAGGATTCGCGCCATGGTTTCACCTTTTGGCGGCGACGCCGTTTTCCTTTTCCTCCGACACCACACTGCGCAAGCGGATCGCAACCGCGCGGCAGGCACGGCGGGCGATGGCGGATTTTTGCAGGCGTTCGAGGCTGCCGCAGATGCCCAAGAGAGTGAGAAGAATGCGAAGCCGGTGTTCGCCGCCGGGGTCGGTTTTGAGGGTTTTCCGAGGAGTTTTACGACGAGACTTTGTCATTAGCACACTGCTTGTGTTCGGTACAAGTTTTGTCAATCACAAGGCTGGTCACCTGTACCAAATACCCGTGACCGTGGCGCGCGTTGACTTTTTTGCGCCCTCTCCCGCTACTCGCGGAGGATGCATTACACTCAGCTGTTTCGGAGTTTTCGCGAGGCGAAGGGGTTGACGCTGGAGGAACTTTCGCGGCTGGCGCGCCGTCACCGCAACACGGTCGTCAACGTCGAGTCCGGCCGCCCGGTCAAGTTCAAGACCATCGCCGGACTCATGGTGAAGATGGGTTATCCGGCGAGTTCCGTCGAAATGCGGAGCATTGCCCTGCTCTGGCTGGAGTCGTTGAGCGGGCTCTCGTTTTCCCGGCCGGACACCGAAGCCTCGGCGCGAAAAGCCATCGCGACCTACGGCTCCAGCGTCCGGAGCGCCGCGCGGCGCCTGCATGAGGCGATCAACCGGGCGGACCTGACCGCCGACGAAATCGAGCTCCTGGTATTCGCCGCCGGCGATCGCAACGTCCTCGAGATTGTCGACCGCGTCCGCGAGCTCGTGCACACGCTCGCCGCCGCCGACCGCACCGCACAGCTCAAGGTCGCGGAGGACAAGTGACGGTCAGGTGATCAGCCGGCGCAATTCGGCCGGGTCGGTCACCGGCGCCTGACACGAAAAGTGCTCGCATACGTACGCCGTGGCGCGACCGCCGGTCATTTTCATTTCCGCCAGCCACGGAGCCTTTGCGCCCAGCCATGCGCGGTCCGCTTCGTTCGTCAGCGCCACCAGCACGCGGCGCGGGCCCAGCCGTTCGTGCATCACCGCCGTCAGCGCGCAGAAATCCTCGCGGGCGGGATCGCCGACGAACACCACCTGCCGCGAAGGCTCCAGCGCCAGCGCCACGGCGCACAACATCGCCGGCAGCGCGTGGGGCGCCGCGCTCCATTGCGCGCGGAACGCCTCGATCGTCCTCACCGCCCGCCGGCCCAGCGCCTCGTCCTGCAGCATCGCCGCCAGACGGAGGAGGTTACCCGCAGCGATGGAACTCGGCGCCGGTTCCGCGCCGTCGTAGTCCTCCTTCAATCGGAGCACGATCGACGCATCGTTCTCCTGTGAATTGAAATAGCCGCCGCCGGCCTCGTCCCAGAACCGCTCATCCATCGTGCGCTGCAGCCGCGCCGCCCATTGCAGCCAGCGCAGCCCGAACGAGGCTTCGTACAGGTCGAGCAAACCCTGGATCACATAGGCGTAGTCCTCGGCGAACCCTTCGTTCGCCCCTCGGCCTTCGCGCCAGCTGCGGTACAAGACCCCGGACTTTTCGTCGTGCAGCTCGCGCTGCACGAATTCCGCCGACCGCGTCGCCATCGCCAGGTAATCGGCGCCCGCGGCGCCGAACACCTGAGAGCCCCGGCTGAGGGCCGAGATCATCAGGCCGTTGCACGCGGCCAGGACCTTGTCGTCGAGCAGGGGACGCGGGCGCCGCGCCCGGATCTCGCGCAGCCGGCCGAGCGCCGAGACGACCAGGTCGTTCGCCGCCGCAAGCGTCAGGCCGGACTGTTCCGCCGATTCCCGCAAGGAACGTCTCTGCGCCAGGATGTTCTTGCCGGTGAACTCCGCCTGCGGATCGCGCCCCGCCCCGACATTCCCGTTTTCCAGCACGCCGAAATGGGCGCAGAAAAACCGGGCCGCGTCGGCGGGGAGGACCGCCTCGATTTCCTCCTTGGTCCAGACGTAGAAGGCCCCTTCGGCGTGCTCGTGGGCCGCGCCGGGCACGGGACTGTCTGCATCCTCCGCGGTGAAGAAGCCGCCCGACGGCGCGGTCAGTTCGCGGCGGACATAATCGAAGATGTCGCGCGCCATCCACGCGTGACGCTCGTCGCCTCCGGCCTGGTGCGCCTCCAGGAAGTTCACCGCGATCTGGGCCTGGTCATAGAGCATCTTCTCGAAATGTGGCACGAACCATTCGGCATCGACCGCGTAGCGGTGATACCCGCCGCCGACGTGATCATGAATGCCGCCGGCGGCCATGCGCTGAAGCGTGAAGGTCGCGAGCCTCACCGCCTCCGCGCCGGGCTCGCTGGCCGCGCCCTGGATGGCGGCGCAGCGGAAAAGGAAATCGAGGTTCGAGGCCCGCGGAAATTTCGGCGCCCCGCCGAACCCGCCTTCCCGCGGATCGAAGGCTTCGTGGAAATGCTGGAAGCATTTCTCGAACGCCGCGCCGCCCGCGATCGTGAGATCGTCCCCCGCCGGCGCCCCGGCCTTTTCTGCGTAATGCTCGCGCAGCGCCGAAATCGCCCGCTCGCCTTCCGCGGTGAGCTTTTCGCGCTGCTCGCTCCAGCCGCGCGCAATCGTGTGCAGGATCGACGGAAACCCCGGCCGCCCGTGCCGGTCCTCCGGTGGAAAATACGTGCCGCCGTAAAACGGCTTGAGCTCCGGCGTCAGCCACGCGCTGAGCGGCCAGCCGCCGTGCCCGGTCATCGCCTGCACATACGCCATGTAAACCTTGTCCACATCCGGGCGCTCCTCCCGGTCGACTTTGACCGGGATGAAATGCCGGTTCAGAATCTCCGCCGTTTCGGAATTTTCGAACGACTCGTGCGCCATCACGTGACACCAGTGGCAGGTCGAGTACCCGATGCTCAGGAAGATCGGCTTCTGCTCCGCCTTCGCGCGGGCAAAGGCCTCGTCGCCCCACGGCAGCCATTGCACGGGGTTTTCCGCGTGCTGCAGGAGATACGGCGATTTTTCGGCGGAAAGACGATTGGCCATCGGAAGCCTCACGAAAGCCATTCACGCCCAAAAACCAAACATTCCCCGCGCATGGCGCGGGGAAAATCCTCACTTCCCCATCACCCACGCAAAGATCAGTGGGGCCACGATGGTCGCGTCGCTCTCGATGATGAACTTCGGGGTCTTCGCCCCGAGCTTGCCCCAGGTGATTTTCTCGTTCGGCACGGCGCCCGAATAGCTGCCGTAGCTCGTGGTCGAGTCGCTGATCTGGGCGAAATATCCCCAGAGCGGCACCCCCGTGCGCTGCAGGTCCTGATGCAGCATCGGCACGACGCAGATCGGAAAATCCCCCGCGATCCCGCCGCCGATCTGGAAAAATCCGATGCTCCCCTCGCCGTGGCGCAACCGCTTCGCCGATTTGGTGTACCATTCCGCGAGCACCGCCATGTACTCGATGCCCGTCCGCACCGTGTGGACATTCCTGATCTCGCCGGTGATCACGCGCCCGGCATACATGTTGCCCAGCGTTGCGTCCTCCCAGCCCGGCACGTACATCGGCAGGTTTTTTTCCGACGCCGCCAGCATCCACGAATTCCTCGGGTCGATCTGATAATGCTTCTTCAACTTTCCGCCGCGAAGAATCTTGTACATGAACTCATGCGGAAAATGCCGCTCACCCGCCCGGTCGGCCCTGGTCCATTCATCCGCCACCGCCGCCTCGATCCGCCGCATCGCCTCCATCTCCGGAATGCAGGTGTCCGTCACCCGGTTCATGTGCCGGCCGAGCAGCTTCTCCTCGTCGGCGGCCGTCAGGTGACGGTACTGCGGGACGCGCTCGTAATAGTCGTGGGCCACGAGGTTGAAAATGTCCTCTTCGAGATTCGCGCCCGTGCAGACAATCGCATGGACCTTGTCCCGCCGGATCATCTCCGCGAGGGAAATGCCGAGTTCGGCCGTCGACATCGCGCCCGCCAGCGTCACCAGCATTTTCCCGCCGGCCGCCAGGTGGGTCTCGTAGCCTTTCGCCGCGTCCAGCAGCGCGGCGGCGTTGAAGTGGCGGTAGTGATGGGCAAGGAACTTTGAAACCGGGCCTTTCCTCGCCGCGAGCGCGGCATTCGCCGCTTCGGGCTTCGCGGTGGCTTTCTTGGCTTTCATATGTGCTCACAAGTACAAATCGCCGGCTTTAATTAGCCACAAAAAACCGGGTCTTCCCGCCAAACCGGGATGGTATTTGTTGGCAGGACGGGTTTTATGGGAGGAGCCGATGTTCGCCGCCTTCCTTGCCGCCTTTTTCTTCGCCCTCAACGCGACCTGCGCCACCCACAGCGTTCGTGCCGTCGGGGCCCAGCGGGCCAACCTCGGACGCCTCGCGATCGCCGCGGTCCTGCTCGGCCTGTACGCCCATCTCCTCGGCCGGGGCTTCGGCAGCGCGAGCCTCGGGTGGTTCCTGCTCAGCGGAGTCATCGGGATGGGCCTGGGCGACCTCGGCGTCTACGCCGCGCTCCCCCTGCTTGGATCGCGGCTGACCGTTCTCATGACCCAATGCCTCGCCGCGCCCATTGCGGCGCTCGGCGAATGGTTCTGGCTCGGCACGCGGCTGACCACGTTGCAGATCCTGTGGGGACTCGTGATCCTTCTCGGCGTCGGCGTCGCGATCATGCCGAGCAAAGCCAGCCCGCCGCGGGTGCGGATTCGTCCGATCGGTTTTCTCTTCGGCCTCGTCGCGGCGTGCGGCCAGGGGTTCGGCGCCCTTGTCAGCCGCCGGGGCATGACGGCCGCCGTGGCGGCGGGGGAACAGGTCTCGAACGCGACGTTCGGGCTGACGGCCGCCTACCACCGCATCCTCGCAGGCCTGGTCTTCGTCATCGTTTGGTACCTGGTGCTCCGTGGGCTGCGCCGCCTTCCGAAGGATCCCGCGGCCGCTCCCGGCGAACGCCGGAACGGCTGGCGGTGGGTTCTGGCCAACGGCCTCGCGGGCCCGGTGGCTGGCGTCGGCTGTTATCAGTGGGCGCTCGCGACGACGCCAAGCGGACTTGTGCTGCCGATCGCGGCGACGACTCCGCTGCTCGCGATTCCGATCGCCTACTGGCTCGAGGGCGACCGCCCCAGCCGGCGTTCGTTCGTTGGCGGAGCGGTGGCCGTCGCGGGCTGCATCGCCCTCGCCGCCGTGCGCTGAGGCGCCGGCGCCCGCCACCGGAGCTGGTCGGCGTTCGCCGGCGGTTGAAAAATCCGCGACTTCCCGGCATTGACGCCGCGCTCCCGCTCCCGTCTGCTGGGCGGTTTCGATGCTCACGATCGCTGATATTTCCAAGTCCTACGGCACCCGCGAACTCTTCCACGACGTCTCGTTGTTCGTCGCGCGCACCGACCGTTACGGGCTCGTCGGCCCCAATGGGGCGGGCAAATCCACGCTCTTCAACCTCATCCTCGGCGAGGAGTCGCCCGACACGGGCACGATCGAATGGGAGCGCGGCGCCGACTTCGGCTTCCTGCCCCAGGAGAGCGCGCCGGTCGGCGACGAAACCATCCTCCAGATCGCGACGAGCGGAAAGAAACTGGCGCCCGAAAACGACGACGACTGGGACATCGACTGGACGCTGGAGCCGCGCGCGAAGAAAATTCTCTCGGGCCTGGGTTTCAGGGAGGGCGACCACGAGAAGCTCGCGAAGACGTTTTCCGGTGGCTGGGTGATGCGCGCGCATCTCGCCCGGCTGCTCGTCAGCGAACCGGCCCTGCTCATCCTCGACGAGCCGACCAACCACCTCGATCTCGAGGCGCTGCTCTGGTTTCAGGATTACCTCACGCGCTACCCGGGCGGGCTGCTCGTCGTCTCCCACGACCGCGCGTTTCTCAACACCCTCTGCACCGGCATTCTCGAGCTGCGCGGCGGGACGCTGAACCGCTACACGGGCAACTACGACGATTACATGAACGAGCGCGAGGCCCGCAAGGAGCAGCAGGCGTCGGCGTTCAAGAACCAGCAGCGCGAAATCGCGCATCTGCAGAGATTCGTCGACCGTTTCGGGGCGAAGGCGTCCATGGCCTCGCGCGCCAAGTCGAAGGAGAAGCAGATCGAGCGCCTGCAGGAGGTCGCCGTCGAGGAGCCGACCGAGGACCTGAAGCGCGTGAATTTCCGCTTCCCCGTCACGCCCCGCTCCGGACTGCGCGTGATCACGCTCAAGAAAGTGCAGCAGGCCTACGGCGACCACGTGGTTTACCGGGACCTCAACTTCGAGGCCGAACGCGGCCAGCGGATCGTCCTCGTGGGACCCAACGGCTCCGGCAAGTCCACGCTCCTGAAAATCCTCGCCGACGTCATCCCGATCCAGGGCGGGACCCGCGAGCTCGGCAGCAATGTCATCCCGGGCTATTTCGCGCAGAACCGCGCGGACAACCTCAAGCTCGGCCTCACGGTGATGGAGAACGTGATGGAACTTCGCACCGCGCAGAACGACCTCCGCGAGCAGCAGGCACGCACGATCCTCGGCGCGTTCCTTTTCCGGAAGGATGACGTCTTCAAGAAGGTGTCGGTGCTTTCCGGCGGCGAGAAATCGCGCCTGGCCCTCGCCCGGCTCCTCGTCGATCCGCCGAATCTCCTGCTGATGGACGAGCCCACGACCCACCTCGACATCGCATCGATCGACGCGCTGGTGCATGCGCTCGAGCAGTACGAGGGCACGTTTATTTTCATCAGCCACGACGTGTACTTCATCCGGAAGCTCGCGCGCACCGTGCTGCACGTGCACAGCGGGCGGTTGACGCCCTACGCGGGGGACTACGACTACTACCTCGATAAATCGAAGGCCACCAACGCGCGCGCGGCCCTGACCGCCGGCTTCACCGATGCGCGCCCGGTCCAGACGGCCGCGCCCAAAACCGCCCCCGCCCCGGCGGCGGTCGCAGAGAAAAAGCGCGCCACGCCCAACGAGCTGAAGAAACTTCACGCCGAGGTTCACCGCCTGGAGGAGGAAGTCTCGCGTCTCGAGACGAAGCAGAACGAACTCACCGCCGCGCTGGAGGCCCCGGAAACCTACGCCGACAAGGGCAAGTTTCATCACCTGAACCTCGAGCTGAGCACGCTCGTCGATCAGCTCGCGACGGCGACAAACGCGTGGGAGCAGGCCGCCGGGAAACTCGCCGAACTGGAGCGGTAATTGCGGGCGCCGTCGGGTCGCAGGCGGCCGGACGGCCGGGGCTACTTTTTCGGCTCGGGCAGCTTCGCCTCGTCGCCCTTCGCGCCTTCGCCGCCAGGCGCCTGGCTATCGAGCTTTTTCTGCAGCGGGTGGACGAAGGCGTGGCGGACCATGTTGAGGAACGTCTCCCACGTGCTGTAGTTCAGGTTCTTGAACTCCCCCTCGAACGGAATGCGCGTCGCGACCTCGTCCCGCGGGTGGTTCTTGAACACCCAGGTGAACATCCGCACGAAGAGCTCCCGGAGCTGGCGGCTCACCGGCTCCGACTCGCCGGGCTGCTCGCTGAAGTCAACCTGGTCGAAGAACGGCTTGAAATAGCCCTGGTAATGCCCGTCGCGCGCCGCGACCTCCAGGTAGCCGCTGAACGTCCCCTTGCTGACATCGACGCCCGCATACGCCCGCAGGAATTCATTCAGCGCCGGCAGCGAAACTCTCTCGACCTCCGCCTTGAGCAGAAAATGCGGCTCGGCCGCCAGGGGCTCCGCCTGCGCCGCGAGCTTCAGGCTGCCTCCGCCGATCGTCTCGCCCTCGAAGGTGAGGCGCGCCGGAAATTCGCCGCCGCTCTCGTCCGGCCGGTTGCGCAGCCCGGTCGCCAGCGCCCGCAGGTGCGCCACGCGGATGTCCACCTTCGGCTTGAGCGTGTCGTTCACGTACCGCACCTCCCCGTCGGTCACCTTCAGCAGCGTGATGTTCACCGGAAAGATGTCGTTGATCGCCGCCTGCCAGCGGCGGTCGATCGCCACTTGCGTCGCCTCGGTCGACGGAGCCTTGATCAGGGTGAGCATCGGTTTTTCCAGGACGATGTCGCTGACCAGCCGCCGGTGGATCAACTCCCGCCACGCGATCGAAAAGTCCACCCGCTCGACGCGAAAAAACGGGTCCTGCTTCGGGTCGCCCCGCTTCATCACGACCAATCGGTGAAGGGTGTAAGCGCCCCGCCAGACCGCGAGGTCAACCTTCTCCACTCGTCCGGTATACTCCGGGATCTTCTCGAGTCGCGCCGTGATCCCCCGCCGCAGGATCGACGGCAGCGCGAGGCGAACGGCCGCGACCACCACCACGATGGCGACAAGAAGGTAAAGCGCCCGGCGCGAAAACCTCCGCCATCGCCGGCGCGGGCGGGTCTTTTCAGGCTGTGACGGAAGCTCCACCCCGCCACGGACCGCGCGTTCGACCCCTCGGTTCGGGACAATCGGCAAAAACCGGCTTCAGCCGATGATCTCCTCCACGAGCGGCGGAAGCGCCACCGCCCCTTCGCCCACCACGATTCCTCCCGTCAGCAGCGCCCGCGCCCCGGCCAGCGCCGCCTCGCCGTTGGCGTGGATCATCGCCAGCACGGCGCCCGGCCCGATCCGCTCGCCGGTTTTCACCAGCTGGCTCACCCCGACGGCATGGTCGACGCGATCCTCGGCCTTGGCCCGTCCGGCGCCCAGATGAAGCGCCGCCAGCGCGACGCTCATCGCGTCGACCGACTGGACAAATCCGGCCCGCGGCGAAACCAAAGGCACGCTCCACTTCGCCGCCGGCAGGCGGGAGGTGTCGTCGATCGCCCGCACGTCGCCGCCCTGCGCGGTCACCATCTCCCGGAATTTCTTGAGCGCCGCGCCGTTGGCGATGGCCGCTTCAAGCCGGGCTCGCGCCTCTTCGCGGGTTTTCGCGATGCGGGTCAGCAGCAGCATCTCCTGGCCGAGGACAAACGTCACCTCCATCGTGTCCGCCGGACCGCGGCCCTGGAGGCAGTCGATCGATTCAATCATCTCGAGCGCATTGCCCACCGTGCGGCCTAGCGGCTGGTCCATCGCCGTCAGGATCGCGCGCATCGGCGTGCCCATCAGCCGCGCCACCGACACCAGCGTCTGCGCGAGCTCGCGCGCCGTCGCCTTGTCCTTCATGAAGGCGCCGCGGCCAAACTTGACGTCCGCCACGAGCACGTCCGCGCCCTCCGCGAGCTTTTTCGAGAGAATGCTCGCGCAGATCAGCGGGGTGTTCTCCACCGTGCCCGTGACGTCCCGCAGCGCATAGAGCTTCCGGTCCGCCGGCGCGAGCTGGCTCGTCTGCCCGATCAGCGCCAGTCCGATCCGTCCGACCTGCGCGGCATATTCATCCGTGGAGAGGTTAACGCGAAACCCGGGGATCGACTCGAGCTTGTCCAGGGTCCCGCCGGTGTGGCCGAGCCCCCGTCCGGAAATCATTGGCACCGCCACGCCGCAGGCCGCGATCATCGGCGCAAGATGCAGCGAGACCTTGTCGCCGACTCCGCCGGTCGAGTGCTTGTCGGCTTTCGGCCCCTTCACGCGGGAGAGATCGGCCACCTCCCCCGAGCGCATCATTGCGTCGGTCAGCGCGACCGTCTCCTCGATCGTCATCCCGCGCAGGAAAATCGCCATCAGCATCGCGCTCAGCTGGTAATCCGCCCACGAACCGTCGGTGGCGCCGCGCACCATCGACTGGATTTCCTCGCGCGTCAGCGCGGCGCCATCGCGTTTTATGGCGATGACATGCTGGGGAAAAAGCGGGCTGCTCATCGCTTCACTGAACGGTCTCCCCGGCCCATCGCAACGCCCCAATCGAACGACCCGTGCCGCTAGCGGGCGCCATAGGCGCGCTCCACCTTCGCGATCCTCACGGTGTAATCCGCATACCACGCCTGCTGGCCGCCGTGCTGGGCTTTCCGGTGATCGGCATTCTCCTTCCAGGCGCGGATGGCGGCTTCGTCGCGCCAGTAGCTCACCGTGATCCCGGTGCCGTCGGGATTCCGCGCGCTCTCGATGCCGAGAAAACCCTCCTGGTTCGAACCCAGCTCGACCATCCGTTCCGACATCGCGGAATAACCGGCGTCGCCGTCCGTCCGGAGCGAGGTGAAAATAACCGCGTAATACGGCGGTTCCGGTGTCTTCGCCAATGCCTGGGGCGCGCTCATCGCCCTCCTGTAAAGCGAACCTCCGCGCCGCTGCCGACGATAAAAACGGCGGCGCGGCGCCAACCCCTGCCCTTATTCCGATTTCGTCTTGCCGAAAACCGACTTCGCCATCGCGAAGGGCGCCTGCGTGAGCCGGGCCAGGGCGGAGGACTGCGGATGCTCGACCGTCGTGGCCTCGACGACCAGGCGGACCTGCTCCTCGCGCTGGGCGAGGCGGGCTTCGCGCGCGGTCACGGCGTCCTCGCGACGCTTCAGGACGGAGGTCGCTTCCTTGAGAATCAGACGGTCATCGCGCAGGTGCGCCTGCTCGGCCTCGAGCAGCTCGCGGGCGCGGATCAGCTTGTCCCACGCCGCATGCAGCGCGGCCTCCACCTCGAACGGCGTGCCGGTGGCCGTGCGGGCCATCGTGGCGGGAGTGATGTAATGCGGGGGATTGCTGTGGGTGTTTCCCTTTTCAATCTGTTCCTGCCAGCTGCGGAGATGGGCCTCGTATTCGCGGAGGTTCGCTTCGCGCAGGCGCAGGGCCTCCAGATCCTCATCCATGCGGCGGCGGTCTTCGAGCGGATGCGGGGCGGACGAATGGGAGGTGAGCTTCAACTCGGGTTTGGCGGCGGGAAATGCGATCATAGGATTCATGGGTGTGAGGGTGCGACTGACTGCGTAACGCGGGAGAGTTAGTCAGATGCCTTCGGTAAAAGCCATACAGCCAGCCGGTTTTGACGCGTTGTTTACCCCGGACCCGCCGGTTTTCAGAAGGTTTTTACCCCAATCGCCGCCAAAAGGGGCGTTTCCCGCACCGAATGCGGAGGAGCCCGGATTGACGGCCCGGCCCGGATCAATCGCCGGGCCGGAAACCGTCATTCGCTCACGCGCGGAAGATCACGTCCTCGCGCTTGAACATCCGCACCGCCAGCGCGAGCGCCACCGCCGCATAGAGACAGGAAGACCCGAAGATCAGCGCGATGTAGTTCCAGTGCCAGACCCCGGAGAGCATTTCCCGGCAGACGAGCGACAGGTTCAGGAGCGGCACCAGGGCGAGCCGCGCGTTCAGGTCGATCCCGGGGAGCATGCCGATGACCGCCGGCATGATCACGATGATCATCAGCGGCGCGAGATAGCTCTGCGCCTCCTTGTAGCTCTTCGCAAACAGCGCGACCGTGAACGCGGCCGCCGCGAACATCACCGCCACCGGCAGGACCATCGCGAGCACGCCGACGAGGCCGAGGGGATCGATGGTGGGCAGCACGCTCGCCGCCGCCGCCTTGGTCGCGGTGCCGGCGGCCGCTCCGATCCGGGTGACGCCGGTGGAGGTCATCAGGGTCCCGCCGATCGCCGCGGTCAGGCCCATCGAGACGAGCATGAAGAACATCGCCGACAGCGAACCCGTGAGGACCATCAGAAACTTGCCGAGGACGATATCCACGCGCGCCACCGGGCTGCACAGCAGGGTCTCCATCGTGCCGCGCTCCTTCTCGCCCGCCGTCAGGTCCATCGCCGGATACATCGCGCCGCTGAAGCAGAGGATGATGATGAGATACGGCACCAGGCCGCCAAAAAGATTTCCGCCCACCTTTTCCGGCGGCGCGACGTTCTCGCGCCGGAACTCGAACGGCACGGCCATCGTCTTCGGCAGCCCCCGCTCGGCGAGGCGCTCGGCGACGGTCCGCTCGCGCAGGTCGGTGAGGAAACGCTCCACCGCCCGGGCCGCGAAGTCGGACTTGAGCTCGCCGGAATAATTGTAGACCTGCACCTCCGGGGCGCTGCCGGCCTTCAGGCCCGCCTCGAACCTCTCGGGCAGCTCGACCGCGACGCGCAGGCGCTTCTCGCTGATCGCCAGCTTCCAGTCCGCCGGGAGGGGGACGATTTTCAGCTTCGGGGTCTTGCGCAGTTCCGCCACCACCCCGGGAGAGTCCGCGCCGCCGATGATCGCGACCGTCGGGATTTCCTCCCGCGCCCTCGACATCACGACGGACATGACCTTGCCGATGCCGAAGGTGAGCAGCGGGATGACCAGTGTGGGAATGATGATGGTCGACATCAGCGTGCGCCGGTCGCGCAGCGAGTCCTTCAGTTCCTTGAGGTAGACGGTGACGATGTTGTGCCAGCTCATTTTGCATCCTCCACGCCGACGATCTTGACGAACACCTCTTCGAGATCCTGCTCGCCGGCGCGCGCGCGGAGTTCCGCGAGCGTGCCCTCGGCGCACAGCCGGCCGTCGTGAATGATGCCGATCCGGTCGCAGAGTTTTTCCACCTCGCTCATGACATGCGTGGAATAGATCACCGTCTTGCCGCGGTCGCGGCACTCGCGGACGAATTTCACGATCGCCCGCGCGGTCATCACGTCGAGCCCGAGCGTCGGCTCGTCGAAGATCATCACCGCGGGGTCGTGGATCAGGGTCCGCGCGATCGAGGTCTTCTGCTTCATGCCCGTGGAAAATTTGTCGCAGCGGCGGTCGAGGAATTCATCCATGTCGAGATCGGCCGACAGCCGGCGGATGCGTTCCTTGATCTCCGGCCGGCTCAGGCCGTTGAGGTCGCCGAAATAGGTGATCATCTCGCGCGCCGTCAGGCGGGCGTAGAGCGCCGTGCTCGCCGCGAGAAAGCCCACGTTCGCGCGGACGCGCTCCGGCTCCCGCACCACGTCGAAGCCCGCCACCGTGGCCGAACCCTTCGACGGCTGCAGCAGGGTCGCGAGCATGCGGAGCGTGGTCGTCTTCCCCGCGCCGTTCGCGCCGAGGAGGCCGTAGATGCGTCCGGGCTCCGCGCGGAAGGACACGCCTTCGACGGCGTGGATTTCGCCGCGCTTCTTGTCCTTGAAAGTCTTGGTGAGGTGATGGGCTTCAATCATGGGAGCGCGGAATGGGATCGGGGGGAATTATCGCGGAAGCAGGAAGGGACGGAAACCGGGAGCGGTGCAGGGAAACTTTGGCTTCTCGGCTCGGCCCTTCCGCCTTTCGGCGAGCGGGCGTTTCCGGAATCCGGCGTTTTCACAGGCTCATTTTCTCCCGGAATTCCTGCGCCTGCCGGCGGCTGAGCTCGACCTTGGCGCCACCCTTGAGGTGGACCAGGAGGCCGCCGCTGAACCACGGCTCGATCTTGTCGATCCAGGCGAGGTTGATGATCTGGCGGCGGTTCGCCCGGAAGAAATACTTCGGATCGAGCCGGTCCTCCATCGCGTTCAGCGAGCGGAAAAGCTGCGGCTGCGCGTTGTCGAAATGGACGCGGGTGTAGTTGCCCTCGCTCTCGAGCAAGCGGATCGACTTCACCTCCACGAACCAGCACCGGTCGCCTTCGCGGACGAAAACCTTGTCCTCCCCCGCCAGCTTGGCGGGACGGGCCGCGGGCGCCGCCGCCGAGCCGCGGCCGGCCCGCAGGCGCTCGATCGCCGCCGCCA
>JAQGON010000076.1 GCA_028293565.1 Verrucomicrobiota bacterium | reverse complement strand
CCTCGCGCCCTGAAAAAAAATCCGAAATCGCGCGACGAATCGGAGATTTTTTCGCGTGGTTTCGTATCCCATAATGTAATTCTCCTTTGCTTAGAAGGGGCTGATTGGTGGAACGGGCGTGACTTGGTGGGAGTCGCCGGAGCTCCGCGCGCCGTTCCCTGCGGCGCTTTGCCACGCCCCGTCCCGCCTCGGAGGCTGGCGGGGCTAACTGGGGTCGAGTTCGACCCCAGCCCCCGGCGGTTTCAGCCTGCGGCTTGTGGCAGTGAGCGCGTGCGCGGACGACCGGCACGGACATCGCGGCGGATGCTATGCCGGGTGCAGAAGCGACGAATGTCCTTCGTGCCGACGTTGAGCTTGAGCGTGGCGAGGTGCGCCCGCAATTCGCGCGTGCGATAGGACTCGCGGGGATGCCGCAGCATATAGAACAACGCGTGCAGCTTCCAGCGGTCCGAATAGCCGAGCGACGCGCGGCGTTTGGTTTTGCTTTCGTAACGGCCGAGCAAGGCAAGGGCCTTGTTGAGATGTTTGAGCGGACGGCGACGGCCCTTCGGCAACGTCCATTGCAGGAATTCAACACCGGCCCACGTGAGCAACGGAGAGGGTTTCCCGACCTTGCGCCAATCGTGCGCCAACAGGAACACGCCGAGATCGACAGTGCCCGCCTGATAGCGTCGAACGAGGTGGACGACCTCGGCCCATGTCAGGCCACCGTAAAGTTGCGCCGGCATCTGCGCCTTGAGTTGGCGGCGCACCTCGCGCCAGGTCCCGGCATCGTTGGTCAGCTCCGCGAAGGTCTCGGCAGGGGTGCCGCTGGCGTCCGCTATCATTTCGGCGACGGCGGCGCGCACCTTGGCGTCACGTCCGAAGTCCTCCCATAACCAGTGGCGCAGCTCAGGTGACTGGCGGCACAGCTCGACGAACTGCGCGACGGTGGCGCTTTCGTCGTTGTGCGCCACCAGTCGGCGAAGGAGCGAATCATCGCTAGAGGTAGGGCCGGGCCGGTTCATGGTTGATCCTTATTGGAAAGCGCCGGACCGGCGAAGTTCGGAGGCCCGGCCTCGAAAATCCGCCGCAGGTGATCGTATAGCGCCCGCAAGTCTTGCCGGAATGCCGTCCACCGCTCCGGCGGCGTGTGGGCGGCATCGCGCTTGATTGCCACGAGGAGCTTGCCCGCGAGCCGGACGTGCGCGGGCAGCTCATCGACGTGCGCGGAATTGGCCCGCGACTTCGGTTCGGTGGCGATGCCAAGCCGCAGGTAGGCTTGGCGAAGGCTGAGGTCCTCAAGGGCCGACACGTCGGCGACGCCTTCCGCAAGGCGCATGTATTTTTGCGCCGTGCGGGGCGAAGCCTTGAAATTCTGTTCCAGCCAGAGAATCCACGCGCCGTCACCCATCGTGCGTCGCACACGCTTCTTCTCCGCGAGCAGAAGTTGCCCGGCCTGCCACGCCGCGACAAGCGCGGCGTGGAGGCACTTTTTGGATTCGTCCGTCTGCCGGACAACCTCGGCGTGCAGTCGGTTGATGTCCGACGCGACGGATGCTTTGGCCGTTGCGCTCATGACTCCATTCCGGTCGTGAGACGGAAGCTGTCGGCGAGTTTGTGGACGTGCTGGCGCGTGCGTCCCGTGACGTCGCCGATTTGTTCGAGGGTTGCACCGTCGAGCAGGTCGGGCCGGATGCAGTAAAGGGCGACCGACGTGCGCAGCCCGCGATCCTCAACGGTGGGCGCATCGGCCATCCAGATCAGCAGGCGGCAAACGACTTCAAGGGCAAGGGCACGCGCTTCGTGGCGCGGATCGAACGGTTCGGCGAAGAATGAATCATTGTTTTGTTTCATGGTTGATTTGGGTTCGCCGCACCTTACGCCCGTCGCGCGATCCAAAATAGGCCCCGCATTCGGTATCCCCGCGCGAGGGCGCGCGCTGCGAACCACGTGGTTCGTTTTTGACGGACAAAAAAAACGCCGCGCTGGCGTGAACCAGCGCGGCGTCGAATCCAGCGGGCGGGTGTTAGCCGCGCGCGGGGACTTTCAATTTGCTGCGGATGTGATCGGACACCTCGGCGGGGTCGAAATAGACGAAGTGCCCGACCCGGTGATACGGGATGCGGCGGAGCTTCGTCCATTCCCGCAGTGTGCGAATCGAAGGCTCTTTGCCCCGCGGGAAAATCCCGCAGCGACGCAGGCCGAGGATATCGGTGAGCCGGGTTTCATTTTGGAGCGTTGTAGTGGTATCCATGCACCGCTCGATGCACGTCAACCAGCCGTCAATTGCATGTAGAATGCCCGGCCTTCCGGTGTCAGGCGAAACGCTGGGCCACCCGGCGCAATGTCTGCCGTGCGCATGTAGCGTCCGCTTTGGCGGATGAACCCGCGCTGGCGTAAAATATCGAAATGATGTTCCACCACGCTTTCCGGCTGCCTCAGTTCGTAGGCGGCAAAATCGGCCGAGGCTTCGTCGCCGCGCTCGAAAAGAAAGCGCAGAACCGTAACCGTGGCATCGCCCAATTTCTCGTCGTTCCGCTCGTGGGCTTTGAGCTGATTTCGCAATTCCTTGTTCTCGGCTTCCAGCACCACGGCTTTGGCTTCGGCGAGTTTAAGGCTCTCGACGAGCTGGGTGTTTTTTCGTTCCAGCGCCGCGATCTGCTCACGAATCAGATCAATTCGTTCCTTGAGAATCGCCGACGATCCCCGCTCGGTGATGAGACGTTCCAGATTTTCGAGCAGGCTCATGATTGGAGGTATTGTTCGCCCGGCGCGAGTGATGGCGAGACCTTCATTTTCTGGCCAGCGGTGTGAATGTTTGACGGCCAGAATGCGTCTGACCTGTCGGCACGCACTCTGCGTGCGCTAGACACTCCAACAGTCAACGAAGAAGGATCTCACCATGAGCAAAGGAAGTTCTCAGGGCGGCGGTGGCAAGAGCGGTGGCGGCGGTAAAAGCAGCGGCGGGGGCAACCCCAACTGGCCGAGCACAAATCCGGGTCAACCCTCCGGCGGCGGCCGGGGCAACAATCCTCCTTCAAAGTAGTTCCAACGGTTCGCGAGGCACCGCGCCGTGTTCGAGGCGCGGTGCCTGAGCGTCCGTTACATGCTACGCTGCCGCCCGCAACGCCGGGGCCGGCGGTGTTTCCGGTTTCGGAGCGGCGGGACCTTCGGCCTGCTTTGGGAGGATACCCCAAAATTCCTCGGCTTCTGGCGCGTCTTTGAGATCAAGGTAATGCTTGCGGATGATGCTCTCGGAATTGCCCGCTTGCAGCGCGGCTTCGCCGATTGACCGGAATTTGGCGACGTGCATCGAAATGAACGTGTGCCGCATCACGTCATGCGAGAGGGTGAATTTCTCGACGGCCTTTTCGCGGATATGCTGGAGGTTCGCCGGGATGATCGGAAATTTCTTCAACGGGTAGGCTTGAAGCCACGCCGCGAGATTCGACTGAATCGTCACCGTGCGCGGCTCGCGCACCTTGGAAACCTCGCCGTCGATGCGGATGACGTTCTCGGCGAGCTTTACGTGTTCTGGCTTGAGCCGGAGGATTTCCCCGGTGCGGAGGCAAGGCCGGATGCCGGCGAAGAGGCAGAGCGCGAAGAACGGGACGGCGGTCGGGTAGTTCTCTTCGATGAACTCCATGAGCTTTCCGGCCTGCTCCGCGGTGAGCGTGGCGGCACTGCTCCGCCGACGGCGAATCCGGCGCGGCGGGATTTTCACAAGCGGATTGTCCGCCATCCAGTCGCGTTGCAGCGCAAACTTGAGGAAGGTCGAAACGATGCCGCGCCGGTTGTTGAAGGTCTTGAGCGACGCCCGGCGCGCCTCGAAATACCCCAGCAATTTCGGCGCGGTCAGGTCAGAAACCGTCGCCTTCGGGAAGTGCTTTTGCAGCCGGACAAAGTCCCGCTTCATGCGGGTCAGGTGCGGCTCCGAGAGCAAATCCTGTTCGTGCTCGTGATCCTTGGTTGCGAGGTAGTCGGCTACGGCTTCGGAAAGCAGCTTTTGCGTGGCCGGCTCCCGGTGATGCGCAAGCGCATATTCGACGTAGAACGCGAGCGAGTGGCCCCGGTCGGCGATTCGGCGAAAGACCGCCTCCGCATCCCGGACTTGTTCGGTCGTGAGGGTTGTGGGGACGGATTGCAGGCCGGCGACCAGTTGCAGCGCCTTGAGCTGGAGGGCGGATTTTTCGGCGGCGGCTTCTTCTTGGGACTTGAAATTGCGCCGGATGCGGACGCCGTTTAGACGCCCATCGACGCGGAACGAGAACACACCGTTTCGGTTTTCAAACCGGCTGACGGAGAACGTAGGTTGACTCATGGTCTAGGTTGCCCACGTCAACTGGGCAACCTAGCTTCGGGTTTTCTCTCCTCAGAGGAGAAAAATGGCGGAGAGGGAGGGATTCGAACCCCCGGAGCCTTTCGGCTCAGCGGTTTTCAAGACCGCCGCGATAGACCACTCTGCCACCTCTCCTTCAAAACCCACGCCGCTGATCATGCGCGGCGCACGCGAAACTCAAGCCCGCGCTCGGCGCGGGCAAGCCTTCGTTGTGGACGGCTAACGCAAGTCTCCAGCGCGCAGTCTCTACCGGGAACCCGGTAGTCAAGGGCGTCGAATGTTGCGGAATATTCATCATGACGGTTCGATGCGAACCGAAATCGTTTCAACCGAGGCCCCGCTCGTCATCGACGAGCGTCCCCGGACCCTCCCCAGCAAGTCGTCGCCGCGCGAGACTCCCGATTCCGCGGCGATCGGCGGACTCTCCTCCGCCATCGCCCACGAAATCCGGCAGGCGCTCACCGGCATCGTCCTCACCGGCCAGGCGCTCAAGCTGCGCCTGAATCACGCCGGCGCGAGCCAGCCGGAATTCGACGCCATGCTCGATCACATCGTCGAGACCAGCCAGCACGCCGCCGCGGTCGTCCATCGGCTGCAGGCGCTCACCCACCGCGAAACCGTCCCGGGTCAGCGGGTGGATCTCAACAAGCTCGTCGCCGACGCCCTCCGCCTCGCCAGAAACGAAACCTCCCGCTGCGCGATCGTCCCGGTCCTCGAGCTGGCGGAAAACCTGCCGGCCATTCACGCGGACCCGGTCCAGATCATCCAGATCATCTCCAACCTCGTGCGCAACGCGTGCGAGGCGATGGCGGCGACCGCCGAATCTGAACGGCGGCTGATCCTTTCCACGCGCCTCGACGACACGGGCCGCGTTTCGCTCGCGGTCATCGACACCGGCGCGGGCATCGCGCCGGACGTCCACCGGAAACTGTTTCATCCCTTCAAGACCCGGAAGCCCGCCGGAATGGGCATCGGCCTCACCATCTGCCGACTGATCGCCGAGACGCACCGCGCCAAAATCACGGCGTCGAACAACCCCGCCGGCCCCGGCGCGCGTTTCGTTCTCGCGCTGCCGGCCGCCGGAACCGCACTAATCGTTGCCCCGGCATGCTGAAGGCGCCGCCCACGCTCTTTGCCGTCGATGACGACGTGCGGGTGTTGAAGGCGCTCGGTTTCCTCCTTCGGGCGTCGCATTACACCGTCCAGGTTTACCAGTCGTCCGAGCTCTTCCTGGCCCAGTTCGACCCGGCCTGTCACGGGTGCGTCATCTGCGACCTCGCGATGCCGAACGTCAACGGCCTCCTCCTCCAGCGCGAACTGAAGGCGCGCGGCAGCCACATTCCGCTCATCTTTCTCACGGGCCACAAATCGATCCCGTGGACCGTCGAGGCGATGAAGGGCGGGGCCGTCGATTTCCTGACGAAGCCTGTCGACGACGCGAAGCTGCTGCTCAGCGTGCGCGCGGCGCTGCGGCACGACGCCGAAATCCGCGCGGTGCAGGCGCGGCTCGCGGGATTGACCGAACGCGAGCGGCAGGTGCTCGGACTGGTGGCCGGCGGGATGTTGAACAAGGAGGTCGCCGACGCATGCCGCGTCACGGAACGCACGGTGAAGTTTCACCGCGCTAACCTCGTCCGCAAACTCGGGGTGCGAACCGCCGCCGAACTGATCCACCTCGGCATCCGGGGCGGGCTCGTCTCCATCGGCGCGACGGCGGCGCCGCACCCGCACCCGAAACCCGGCCCTTGATCGCCGGACGGCGAGGGGCGAAAAGGCGGAGTAACCGTTTCCGTTCTCGCGCTCCTCGCTCTTCCCGCCTTTTCGCGCTTCCGCCTTCCGGCGATCGCAGGACTCCCATGGTTTCATCCGACGATTTCACCTCCGGCCGGCAGGTCGCCGAAATCCAGGGCCTCTATGGCTCGTATTCGTTTCCGGAGAAGCTGCTGCAGAAAATCTGGCTGCGCGGCGAATTCGATCGCGGCGGAATGCGCGCCACAGACGGACGCAGCGTCGCGCTGCGGCATCCGGGCAAATGGAACCTGCTCGGCGGTCCCGATTTCAAGGGAGCGAGGCTCTCGCTCGGAGGCGGCGCCGAGATCACGGGCGACGTCGAGATCCACCTGCACGCGGACGGCTGGGCCGCGCACGGCCACGCGCTCGACCCTGCGTACAATTCCGTCGTCCTGCATGTCGTGCTGTTTCCCCCGGATTCCGCGCATGTGACGCGGGGCGCGGGGGGCGAGGCGATTCCGGTCGTGGCGCTCCTGCCGCTGCTGGATCACGACATCGAGCAGTTCGCCGCCGAGGAGGCGCTCGCCACGCTGGCCAACCGGCCGACGTCGCGGATCCCGGAGGAGCTCGCGCCGCTGCCCGAAACCGAGCTGCGCGCCCTCCTGCAACGGCACGCGGCGCAGCGATGGGCGCAGAAGGCAGGTTTTGCGCGCGTGCGGGTGACGCGCCTCGGCTGGCGGGAGGCTTGCCATTGCACGGCGCTGGAAATTCTGGGTTACCGTTTCAACCGCGCGCCGATGCTGCGGATCGCCTCGGCGTGTCCGCTCGAAGCCTGGGGCAGGGGAGAAGCGGATCCCGCAACCCTGCTCGACGGCGAGGCGGGAGCCTGGAGCCTTCAGGGCGTCCGGCCCGGCAATCGTCCCCGGCTGCGCCTCTCCCAATACGCCGCCTGGTGCCGCGCCGAGCCGGACTGGCCAGCGCGGCTGGTGGAAATTGCGCCCGAGCTGCCGGTCGTCCTGCCCGAATTTTCCACGGGCATCGTGCGAAGGAAGCATTCGCTGTCGGCGCTGCGCCGCCGCCTCGCCTCCGGCCTTGGCGCGCTTGGCATCCCGGGCACGCGTTTCGACACTCTGGTGTGCGATGGGTTTCTGCCGTTGCTGGCGGCGCAGGCTTTCCCGCAGGTGGAAGGTCTCTGGCATCATTGGTATGCGGGCGATCTTCCGCCGGCGGTCACGCGCGCGCTTTCGGCCCTCGGGGTCGTCGACGGCCGCGCGCATCCGTTCACCCACGGGCTGGGGCAGGGCCTCTTCGGATGGCTTCTGGAGCAGGAGGGGCACGCGGCTCCGGCTCCATGAGCGCGGGCGGATCGGGCCCGATACGCCTGGTGGCGGAGATTGCCCTCTGCAGACGGGGACGGGGGCTTGACAATATTTGGAGCCACTCGGTAATTTGTCCGACTCAATCACCCTCACTTTCGAAAAGGTGGGCCCTGCGGCCCGCTTTTTTTTTCCCTCAATTCCAACCTTATGAGCAGCGAAATACTTTCAGTCCTTGAATACATGGAGAAGGAGAAAGGCATTCCTCGTGCCGACATGATCGCCACGATCGCCAATGCGTTGAAAACCGCGGCGCAAAAGGGAGTTAACTCTGGACAGGAACTGAAGATCGAGATCAACCCGAAGAACGGGCAGCTCCATGCCTGGTCGCTGCTCAAGGTGGTGGATTCGATCAGCAATCCGAAGGCGGAGATCCACATCGAGAAGGCGCAGGCCCTGAAGCCCGGCATCCAGATCGGCGAGATGCTGGAAAAGGAAATCGATCCTTCGACCCTCGGCCGGATCGCGGCGCAAACCGCCCGCCAGGCCGTCATGCAGCGGCTGCGCCAGTTCGAGAAGGACCGCATCTACGACGATTTCAAGGACCAGGTCGGCAACATCGTGACCGGCACCGTCCGGCGCCGCGAACGCAACGATCTCTATGTGGATCTCGGCAAGGCTGAGGCCGTCATGACCGGCAAGGAGCAGGTCCCGGGCGAGGAATACCAGCCCGGCGAACGCATCCGCTGCCTCCTGCTGTCGATCGACTCCACGCCGCGCGGGCCCGAGATCATCCTTTCCCGCGCCAGCCCGAAGTTTGTCCGCCGCCTGTTCGAGCTCGAGGTCACCGAAATCGCCGACGGCACCGTCAAGATCGAGGCCTTCGCCCGCGAGCCGGGTTACCGGACGAAGATCGCCGTCACCAGCACCGATCCCAAGGTCGATCCGGTCGGCGCCTGCGTCGGCGCCCGCGGCGCGCGCGTGAAGACGATCGTGCGCGAGCTCGGCGGCGAGAAGATCGACATCATCCGCTACTTCGCCGATCCGCGCGAAATGATCATCGAGGCGTTCAAGCCGGCGGCGCCGCGCGAGATCGCGATCGACGAGAAGAATCACCGGATCGTCCTGAAGGTCGCCACCGACGACCTCGCCATCGCCATCGGGCGCAAGGGCCAGAACGCGCGGCTCACGTCGCGGCTGATCGGCTGGCGGCTGGACATCGAGGAGTTCCACGCGGTCGGCGACGACCCGCGCGGCAACGCGATCGCGCTGCTGTTCAAGACCTACGCATTCGACGCCGCGATCGCCGGACGGCTCGTCGACATGGGCATCAATTCCCCCGCGGCCTTTCAAGGCGTCGAAGCCGACGACCTGGTCAGCGGAGGCTTCACCCCCGAGGAAGCCCAGGCCATCACTGCGCGCGTCGCGCAAAAATAACCCGACGTCACCGAACCAAACTGATGAGCATCCGCATTCACGAACTCGCCAAGCGCCACAATATGGAGGGCAAGGACATGCTGACCTTGCTCAAGGAGCGCGGCTACGTTTCGGCGGACACCAAGTCGGTTTCGAGCACGGTCAGCAAAATCTACGAGCAGGAGATCGACCAGGAGTTCGCCGCGAAACGCGCGGCACAGCCCGCTGAGCCGGTGGCCGCACCCGCGGCGCCCGAGGTCGCCGTCGAGCCGGCGAAGGCGAAGATGCCGGTCGGTCCGTTCGTGAAAACCGTCCAGGACATCACGCGCGAAAAGGAAGCCCGCGCCGCCGCGGCCAAGTCCGCGCCGCTCGCGCCGCCCATGCCGACCCGCGCCCCTCCCGTGGCGCCGCCTCCGCCCCGCGCCCCCGTCGCCGCGCCGCCACCGATGGCGAAGTCGCCGATGCCGGTCGCCACGCCGCAGCGCCCATCCGCGCCCCCCGCCATTGTCGCGCCCCACGTTTCGGCGTCGCCGGCTCCGCTTTCCATTCCGGTGCGGGCCTCGACTCCGCCGCCGCTTCCGCTCCGCGCCGCGCCCCTCGCGCCCAGCGCGCCGCCGCCGCTCCCGGGAACCTCCTCGCCGGCCCCTCTGCCGGCTCCGGCGCCGGTCGCGCCCGCCGCTCCGGTTCCTGCCGGTGAGGTCAAAACCATCCATCTCAAGCCCCCGATCGTCGTCCGCGACTTCGCGACGGCCCTCGGCCTGAAGCCGTTCAAGCTCATCTCCGAGCTGAACCAGGCGGGCGGGTTCGCCTCGATGAATTCCAACATCGAGGAGGCGATCGCCGTCAAGGTCGCCGAAAAGCACGGCTTTCTCCTCGAGATCAAGCACCGCGGCGATCCCGCCGCGGCGCAGAAGGAGAAAAAGGAAAAGCCGGCGGAGGAGGACGAGTCGAAGTTCCTCGTGCCGCGTCCCCCGGTGGTGGTCATTCTCGGGCACGTCGACCACGGCAAGACGTCCCTGCTCGACGCGATCCGCAAGGCCGACGTCGCCGGCGGTGAGGCGGGCGGAATCACCCAGCACATCGGCGCGTACCAGGTCGAGCACCACGACCGGAAGATCACTTTTCTCGACACTCCGGGCCACGCCGCGTTTTCCAAGATGCGCGCCCGCGGGGCCAATGTCACCGACATCGCGGTCCTCGTGGTGGCGGCCGACGACGGTTTCATGCCGCAGACCGACGAGGCGCTCCAGCACGCCCAGAACGCCAAGGTCGCGCTGATTGTCGCCGTCAACAAGATGGACGTGAAGGGCGCCAACCTCGATCAGGTGAAGGCGCAGATGCAGCAGCGCAATATCGCCCCCGAGGACTGGGGCGGGGAAACGATCACCGTGCCGGTCGCCGCCATCAAGGGCCAGGGCATCGACCAGCTGCTCGAGATGATCCTCCTCCAGGCCGACGTCCTCGAGCTGAAGGCCAACCCGAAGGCCGAGGCGACGGGCATCATCATCGAGTCTGAAATCGATTTTGGCCGCGGTCCGCTGGCGACCGTCATCGTCCAGCGCGGGACCCTGCGCATCGGCGACGCCGTCGTGAGCGGCGCGACCTACGCACGCGTCCGCGCGATGTACGACGACAAGGGCGGCAACCTGAAGGAAGCGCCTCCGGGCACACCGGTGCGCGTGATCGGCTGGTCCGGCACGCCCGACAGCGGCGCGACTTTCAAGGCGGTCAAGAACACCCGCGAGGCCGAGAAGCTCGCCGAAGAGGAGCAGTTCCGGCTCAAGCAGGTGACGACCACCGCCGATGCGGTGCCGAAGGAAGTTTCCGTCGAGCAGCTGTTCGCGAACATCGCCGCCACGCAAGCCAAGGTGCTCAAGCTCATCATCAAAACGGATGTGTTCGGCTCCGCCGAGGCGATCCGCTCGGTGCTCGAGGGCATCAAGAGCGCGAAGGTCTCGCTCGAGATCGTTGGCATCGACGTCGGCATCGTGACGAAAAACGACGTCCTGATGGCGGGCGCCGCGGGCTCCATCATCGTCGGTTTCCACACCAAGCTCGAGAATGGCGTGACCTCGCTCGCGAAGCATCACGGCGTTCGCGTCGAGACCTACGAGATCATTTACGAGCTCGGCGACAAGGTCCGCGAAATGATGGCGGACCTGCTCGACCCGGATCTCAAGGAAACGAAGACCGGGGTGGCGGAGGTCCGCCAGGTGTTCCCGCTCGCCAAGGGCTTCGTCGCCGGATGTCTCGTCACCGAGGGCAAGATCAACCGCAACGCCGCCGCCCGGCTGCGCCGCGGCAAGGAGATTGTCCACGAGGGCAAGATCGCGACGCTGAAGCGGTTCAAGGACGACGCCAACGAGGTCCGCGCGGGCCTCGAGTGCGGCATCAAGCTCGACGACTTCAACGGCTACCAGGCCGGCGACCTGATCGAGTGCTACGAAGTGCAGAAGGTCAGAGCTTCGCTCTGACCGTTTCGCAGTTCGGAGATCGCAGTTCGGAGATCGTCGACCGGCTTCCACCGCAGCAGAACACACGCCGAATGTCTCGGGCTCTTCCTGAGGGCGGACACAACTATATTCCGGGTACGCTTGATTCCCTTTTTATCGACGCGCATCTTTTGACCGGTATTCCGATCTCCGATCTCCGAACTGCGATCTCCGATCCGTCTCCGATAAAATGTCCAACCGCACCCTTCGCGTCAACGAGCTGATCCAGCGGGAACTCAGCGCGATCCTCCGGCAGCGCCACCAGAGCGAGGCCGTGGCGATCACGATCACCGAGGTGCGGGTCGCCCCCGACCTGCGCGACGCCCGGGTGTTCGTTTCCGTCGTCGGCGACGAGGACTTCGTCGAGCAGAAACTCCGCTGGCTGCGCTCGCGCTCGAGGGAGCTCCACCGCGAGCTCGGCCGCCGCATCGTGCTGAAGTACCTGCCGCGCTTCACTTACGTCCTCGACCAGTCCGTCGCCCGCAGCAGCCGGCTCCTGAGCCTGATCGACGAAGTCGCCCCGCCGGCGAGCCCGGCCGCCGACGAAGAACCGTGAGCGCGTTTTACCCGAACCTGGCCGGCGAATTCCAGCGCCTCCTCGAGCGCCTGCGCGGGCAGCGCGTGGCGGTCGTCGGCCACGCCCGGCCCGACGGCGACTGCATCGGGTCTCAGGTCGGGCTCGCGCGCGTCCTGGCGGCCGCGGGCTACGACGTGGCGTGCGTCAATGCCGACGCGGTTCCGCGCCGGCTGCAGTTTCTCGTGCCCGGGATGAGGTTTCTGCGCGCGGACGACATGCTGCGCGACGCGCGCGAGTATGCGGCGGTGTTCGTCGATTCCGCCGACCAGGGACGGCCGGGCGAGCGGCTCAAGGCGCGGTTCCCGCGGCCGGTCGGCAACATCGACCACCATCTTTCGAACATCGGCTACGCGGAGATCAACCTCGTCGACAGCGGCTCGGCCGCGA